>NZ_JBSHIM010000038.1:0-1047 GCF_053618975.1 Microbacterium sp. NPDC055599 | reverse complement strand
CACATGGTATTACATTAAATCCGCAATCAAAAGTTTTGATTAACAAACAAGAGCCATCACCTAATGGTTATGTAGCAGTAATGTTTGGAGAACAAGGTCATAATGGTCCTTCTGCTATTTTTGTTAACAAATCAAATGGTAGTATTATTGATGATCATGCTAAAGAACATAATGTTAAAACTCCAGCTCAAAGCATGGATGATCAAAATCAACAACAAGATAAAAATGCAACAAATCACACTAATAACAGTACATCCCAAAACAACAATCAAGGGCAATCTTCACAAGCTACTAGCAATGCTAAAACTGAAAATAAAACACAATCACAAAATCAATCTAAAGCATTACCAGAAACTGGTGAAGAAACATCAAATACGACTTTAGTAACAATGATTGCATCAGTGATTTTAGCTGCTGGATCATTATTAGCATTTAGACGTACTTCTAAATCAAATAAATAATCTTAATATTAATTGAGTACACATTGTCACTTTGTACTCTGTAATAGAACTTAGAAAGGCAAGTCACTATCATTAGTGATTTGCCTTTTTATTGTCTACTGTTTGAATGTCTCTTAAAAACGTATATATTTTTTGAATTTCCGAAGTACTTTCTATATCTTCTACTGACCTAAACTTATTCTTGGTTATTTCGTTATTATCATAATGATTGTTAATAATATTTAATAAGTTGTTTATGTCTTCATTTTCAGTTTCTATATGTGTATCTCTCAAAAATGGTTGCTCATACCAAAAGTTTAAGTATCTATTAAGTGTCTTGAAAATGCCTAAGTAGTAAGCGAAAGATTGTAATTCTAACATATTATCATTTTTATAATATATTGTGTTTTTATATCTTGCTACTTGTAAGTGCATTAATTCATTTCTTAGCTTTTTTCTGTCCTTAATTTTAAAATCTTTTTCTATGTTATCTACTATAAAAGAGTTAAAATCTTCTAGCTTAATAAGTTCTATATACTCATTTAGGTTTAAAAATGTTCTTTTTCCCTTTTGTGTTGTCGTAACTTTTTTTATTAATGAATTAAGT
>NZ_JBSHIM010000037.1:0-1306 GCF_053618975.1 Microbacterium sp. NPDC055599 | reverse complement strand
CGGGGTTTGAGGGGCAGAGCCCCTAAGATTTGATACGGCTAGGGGTGTGCAAAAATTGCACACATGGGGGGTACTATGACACCCCCCATGTGTGCATTGTGCATTGTGAAAAAAATAAATTTAAATTCCTATATCCCTTGGGGCTCTAAGAGTATAGAAATTTAAAAATGCCAATTTTAAATTTTAAAAAAGCAAAAATCTCTAGAGATTTCTGTAATTTTATAGAAAAGTTTGTAAATCTCTAGAGATTTCTATAAAATTACTAATGTGAAGTTTTATTTTCGGAGGTGCTTGTATTGGCTCAAAAAAATAAAGTTGGTATTACTTTGTCGCAAGATACATTGGATAAATTGGAGTTAGAAAGTGAAAGGTATGGATTAAGTAAATCACAATATATTTCACTACTTATTAATGAAAGAGTGGTAGAAAGAAAGGAGGAAAAGAGTGTTAAAGCATAAAAAAAGGGCGCAACCGTCGCAAAGTTAAGCCCTTGGAGTGTTTATTATTTATGTCTTTTTCACTTAATATTTTATCATGACAAAAAGTAAGAAACCAGTAGAAAAAGGAAGAGACTGGACTTTTATAGTATACCCAGAATCTACTCCTAAAAATTGGAGAGATATCTTAGATGAAACGCATATGAGATGGGTTGAAAGTCCTTTGCATGACAAAGATGTAAATCCAGATGGAGAATTGAAAAAAGAACATTACCATATCTTGTTAAGTGCTGATGGACCTATTACATATAATCAAGTTACTAAGATCATAGAACCGTTAAACGGTCCTATTCCTAAAAAAGTAGGTTCTGCTAAAGGCTTAATTCGCTATATGGCTCATCTTGATAATCCGGAGAAATATCAATATCCAATTGACCAAATTGTTGCTCATGGTGGTGCTGATTTAGCTAGTTATTTTGAGTTAACTAAAACTGATAAAATGGTTGTTATGAAGGAAATTATTGAATATATTTATAACAACAAAGTTGATAATTATGCTGATTTTTTAATAACTTGTATTGAGACATCAGATGAATGGTTTGATGTGGCTATTAATTATAATACATTAGCAATAAATAAAATGATTGATGGTATTTGGCAAAAGTCGAATAAAGTTAGCGTGGAAAGTTATAAATATCGTAATAATTTATAAAAAATATACACTCTTTATTATTTTTATAGTTTTATTGTGTTAAACTTCACTTGTAACAATATTAATTTATTAAGGAGTGTTTTTATTGAAAACGGCTAAATTTTTAGGTGCGACAACGCTAGCGGGGGCGTTATTATTTACTGGAGCAGGTGCTACT
>NZ_JBSHIM010000036.1:1870-2133 GCF_053618975.1 Microbacterium sp. NPDC055599 | reverse complement strand
ATTTATTAGAATTTATAACAAAAAACAAGAACGTAAAGATAACGCAGATGTCGAAGTTATGTCTGATCACTTATGGCGTGTAGAAATTGAACTTAAAAGAGATATGGTGGATTACTGGAATGATTGTTTTAATGATTTACATATCTTGAAACCAGATTGGACTTCGCCAGAAAAATTAAATGAACAAGCAATGGTTTACATGTTAATTCATGAAGAAGGCAAATGGGGAGAATTGAATAAAAGAACTAAATATAAATATAAAA
>NZ_JBSHIM010000036.1:1272-1860 GCF_053618975.1 Microbacterium sp. NPDC055599 | reverse complement strand
GGCTATGAATCATTTTAAAATTCATTTCTCAACACTTTCAGAAAGAAAAATATATTTTTAATCTCAATTATTCTTCTTAGAAAAAAGCTAAAACCCGATTAATAATATTCAAAAAAGGCAGCAGTGCATTTTGATTTTGGCTACCATTTGGCTCCCTTTTAGCTCCCAAATGGCTACCTAATAATGTAGCTATTTGGTATCCATTTTTGATTTTAGGTATCCATATGGTATCCATTTTTGATTTTGTGTAGCTATTCGGTATCTTTTGTGTAGCCGTTCGGGAGTCATATAACAATTTTTATCGCATAAATAGGAATCCCATTTGACACTGTCAAATCAATATTTTGCACAGAAATGGCTACCGAATGGCTACATACGGAGACATTTCTGTGTAGGATTCCTCTTATGCTCTTTAATAGCAATAGTTGCAATATTACACCTGTATACCCTCATATTTTTCATTTCAAAATCTCAAACCTTTTTCAGAAAAACATCTTTAATTTTTTCTAACAAAACAAAAAACGCTCACTCTTTTTTTCGAGTAGCGTTTTGTTTTTTCTTTTTCTTCTTCAATTTCATTTATCATTT
>NZ_JBSHIM010000036.1:864-1262 GCF_053618975.1 Microbacterium sp. NPDC055599 | reverse complement strand
CTGTTAAATCAAAAATTTCACTCGCTAAATATTCATTTTTATTCCACATGTAAAAAATTTGATACACGTATTCGGTTGGATCAATTTCTTTTAAGTAATCTAAATCTCCATTTTTTAATTTCTTTTTAGCATCTTTAAATAATCCTGAATAAACTAATACCTGTTTACCTTTAAGAGATTTATAGAATGCATCAAATACTTTTTGATTTATTAAATAATCACTATCTTTACCAGAATACTTAGCCATTTCATATAACTCTTTATTGTTATTTTGTCTTATTTTTTGAACTTGAACTTGTGTAATTTCTGAAATTCCCGTTACGTCACGCCATAATTCAAGCCATTCTTTTTGACTAATATAATATCTTTTATCTGTAAAATATGACTTATTTACTGCA
>NZ_JBSHIM010000036.1:424-854 GCF_053618975.1 Microbacterium sp. NPDC055599 | reverse complement strand
TCAATGATAAACCTAACGCATCTTTTCTCGCTTTTCGCCATGCACATACAGGACAAAATCGATTTTTACATAAATTAGATTTATGCAATTTCTGTTTCTCTAATGTTTTATCTGCCACAAAACTCAAGAATGTATTGCACTCCCTTATCAAATCCATTTGTCCTTCTTTGACATGCCGTTCAATAAATTTCTGAAATACTTGATTTCTCCGTTTTTTCTCAGTATACTTTTCCATATATTAAATCACTGTAAAAACAACTAAGTTGTATACAAAGTTTTTATAACAAAAAAGTTGCTTTTTCTCCTTTCATGTAAAGTTTTGGTTTGGTCACCATAAACTCTACTATACTAGGTATGAAAAAGCAACTTTTTTTGCGTTCAAAGACAGTCATATCAACTAATCTAGAGATAGGTAACCATACGGGAATAG
>NZ_JBSHIM010000036.1:0-414 GCF_053618975.1 Microbacterium sp. NPDC055599 | reverse complement strand
AATAGTTACCTATAGTATCAAGACAAGAAGAAACTCGTTTCACTCGTTTCAAAAAAGCCAAAAAATCTCATCGTTAAATACTTTTAAATGCACTATTAATAAATAAATGATAAAGTGAAAATGTAACATCATCCCCACATATCATTAAATCTTTTAATATGAAAAAGTTCTTTTACCCTCCATAGCCACTTAATTGTTGAGTGGCTATTTTTAATGCTTTATTCCAATTGCTTTTTGGTTGGAACCAACGGAGCATAATGTGTTGTTGAGTTGGTACTTCGTTGGGATTAATCCCAACAAACCACCAACCAACTCGCTAACATAGTTAGCTAACACATAGCTCATTCCAACCAAAAATTTTCTCGGCATAAATGCATGTGGTATGCTTAATATAGTGCTCTTTTTCAATCGCAC
>NZ_JBSHIM010000035.1:0-2746 GCF_053618975.1 Microbacterium sp. NPDC055599 | reverse complement strand
CCGTGGCGCGGTCCCTCCATCGACGGGTGGTCGTCGTCGCCGAACTCATCGCCGATCGCCGCGCCGACAGCCACCCCGCCACCCGCGAGCAGCACGGCCGCGGCGATGCCACCGCCGATGAGCAAGGCGCGCTTGCGTCCGGGCTTCGCCGGGGGAGTCGCCTCGCCTGCGGGCGCCGTGGAAGCGGGGGCGGGCTGTGCGGCGGCGGGCGCGGTCGGCTCGACCGGAACGGTGGGGGCGTCGGCGGCTGGGGTCGCGTCGGGCTGCGCGGGGGCCGGGCTCTGCGCGGCGGCGGGCTGCTCCGGGGTGCCGGGCTGCTCCGGGGTGGGGTTCTCGGGGGTGGGGTTCTTGTCGTCCATGTCCCGATGGTCTCGCGGGGGCGCTGAAGCCACCCTGAAGCGTCCTGAAGCGCTCTTCAGGAATGCCGTGCGCCGTCTCAGTCCGCCGAGGGCAGGGTCACGACGAACCGCGCCCCGCCCCATCGCGAGTCGTCCACCGTGACGGTGCCGTGCGCCGCGGTCGCGATGCTGCGGGCGATCGCCAGGCCCAGACCGCTGCCGCCCGCATCACGGCTGCGCGCCTCGTCGAGTCGCACGAACCGCTCGAAGATCCGCTCCCGCTCGGCCGCCGGCACGCCCGACCCGTCGTCCTCCACGGTCAGGAACACGTGCTGCTGCACCGTGGTGACCCCGATCGCCAGACGACCGCGGGCGTGGCGGGCGGCGTTGTCGGCGAGGTTGCGCACGAGCTGCGCGAGCAGCCGGGGGTCGCCCGACACCCGGGCGGCGCCGATGCCCGACCCGTCCACGTCGAGCCCCGCCGCGCGCAGGCGTCGCACCTCGGTGAGGGCGATGTCGTCGAGGTCCACCGGCTCCGCGGCACCCGCCACCCCCTCGTCGAGGCGGGCCAGCAGCAGGAGTGACTCGACGATGCCCTGCAGGCGCAGGCCCTCCTCCGACACCACGTCGGCGAGCTCGCGGATGCTCGTGACCTCGGGGTGCGACTGTGCCAGCTCGGCGTGCTGACGGATGGTCGCGAGCGGCGACCGCAGCTCGTGCGAGGCGTCGGACACGAAGCGGCGCTGGGCGGTCGCGGCGGCGTCGAGCCGGTCGAGCATGCCGTTCATCGTGGTCGCGAGGGACGCGATCTCGTCGCCCGTGTCGGGCACGGGCACGCGGCGGTCGAGGCGCTCCGCCGTGATGCCGTCGACCTCCGTGCGGATGCGCGAGACCGGACGCAGGGCCCGCCCCGTGACGAGCCAGGTGGTCGCGGCGACGAGCACCAGCAAAGCGGGGACGGCGACGGCCAACAGCGTCGCGACCGTGGCGAGCGTCTCCGCGTCGTCCTCCATCGGCACCGCCAGCACCAGGCTCTCACCGTCGTCGAGGTCGTCCGACACGACCACCATCCGCTCGCCGTCGATCACGAAGCTGCGCGGGTCGTCGTGCACGGGCAGCGACCCCGATCCGAGGAGCTCCTGCGCCTCCTCGCTCGCGCGACGCACGGTCCCGTCGCGTCCGATCAGCTGCACGATGTCGTCGTCGAGCAGCTCGGGACCGGGGCGCCCCGGACCCTCGAAGCGCTGCACCAGCTCCTCCAGGCGCTGCTCGGCGGCGCGCTCCCTGGCGCCGTGGATGCTCGCGCTGAGCACGCCGTAGAAGGAGAAGGCGCCGATCAGCAGGGCCACCGCCACGACCACCGTCGCGCCGAGCGTCGTCCGGCCGCGCACCGAACGGAGGAACCGGCTAGCCACCGTCGGCCGCCAGCCGGTAGCCCGCCCCGCGGATGGTCTCGATGGCCGCGCGCCCGAACGGCTTGTCCACCTTGCGCCGCAGATGGCCGACGTACACCTCGACGATGTTCGGGTCGCCGTCGAAGTCGTCGTCCCAGACCCCCGCGATCAGGTCGCGTTTGGAGAGCACCTGGCCGCGGTGCCGCATCAGGTGCTCGAGCACCGCGAACTCCCTGGCCGTGAGGCTGATCGGCGTGTCGCCGCGCCACGCGTGATGCGCCGCGGGATCCAGGCGCAGATCCCCGGCCTCCAGCACGGTCGGACGGGCCACGGCCCCGCGGCGCACCAGGGCCCGCAGCCGTGCGACCAGGATCGCGAACGAGAACGGCTTCGTGACGTAGTCGTCGGCGCCGGTCTCGAGGGCCTCGACCTGATCCCACTCGCCGTCCTTCGCGGTGAGCATGAGCACGGGCGTCCAGTTCTCCTCCGCCCGCAGCGCCTCGCACACCTTCCAGCCGCTCATGCCGGGCATCATCAGGTCGAGCACGATCGCGTCGTACCGCGTCTCCCGTGCCCGCCACAGTCCGTCGACCCCGTTGTGTGCCACGTCGACCGCGAAGCCCTCGGCCTCCAGCCCCCGACGCACGCCCTCCGCCAGGCGCACCTCGTCGTCCACCACCAGGATCCGCATCACCCCAGTGTGGCGGCTCGACGCTGAATCGCCGCTGAAGCGGCGTGCAGCGGGGTCAGGCGAGTGCGGCCTGCACCCGCCGGATCACCGCGCCGAGGTCGCCCGCGGCCAGCAGCCCGGGGCCGAGCGGTCCGGCGGTGTCGGTGCCGAGGAGGGGCAGGGAGCGCAGGGCCGAAGCTGCGGCGGGGGAGAGGAGGGCGAGCTGCTGCGTCACCTCCCGGTCGCGGGCGCGGGGGTCGTCGGGATGTGCGAGCCCCATGGCGACCGCGGCATACGCGGCCGCCCCGAGTGCATGCGCTCCCATGTGCGCCACCCCCGCGGCC
>NZ_JBSHIM010000034.1:2006-5516 GCF_053618975.1 Microbacterium sp. NPDC055599 | reverse complement strand
TTGACTAAAAGGAGTCCGGCGGTGTCCTACTCTCCCACAGGGTCCCCCCTGCAGTACCATCGGCGCTGTGAGGCTTAGCTTCCGGGTTCGGAATGTGACCGGGCGTTTCCCTCACGCTATGGCCGCCGAAACACTATTGATGTTTCAATCAAACCTAGGTTCACACGTGTGTGTGATCGAAGGTGGTTCTCGACCGTACATCGAGAACCACTCAGTGGACGCAAGCACCAACGAACGGTGTGTTATCAAGTCATCGGCTTATTAGTACCAGTCAGCTGCACACGTTACCGTGCTTCCACATCTGGCCTATCAACCCAGTAGTCTGGCTGGGAGCCTCTCACCCGAAGGTATGGAAGTCTCATCTTGAGGCCGGCTTCCCGCTTAGATGCTTTCAGCGGTTATCCATCCCGAACGTAGCTAATCAGCGGTGCTCCTGGCGGAACAACTGACACACCAGAGGTTCGTCCAACCCGGTCCTCTCGTACTAGGGTCAGATCCTCTCAAACTTCCTACGCGCGCAGCGGATAGGGACCGAACTGTCTCACGACGTTCTAAACCCAGCTCGCGTACCGCTTTAATGGGCGAACAGCCCAACCCTTGGGACCTACTCCAGCCCCAGGATGCGACGAGCCGACATCGAGGTGCCAAACCATGCCGTCGATATGGACTCTTGGGCAAGATCAGCCTGTTATCCCCGAGGTACCTTTTATCCGTTGAGCGACAGCGCTTCCACAAGCCACTGCCGGATCACTAGTCCCGACTTTCGTCCCTGCTCGACCTGTCAGTCTCACAGTCAAGCTCCCTTGTGCACTTACACTCGCCACCTGATTGCCAACCAGGTTGAGGGAACCTTTGGGCGCCTCCGTTACTTTTTGGGAGGCAACCGCCCCAGTTAAACTACCCACCAGGCACTGTCCCTGAACCGGATTACGGTTCGAAGTTAGATATCCAGAGTGACCAGAGTGGTATTTCAACAATGACTCCACGGTAACTGGCGTCACCGCTTCAAAGTCTCCCACCTATCCTACACAAGCCACACCGAACACCAATACCAAGCTGTAGTAAAGGTCACGGGGTCTTTCCGTCCTGCTGCGCGTAACGAGCATCTTTACTCGTAATGCAATTTCGCCGAGTTCGCGGTTGAGACAGTTGGGAAGTCGTTACGCCATTCGTGCAGGTCGGAACTTACCCGACAAGGAATTTCGCTACCTTAGGATGGTTATAGTTACCACCGCCGTTTACTGGGGCTTAAATTCTCAGCTTCGCCTTGCGGCTAACCGGTCCTCTTAACCTTCCAGCACCGGGCAGGCGTCAGTCCGTATACATCGTCTTGCGACTTGGCACGGACCTGTGTTTTTAGTAAACAGTCGCTACCCACTAGTCTCTGCGGCCTCCAAACGCTTTCGGAGCAAGTCCTAATACGTCGAAGGCCCCCCTTCTCCCGAAGTTACGGGGGCATTTTGCCGAGTTCCTTAACCACGATTCTCTCGATCTCCTTGGTATTCTCTACCTGACCACCTGAGTCGGTTTGGGGTACGGGCGGCTAGAACCTCGCGTCGATGCTTTTCTCGGCAGCATAGGATCATCCACTTTTTATCCGCATCGTGTCTCAGCCTCATGAGTCACGGATTTGCCTATGACTCGGCCTACGCACTTGCACCAGGACAACCATCGCCTGGCTTGGACTACCTTCCTGCGTCACACCTGTTAATACGCTAACCGCACCAGCATGGGGTCACGTGCTCCCCTCCACGGTGTCACCCGAAGGTGACGATGTGAAGGCTCGGACGTTTAGCACCACTGGATTAGCTTGGGCGGTTCTTCGCCGGTACGGGAATATCAACCCGTTGTCCATCGACTACGCCTGTCGGCCTCGCCTTAGGTCCCGACTTACCCAGGGAAGATTAGCTTGACCCTGGAACCCTTGGTCTTTCGGAGGACGTGTTTCTCACACGTCATTCGCTACTCATGCCTGCATTCTCACTCGTGTAGCCTCCACGGCTGGTTTCCACCGCCGCTTCGCTGGCCACACGACGCTCTCCTACCCATCAACACGGCTGGACCACGAAGGCCTACCAATAATGTCAATGCCACAACTTCGGTGGCGTGCTTGAGCCCCGTTACATTGTCGGCGCGGAATCACTTGACCAGTGAGCTATTACGCACTCTTTCAAGGGTGGCTGCTTCTAAGCCAACCTCCTGGTTGTCAGAGCAACTCCACATCCTTTCCCACTTAGCACGCGCTTTGGGACCTTAGTTGGTGGTCTGGGTTGTTTCCCTCTCGACTATGAAGCTTATCCCCCACAGTCTCACTGCTGCGCTCTCACTTACCGGCATTCGGAGTTTGGCTGACGTCAGTAACCTTGTAGGGCCCATCGGCCATCCAGTAGCTCTACCTCCGGCAAGAAACACGCAACGCTGCACCTAAATGCATTTCGGAGAGAACCAGCTATCACGAAGTTTGATTGGCCTTTCACCCCTATCCACAGCTCATCCCCTCAGTTTTCAACCTAAGTGGGTTCGGTCCTCCACGACGTCTTACCGTCGCTTCAACCTGGCCATGGATAGATCACTTCGCTTCGGGTCTAGGACATGCGACTGAATCGCCCTATTCAGACTCGCTTTCGCTACGGCTACCCCACACGGGTTAACCTCGCCACATATCGCTAACTCGCAGGCTCATTCTTCAAAAGGCACGCTGTCACACCTACCAGGGGTGCTCCAACGGTTTGTAAGCAAACGGTTTCAGGTACTATTTCACTCCCCTCCCGGGGTACTTTTCACCTTTCCCTCACGGTACTTGTCCGCTATCGGTCATCTGGGAGTATTTAGGCTTATCAGGTGGTCCTGACAGATTCACACGGGATTTCACGGGCCCCGTGCTACTTGGGATACTCTCCACGCCAGAACACGCATTTCGACTACGGGGTTGGCACCCTCTATGACCGGCCTTTCAAGACCGTTCGTCTATACGCTTCTGTAACGTCGCCAGCTCGGCAGAACTGACTGGTGAGTCCCACAACCCCGAATATGCAACTCCTGCCGGATATCACACACACTCGGTTTAGCCTGATCCGGTTTCGCTCGCCACTACTAACGGAATCGCGGTTGCTTTCTCTTCCTGTGGGTACTGAGATGTTTCACTTCCCCACGTTCCCTCTACCCGCCCTATATATTCAGGCGGGAGTCACTAGGTCGGCACGCCGCCCAGCGGGGTTTCCCCATTCGGACACCCTCGGATCAAAACTTGCTTATCAGTTCCCCGAGGCTTATCGCAGATTGCTACGTCCTTCTTCGGCTCCAGATGCCAAGGCATCCACCGTTTGCTCTTAAAGACTTGAAATCACATGAGTTCGAATCAAAAACTCGACCCCACCCGAAGGCGGGATCAGAAATTGACTAATGATCTTTAAGATCATCTTGCGCAACCAATCCGAAGATCAGTTGCAAGATGCTCGCG
Organism: Microbacterium sp. NPDC055599; assembly: GCF_053618975.1. NCBI lineage: Bacteria > Bacillati > Actinomycetota > Actinomycetes > Micrococcales > Microbacteriaceae > Microbacterium > Microbacterium sp. NPDC055599. The sequence continues at coordinate 2,056 of NZ_JBSHIM010000034.1, read as the reverse complement.
TCCACTGTGTAGTTCTCAAAGTACGGGCGGTACCCTTCACCGCTTCCCAC
>NZ_JBSHIM010000034.1:0-1908 GCF_053618975.1 Microbacterium sp. NPDC055599 | reverse complement strand
GCGTACTGAAGAAGAACAACATCCTTCGCACCATGTCAAATGTTCCACCCATGAGCTCCCAGCGAAGAACGTACGCCTTCGATCTGGGTTCTGGACACCCGAAAGTGTCAGATGCTCCTTAGAAAGGAGGTGATCCAGCCGCACCTTCCGGTACGGCTACCTTGTTACGACTTAGTCCTAATTACCGATCCCACCTTCGACGGCTCCCTCCACAAGGGTTAGGCCACCGGCTTCAGGTGTTACCGACTTTCATGACTTGACGGGCGGTGTGTACAAGACCCGGGAACGTATTCACCGCAGCGTTGCTGATCTGCGATTACTAGCGACTCCGACTTCATGAGGTCGAGTTGCAGACCTCAATCCGAACTGGGACCGGCTTTTTGGGATTCGCTCCACCTCACGGTATTGCAGCCCTTTGTACCGGCCATTGTAGCATGCGTGAAGCCCAAGACATAAGGGGCATGATGATTTGACGTCATCCCCACCTTCCTCCGAGTTGACCCCGGCAGTATCCCATGAGTTCCCACCATTACGTGCTGGCAACATAGAACGAGGGTTGCGCTCGTTGCGGGACTTAACCCAACATCTCACGACACGAGCTGACGACAACCATGCACCACCTGTTTACGAGTGTCCAAAGAGTTGACCATTTCTGGCCCGTTCTCGTATATGTCAAGCCTTGGTAAGGTTCTTCGCGTTGCATCGAATTAATCCGCATGCTCCGCCGCTTGTGCGGGTCCCCGTCAATTCCTTTGAGTTTTAGCCTTGCGGCCGTACTCCCCAGGCGGGGAACTTAATGCGTTAGCTGCGTCACGGAATCCGTGGAATGGACCCCACAACTAGTTCCCAACGTTTACGGGGTGGACTACCAGGGTATCTAAGCCTGTTTGCTCCCCACCCTTTCGCTCCTCAGCGTCAGTTACGGCCCAGAGATCTGCCTTCGCCATCGGTGTTCCTCCTGATATCTGCGCATTCCACCGCTACACCAGGAATTCCAATCTCCCCTACCGCACTCTAGTCTGCCCGTACCCACTGCAGGCCCGAGGTTGAGCCTCGGGATTTCACAGCAGACGCGACAAACCGCCTACGAGCTCTTTACGCCCAATAATTCCGGATAACGCTTGCGCCCTACGTATTACCGCGGCTGCTGGCACGTAGTTAGCCGGCGCTTTTTCTGCAGGTACCGTCACTTTCGCTTCTTCCCTGCTAAAAGAGGTTTACAACCCGAAGGCCGTCATCCCTCACGCGGCGTTGCTGCATCAGGCTTCCGCCCATTGTGCAATATTCCCCACTGCTGCCTCCCGTAGGAGTCTGGGCCGTGTCTCAGTCCCAGTGTGGCCGGTCACCCTCTCAGGCCGGCTACCCGTCGACGCCTTGGTGAGCCATTACCTCACCAACAAGCTGATAGGCCGCGAGCCCATCCCCAACCGAAAAATCTTTCCAAACGCAGACCATGCGGTCACGTCACATATCCAGTATTAGACGCCGTTTCCAGCGCTTATCCCAGAGTCAGGGGCAGGTTGCTCACGTGTTACTCACCCGTTCGCCACTGATCCCACAGAGCAAGCTCCGTGTTCACCGTTCGACTTGCATGTGTTAAGCACGCCGCCAGCGTTCATCCTGAGCCAGGATCAAACTCTCCGTAAAAAGAAATTGCATACAACCCGGGGAAAAACCAGGCCGCAGCGAGTTTGAAACTGACCAAAGAGATGACATCATTGCTGACTTCATCCGAATGCCAACCCCCCAAAAGGAGTTGGTCTTTGATCCAAAGGAATTCTCACCCAGCCGAAGCTGAACGAGGATAATTTGGCATTTGACAAGTGCACGCTGTTGAGTTCTCAAGGATCGGATGCTCCCACGACCCAGCCATCACAACCAGGCCCGCAGGGCAACTTCTCTATCTTA
>NZ_JBSHIM010000033.1:0-8896 GCF_053618975.1 Microbacterium sp. NPDC055599 | reverse complement strand
GCGGCACCCTCGGCGGGCAAGGCGACCGCGGGTGCCGCGGCACCGGGTGCAGCGATCCCGGGTGTGACGGCACCGGGCGCAGCCGTCACCGAAGCAGCGGCACCGGGCGCAGCCGTCACCGAAGCGGCCTCGGGAACGGGGGCGGGCTCGGCGCCGGTCGCAGATCCGAGCCCGGCGGAGGCCGACGCGGGCGGCCAGGGCTCTCCGCCCGGAACGCGCGGCAGGCCTCGACGAAGACGCGACGGCCCGGATGCGGCCGTCGCGGGAGCCGGCGCGGCGACAGAGGAGGCCGCGGAGCTCGTGCTCGGCTCGGCCGGCGGGGTCGTCTCGGCGCTGGTCTCGATCACGGGCGATGCGGCCGCGACGCCGACACCGCTCGCGCCTTCCTCCGCGGCCGCGGAACCGACAGCGGCCCCGGACTGCGCCTGCGAGGCGGAGAGGGCCACCGACGCCTCATCCGCACCGACGGAGGCCGCATCCGCGACCTCGACGGACACGTCGGCCGGCGGCCACGGCTCGCCACCGGGCACACGCGGCAGACCGCGTCGCAGCATCCGCGTGGCCATGACTACTTCTTCCGCGCCTCGAGCGCGGCGATCACCTGCGGCACGATCGTGAACACGTCGCCGACGATGCCGAAGTCCGCGACGTCGAAGATCGGCGCCTCCGGGTCTTTGTTGATCGCCACGATGTTCTTCGACGTCTGCATGCCTGCCCGGTGCTGGATCGCGCCGGAGATGCCGAGCGCGACGTACAGCTGCGGCGACACCGAGACACCCGTCTGCCCGACCTGGTGCGACTGGGGGATGTAGCCCGCGTCGACGGCCGCGCGCGAGGCGCCGACCGCCGCACCGAGCGCGTCGGCGAGCTCCTCGACGAGCACGAACTTCTCCTTCGACGCCAGACCGCGCCCGCCGGAGACGACACGGGTCGCCCCGCGCAGCTCGGGCCGGGTCGACGTGGCCTCGACGGCTTCGACCGGACCGGCGGTCGCCGCGACCGCACCCGACGGGGCGACCGTCAGCTGCTCGACCTGCGGGGAGGTGACGGCCTCGGCCCGCGCGTCGACCGCGCCCTGCCGCACCGTGACCACGAGCGTGCCGTAGGTCGCGGCCGCATCGACGAGGTAGGCCCCGCCGTAGACCGAGTGGTGGGCCACGACACCCTCATCGTCGCGGGAGACCCCCACGGCGTCGGCGGCGAGCGCACCGGGGAGGCGCACCGCGAGGCGACCGGCGACGTCGCGTCCGGAGATCGAGTTCGACACGAGCACCGCATCGGGCTGCACCTGCGCGACCGCGGCCTGCAGGGCGTCGACGAGCGGCACGGTGAGCGCGGTCGCATCGCCCTCGGCGGTCAGCACGACGGCGGCACCGGCGGCCGCGGCCTGATCCACGGCCTCCTTCCCGCCGCCCACGACGAGGGCTACGGGGGTGCCGATGCCGGACGCAGCCCCCAACAGAGCGGCGGTGCTGCTGGCGGCGTTGCCCGACGGGTCGAGGTCGACCAGGACGAGGATCGGGTTCTCGGGGTACGCCATGTCACACCAGCCTGTTCTGCACGAGGAAGTCGACGAGCTTGTCGGCGGCATCGCCCTCGTCGGTGATCTTGACGCCCGCGGCGCGCGGCGGCTTCTCCGCGACCGCGGTCATGATGGTGCGGGGCGCCGCGGCGGGGTCGGCCGACACGTCGAGGTCGGCGAGGGTCACCACCTCCAGCGGCTTCTTCTTCGCCGCCATGATGCCCTTGAAGTTCGGGAACCGGGCGTCGGGAAGCGCCTCGGTGATCGAGATGACTGCGGGCAGCGGTGCCGTGACCTGCTGCCCGCCGAAGTCCGCACCCCGGGTGCCCGAGACGCCGTCCGCCGTGATCTCCACGGACGTGAGCGCGGTGGCCTGCGCCCAGCCCAGGTGCTCGGCGAGCATGGCGGGGATCACACCGCCAGAGCCGTCGGTCGAGAGGTTGCCCGTGATGACGAGGTCGGGGGCGCCACGACGGATGGCCGCGGCGAGGACCTCCGCGGTGAGCCCCAGGTCGGCACCGGCGAGCTGCTCGTCCGCGATGTGGATGGCCGAACCGGCACCGATCGCGAGCGCGCGGCGCACGGACGCGGTTGACCCCTCGGGTGCCATGGCGACGGCGACGACCTCGGTGCCCTCGTTCTTGTCGGCGTAGCTCAGGGCCACTTCGAGGGCCCGCTCCGTGATCTCGTCGAGCACGACGTCTCCGGCCGCACGATCCGCGAGCCCCGTCTCGAGATCCAGCTTGCGATCGCCATAGGTGTCCGGCACCTCTTTGACCAGGACGAAGATCTTCATCGAATGCTCCTCACGACACGGCGAGTCTATCGGCATGGCGGTCTATGTAGCCAAAAACCGAGGAAACCCCCGGCTGCGGCCCGCGAATCCGCGGTGAATGTATACATAACCGACAGCCACGCCCTGCGCGACCGCGTCCGAGGCAACCCGCGACGCGCCGGTACCGTAGAGACGTGGTCCGCCCTCGCCCTCTCCCCGTCGATCCGCTCGCCGAAGCCAAGCGGCAGTGGGTCGCGCACGGCTGGACCGACGCGGCCGACGGCATGACGGTCGTCACCTCGGTCATGCGCGCGCAGCAGCTGCTGCTCGCCCGGGTCGACGCGGCCCTCAAGCCCTTCGCGCTGAGCTTCGCGCGGTACGAGGTGCTGCGGCTGCTCGCGTTCAGCCGCACCGGGCGGCTTCCGCTGTCGAGCGTGGTCGCGCGCCTCCAGGTGCATGCGACCACGGTCACCAGCACCGCCGAGCGCCTGGTCCGCGACGGCCTCGTCGTGCGCGAGCCGCACCCGCACGACGGCCGGGCCGCGATGCTCGCACTGACCGCGGAGGGACGCGACCTGGTCGAGCGTGCCACCGCCGCGCTCAACGCCGACGTGTTCGCCGACCCCGGCCTGAGCCACGACGACGCCGCCGAACTGGTCGCGATCGTCGCCCGCATGCGCCGCGACGCCGGGGACTTCATCGACCCCCGCCCGCTCCCCGAGCCCCTCTGATGCCCCGGTTCGTGATCGAGACGGTCGTCGCCGCGCCCCCGCAGGAGGTGTTCGACGCCGCGCTCGACCCGGCCCTGCACCTCGCGTCGATGGCCCGCTACGGCGAGACGATGATCGAAGAACCCGCGGGTGGCCGCTTCTCCGAGGGGTCGACGGTGACCTGGCGCGCGCGGCACTTCGGGATCCCCTTCCGGCTGCGCTCCGTGGTCTTCGACATCGAGGCGCCGTCCCGGTTCACCGACCGCCAGCTCCGCGGGCCGTTCGGCGACCTCCGGCACGAGCACGTCTTCGAACCGCATCCGCGCGGCACCCTCATGCGCGACACCATCGCGTTCCACTCGCCCCTCGGGCCGCTCGGCCGCCTCGTCGACGCCCTGGTGCTCGGCCGCTACATGGAACGGCTCATCCGCGAGCGCAACGACGCCCTGGTCGCTGCGATCGAGGGGCGGCGGGCGTAACCTCTGGGCATGAGCGAACTGCGCCTGCACACCGTCCTCACCGGTCGCGGTCCCGCCGCGGCGATTCAGCTCACCGACGAGCAGGTCGCCTCGTTCGGGGCCGGCAAGAGCTTCCCCGTCGCCGTCACCATCGGCGGCCGCACCGCGCGACTGCGGCTGGCCCGCATGGGCGGCGAGAACCTCATCGGCTTCAGCAAGGCGGTTCGCGCCGACCTCGGGGTGGAGATCGACCAGGAGGTCGACGCCGTGATCCGCCTCGACACCGCCGAGCGCACCGTCGACGTGCCGCCCGCGCTGGCCGAGGCGCTCGACGGCGACCCCGCCCTGCGGGCGGCCTTCGACGCCCTCTCCCCCAGCGCCCGCAAGGAGCACGCGCGCGCGGTCGCCGACGCCAAGCAGCCGGCGACGCGCGACCGCCGGATCGCGAAGATCCTCGACGGTCTCCGCGGCTGACCGTTCACAGCCCTCAGGACCCCGGGCGAACCGGCGCCACACCGCGCGGCGCGCGCAGCAGTCCCGCGTCTTGAGGAGCCGTGAACCGGGGTCAGTGGTTCTGGAAGTCGGGCTGGCGCTTCTCGCGGAACGCGGCCATGCCCTCCTTCTGGTCGGCCGTGTCGAACAGCGCCGCGAACGCCTCCTTCTCGTGAGCGAGGCCCTCCGCGAGCGTGGTCTCCATGGCCGCATCGAGGGCGGCCTTGGCGGCGTACACCGACGGCAGCGACTTCGCCGCGATACCGTCCGCGAGCGCGGTCGCCTCGGCCAGCAGCTCCGCCGCGGGCACGACGCGCGACACCAGTCCCGCCCGCTCGGCCTCCTCCGCGCCGAGGAAGCGGCCGGACAGCACGAGCTCGGCCGCCTTGTAGTAGCCGACCGCGCGGATGAGCCGCTGCGTGCCGCCCATGCCCGGGATGACGCCGAGGTTGATCTCGGGCTGGCCGAACTGCGCGGTGTCGGCCGCGAGGATGATGTCGCACATCATCGCCAGCTCGCACCCCCCGCCGAGCGCGAAGCCCGACACCGCGGCGATGACCGGGGTGCGCACGGCCGCGAAATCCCGCCACGCCCCGAAGTGATCCGTCTCGCGCATCTGCGCCGCCGACATCCCCTCCATCTCCTTGATGTCGGCTCCGGCGGCGAACGCCTTTTCCGAACCCGTGACGACGATCGCGCCGATGCCGTCGTCGGCGTCGAAGGCGAGCGCGGCGGCCGTGACCTCCTCGGCGACGGTGCTGTTCAGCGCGTTGAGGGCCTGCGGGCGGTTCAGGGTGATCCATCCGACCCGTCCGCGCTGCTCCACCAGGATGGTCTCGTACTCGGTCATCTGTCTCCCTCTCCGTCGTGGTTCTGCTTCAGTATCGCCCGTCGCGTCGGTCGCCCGTCGTCGGCGCTCCCGCGCGGGAACCGGTCGTCCGGTCTCCGGCGCTCCGCGCTCCGCAACGGGGGTGCTACACGCGGTCGTCGCGGATGTCGGTGATGATGCCGGAGAAGTCGCGCGTGGCCCCGTCGCCCGCGGCGTACGCGGCGTAGAGCTGCTGCGCGAGCCGGCCCATCTTCGCGTCGGTGGAGGTCTGCTCGATCGCCTGCAGCGCGAGCCCGAGGTCCTTCGCCATGAGCGCCCCCGCGAAGCCGGGCTGATAGTCGCGGTTGGCGGGGCTCGTAGGCACCGGACCGGGCACGGGGCAGTTCGTCGTGATCGACCAGCACTGCCCCGACGCCTGCGACACCACGTCGAACAGCGCCTGGTGCTCGAGCCCCAGCCGCTCGCCGAGCACGAACGCCTCCGCCACGGCGATCTGCGACACCGCGAGCACCATGTTGTTGCAGACCTTCGCCGCCTGGCCGAGACCCGAGCCACCGCAGTGCACGATCCGCTTGCCCATGACCTCCAGCAGCGGCAGTGCCGCCGCGTAGTCCTCGTCCGAGCCGCCCACCATGAACGCCAGCGTCCCGGCCTCGGCGCCCACGACCCCGCCGGACACCGGGGCGTCGATGTTGCGGTGACCGGCGGCGAGCGCGAGCGCGTGCGCGGCGCGGGCCTCGTCGACCGCGATCGTGGACGACTCGATGAACAGGGTGCCGGGGCCCGCCGCCGCCAGCAGCTCGGTGCGATACGCCTCGATCACGTGCTTCCCGGCGGGGAACATCGTGATCACGACCTCCGCGTCGGTCACGGCCTCCGCGCCGCTGGCCGCCACCGGGATCCCGGCCGCCCGCGCCGCCTCCACGGCCGCGGGCACGAGGTCGAAGCCGTGCACCTCGTGTCCCGCCGCGACGAGGTTCTTCGCCATCGGCAGGCCCATGTGGCCGAGGCCGAGGAAGGCCACGCGGGTCATGAGGCGCTCCGCATCGACGCCGACCCCGCCGGCCGCAGCATCTCCCGGCCGACGATGAGTCGCATGATCTCGTTGGTGCCCTCGAGGATCTGGTGCACGCGCAGGTCGCGCACGATCTTCTCGATGCCGTAGTCCTGCAGGTAGCCGTAGCCGCCGTGCAGCTGCAGCGCGCGGTTGGCGACGTCGAAGCCGGCGTCGGTGGCGAACCGCTTCGCCATGGCGCAGCGCATCGTGGCGTCCGGCGCCTTCGCGTCCACCGCCTCCGCACCGTCGCGCACCATGAGCCGCGCGGCCTGGAGGTCGGTGCGCATGTCGGCGATCGCGAACAGGATCGACTGCTTCTCGGCCAGCGGCTCCCCGAACGCCACCCGCTCGTGCACGTACTGCACGGCGCGGTCGAGGGCCGCCTGGGCTCCGCCGAGCGAGCAGGCGGCGATGTTGAGGCGCCCGCCGTTGAGCGCCGACATCGCGATCGCGAACCCGCGACCCTCGTCGCCGAGCATCGCGGCTGCGGGCACCCGCACGCCGTCGAGGATCACCTGCCGGGTGGGCTGCGCGTGCCAGCCCATCTTCTTCTCCGGGGCGCCGAAGCTCAGCCCCTCGGTGTCGCCCGGCACGAGGAAGGCGCTGATGCCGCGCGCTCCCGGCTCGCCCGTCCGCGCCATCACGACGTACACGGCCGCCTCGCCCGCCCCCGAGATGAACTGCTTGACGCCGGTGAGCAGGTAGTCGTCGCCGTCGCGCACGGCGCTGGTCGCCACGTTGGCGGCGTCGGATCCGACCCCCGGCTCGGTGAGGCAGTAGCCGCCGAACTCCCGCATGGCCGTGAGCTGCGGCAGCCAGGCGGCACGCTGGGTGTCGTCGCCGTAGGTGTCGATCATCCACACCACCATGTTGTGGATGGAGATGTAGGCGGCGACCGCGGGGTCGGCCTTGGCGAGCTCCTCGAAGATCGCGACGGTGTCGACGCGGGACAGGCCGGTGCCGCCGTACTCCTCGCTCACGTAGATGCCGCCGAGCCCGAGCTCGCCGCCGCGGTTCAGCGACTCCCGCGGGAACAGGTGCTTCTCGTCGCGCTCGGCGGCCTGCGGGGCGAGCTCGGTCTCGGCGAACTCGCGGACGGCGTCGAGGATGGCCTCGCGCTCCTCGGCGGTGGTGGTGACGCTGGTCATGGTCATGTCGGTTCCTCGGGCGTTCAGTGCATGGTGGGGATGACGAAGCTGGCGCCGTCGCGGATGCCGCTGGGCCAGCGACTCGTCACCGTCTTGGTCTTCGTGTAGAAGCGGAAGGCATCGGCGCCGTGCTGGTTGAGGTCGCCGAAGCCGCTGCGCTTCCAGCCGCCGAAGGTGTAGTACGCGATGGGCACCGGGATCGGCACGTTCACCCCGACCATGCCGACCTCCACACGGGCGGCGAAGTCGCGGGCCGCGTCGCCGTCGCGCGTGAAGATCGCGACGCCGTTGCCGTACTCGTGCTCCGACGCCATCCGCAGCGCCTCCTCGTAGTCCGCGGCCCTCGCGATCACGAGCACGGGGCCGAAGATCTCCTCGCGGTAGATCGCCATGTCGGTCGTCACGTGGTCGAACAGCGTCGGCCCGAGGTAGAACCCCTCCTCGTGCCCTGGCACCGTGAAGCCGCGGCCGTCGGCGAGGAGCGTCGCCCCCTCGTCCACGCCCTGCTGGATGTAGCCGGTGACGCGGTCCACGGCGTCGCGCGAGACCAGCGGGCCGTAGTCGACGTCGGCCGCGAGCGAGGGCCCGACCCGCAGCTGGGCGACCCGCTCGACGAGCTTGGCCGCGAGCGCGTCCGCCGTCTCCTCCCCCACGGGCACCGCGACCGAGATCGCCATGCAGCGCTCGCCCGCCGAACCGTAGCCCGCGCCGATCAGCGCGTCCACCGCCTGGTCGAGGTCGGCGTCGGGCATCACGATCATGTGGTTCTTGGCGCCGCCGAAGCACTGCGCCCGTTTGCCGTGCGCGGCCGCGGTGGCGTAGATGTACTCGGCGATGGGCGTCGAGCCCACGAAGCCGACCGCGCGGATCCGGTCGTCGCTCAGCAGCGTGTCGACCGCCTCCTTGTCGCCGTGCACCACGTTGAGCACGCCCGCCGGGAGCCCGGCTTCGAGGAACAGCTCCGCCAGCCGGACGGGCACCGAAGGATCGCGCTCGCTGGGCTTGAGCACCACGGCGTTGCCGGCGGCGAGCGCGGGCCCGGCCTTCCACAGCGGGATCATGGCCGGGAAGTTGAAGGGGGTGATGGCGGCGACGACACCCAGGGGCTGTCGCATCGAGTACACGTCGATGCCCGCGCCCGCGCCGGTGGAGTACTCCCCCTTGAGCAGGTGGGGCGCTCCGGCGGAGAACTCGATCACCTCGAGGCCGCGCTGGATGTCGCCCTTCGCGTCGTCGACGGTCTTGCCGTGCTCGCTCGCCAGCAGTTCGGCGAGCGACTGCATCTCACGCTGCGCCAGGTCGAGGAACCGCAGCAGCACCCGCGCGCGCTTCTGCGGATTGGTCGCGGCCCAGGCGGCCTGCGCCTCCTCGGCTGTGGCGATCACGCGGCGCACCTCCTCGGCGGAGGCGAGCGGCACGCGCGCCTGCACCGCGCCGGTGCTCGGATCGAAGACGTCGGCGAAGCGTCCGTCGTCGGGGGTGAGAAGCGTTCCGCCCACGAAGTGCGGGATCGTACGGGTCATTGTGTGACATCCCTCCGTGCCGTCGTTGGCACATCGCGAGTTTACTCCGGCGTCCGTGAAAATACGAGGATGTCCTTGTATCTCCGGGCACGGCCGGTCCCCACCCCGAGCGGCGCCGTTCGCACCCCGTTCACCCGCGCGTCACCTCGGCCGATTACAACTGCAGGTGCACGGACAGTGACTCAGACCGGATCGGGTAATCGCGTCCTCCGTGCGCACGGTGAGCGCTCTCGCTCCCGTCGCGGCCCCCAACGCCGCGTGACCCCCGCCGAATCGGGTCGGCGGGGGTCTTCTCCGTGCGGACGCCGCCGCGCTCCGGCGAAATAGAATCGTGCTGGCGCCGCGACCCTGGCGCCCCCACCCTACCCGGCGTCCGCACCCC
>NZ_JBSHIM010000032.1:0-9757 GCF_053618975.1 Microbacterium sp. NPDC055599 | reverse complement strand
GGCCGAGGGTGACGGCCGAGCGCAGCAGCGTCGCCTGCTCCGCGGCGTGCACCTTCGACGATCCGGTCGCGGGCGAGGCGGACGCCGGGCGCGAGATCGGACGGAACGTGCGGTCGCCGGGGACATCCGCGAATGCGAGCGCGAGGAACGGCCAGGCACCCTGGTTCTCCGGCTCCTCCTGCACCCACACGAGCTCGGCGTTCGGGTAGGAATCGGTGATGGCCTTGAGCTCGTCGATCGGCGTCGGGTACAGCTGCTCCAGGCGCACCAGGGCCACCTCGGGGTTCGGGTTCTTCTCCAGCTCGGCGCGCAGATCCCAGTGCACCTTGCCCGAGTGCACGAGCACGCGCTTGACGGCCGAACGGTCGAGACCGCGGTCGTCGTCGATGACCGGCTCGAAACGGCCCTGCGTGAAGGCCTCCACCGGGCTCGTCGCCCCGCGCAGGCGCAGCATCGCCTTCGGGGTGAACACGATCAACGGCTTGCGCGGACGGGCGTAGGCCTGGCGGCGCAGCAGGTGGAAGTGCGAGGCCGGGGTCGATGGACGCGCGACGATCATGTTCTCCTGAGCGCACAGCTGCAGGAAGCGCTCGATGCGGGCGGAGGAGTGATCCGGTCCCTGGCCCTCGTAGCCGTGGGGGAGCAGGAGCGTGACGCTGGACTGCTGACCCCACTTCTGCTCGGCGGCGGAGATGTACTCGTCGATGACCGACTGGGCGCCGTTGACGAAGTCGCCGAACTGCGCCTCCCACAGCACGAGCGCTTCGGGCGCCTCGACCGAGTAGCCGTACTCGAACCCGAGCGCGGCGTACTCGCTGAGCAGGGAGTCGTAGACGAAGAAGCGGCCCTGCGCGTCGGACAGGTTCGACAGCGGCAGCCACTCCTGGCCGTTCGCGCGGTCGTGCAGCGCGGCGTGGCGCTGGACGAACGTGCCGCGGCGCGAGTCCTGTCCGGCGAGCCGCACCGGGGTGCCCTCGACCAGCAGCGACCCGAAGGCGAGGAGCTCGCCGAAGCCCCAGTCGATGTTGCCGTTGCGGCTCATGTCGAGGCGCTTCTCCAGCAGCTGCTGGATCTTCGGGTGCACCGTGAAGCCCTCGGGCTTGTTCACGAACGCGTCACCGATCAGCTGGATGACCTCGGCGGGGACGCCGGTGATCTCGGGTGCGCCCACCTGGTCCTCGACCGGCGGGAGCTCGGGCGCGATCGGCGTGGCACCCGTCTCGGCGGCGTGCGTCTCGGCGAAAGCGATCTCCAGGCGGTTCTGGAAGTCGGCCTTGGCCTCGTCGTACTCCTCCTCGGTGATGTCACCGCGACCGACCAGCGACTCCGTGTACAGGCGGCGCACCGACCGCTTGGCCTGGATGAGGTCGGTCATGAGCGGCTGCGTCATCGACGGGTCGTCGCCCTCGTTGTGACCGCGACGGCGGTAGCAGACCAGGTCGATCACGACGTCGCGGTGGAAGCGCTCGCGGTACTCGAACGCCAGCTGCGCGACGTGGATGACGGCCTCGGGGTCGTCGCCGTTCACGTGGAAGATGGGCGCCTGGATCGTCTTGGCCACGTCGGTCGCGTACACCGAGGTGCGGGCGTCGCTCGGGGTGGTCGTGAAGCCCACCTGGTTGTTGACCACGACGTGGATGGTGCCGCCCGTGCGGTAGCCGCGCAGCTGCGACATCTGCAGGGTCTCCACGACGACGCCCTGACCGGCGAAGGCCGCGTCGCCGTGCACGAGGATGGGCAGCCAGGCGAACGTGCCGATCGGCTTACGGTCCTGCTTGGCGCGGACGATGCCCTCCAGCACGCCGTCGACGGTCTCGAGGTGCGAGGGGTTGGCGGCGAGGTACACCGGGAGCGAGGAGCCGTCGTCGGCGACGAACGTGCCCTCCGTGCCGAGGTGGTACTTCACGTCGCCGGAGCCGCGCTGGTTGCCGGGCATCTGCGTGCCCTCGAACTCCCGGAACACCTGGCCGTAGGTCTTGCCGGCGATGTTGGTCAGCACGTTGAGGCGGCCGCGGTGGGCCATGCCGATCGCCGCGCCCTCGAGGCCCGCGGTCGCCGCGCCCTGGAGGATCTCGTCGAGCAGCGGGATGAGCGACTCGCCGCCCTCCAGCGAGAACCGCTTCTGGCCGACGAACTTCGTCTGCAGGAAGGTCTCGAACGCCTCGGCCTCGTTCAGCTTGCGGAGCACCCGCAGCTGCTCGTCGTGGCCGGGCTTCTGGTACTTGACCTCGACCTTCTCCTGGAACCAGCGGCGCTGCTCCGGGTCCTGGATGTGCATGTACTCGATGCCGAGCGTGCGGCAGTACGAGTCGCGCAGCACGCCGAGGATGTCGCGCAGCTTCGCCACGCGGCGCCCGCCGAAGCCGCCCGTGACGAACTCGCGATCGAGGTCCCAGAAGGTCAGCCCGTGGCTCTCGATCTCCAGGTCGGGGTGCGAGCGCTGCACGTACTCGAGCGGGTCGATGTCGGCCATCAGGTGGCCGCGCACGCGGAAGGAGTTGATCAGCTCCTGCACGCGGGACTGCTTGTCGACGCGCTCGGCCAGGTCGACGGCGATGTCGGGGTTCCAGCGGATCGGCGCGTACGGGATGCGCAGCGCGGCGAAGATGTCGTCGTAGAACCCGCGCTGCCCGATCAGCAGCTCGTGCACCTTCTTCAGGAACTCGCCGGACCCTGCGCCCTGGATGACACGGTGGTCGTAGGTGCTGGTGAGGGTGATGGTCTTGCCGATCGCGAGCTCGTTGAGCGTCTTCTCGCTCGCGCCCTGGAACTCGGCCGGGTACTCGAGGGCGCCGGCGCCGATGATGCAGCCCTGGCCCTTCATGAGACGCGGCACCGAGTGCACCGTGCCGATGCCGCCCGGGTTGGTGAGCGACACCGTGGTGCCCTGGAAGTCGGTGGCGGTGAGCTTGTTGCCGCGGGCGCGGGTGACCAGGTCTTCGTACGCGGCGAGGTACTCGGTGAAGGTCATGGTGTCGGCGCGCTTGATGCTCGGCACCATGAGGGCGCGCGTGCCGTCGGGCTTGGGCAGGTCGATCGCGATGCCGAGGTTGACGTGCGCGGGGGCGACGACGGAGGGCTTGCCGTCGACCTCGGCGTAGAACACGTTCTGGCTGCGGAACTCGTCGAGCGTGCGGATGAGCGCCCAGCCGATGAGGTGCGTGAAGCTGACCTTGCCGCCGCGCGTGCGGGCCATGTGGTTGTTGATGACGATGCGGTTGTCGATCATCAGCTTGGCGGGGACGGTGCGGACGCTGGTCGCGGTGGGGACGGTGAGCGACTCGTCCATGTTCGCGGCGAGGGTCTTGGGCAGACCGCGCAGCGGCGTGACCTTGTCCTCTTCGGAGGACTCGACCGGCTCCTTCGACTCGGGCTTGGGCTTCGGCGCCTGCGCGGGGATCGGGGCGGCCGCGGCGGGCTTGGCCGTCGTGCGGGCGACGGGCTGCGCACCGATCACGGGGATGGGCGCGGTGACCGGATGCGCGGGTGCGGCTGCGGTGTCAGCCGGAGCGGATCCGGTCGCGCTCGTCCCGGCGGCCGTGGCCTCGGAGTGGTACTGCTCCAGGATGGGCCACCACTCCTTGTCGACCGAGTCGCGGTTCTCCTTGAACTGCTCGTAGAGCTCTTCGACGAGCCAGGAATTGGCTCCGAACCCCCCGTCGCCACCGACGCCGGTCACCTGGTTCGACACGCTCTATCGCCCTCTTTCATCGCTGAAGATCTTCGGTGCGGAGGCACGACGCAGGAATGCGTTCGGGCGCGCACACTCTCGACCACCAAGCCTAACCTGTTTCGCCCGGGTAATCGTCGAAGCCACCCGCCCGCGCCGTCCCGATCTCGGTACCGTGGAGGCATGGAGTTCTCAGGCGCGCAGCCCACCGTCGATCTGACCTATTCGGACGTCTTCCTGGTGCCGCGCCGGTCGGGCGTCACCAGTCGGCTCCAGGTGGATCTGGCCCCGCACGACGGCACCCCGGCGACCCTGCCGCTGGTGGCCGCGAACATGAACTCGGTCACCGGGCCCCGCCTCGCCGCGGTGCTCGCCCGGCGCGGTGCGCTCGGCGTGCTGCCGCAGGACCTCCCGCTGCAGGAGCTCGACGCGGCGATCCGCGATGTGAAGAGCCAGCCCGTGCTGTGGGACACGCCGATCGTGCTGCCCCCGCACGCCACGGTGGCCGAGGCGCTGCGACTGCTGCCGGCCACCAGCGGTCACGGGATCGTGGTCGCCCAGGGGTCCGGCCCGATCGACGTGGAGCGGATCCTCGGCATCCTGCCGGCGACCCGCCTCGCGACCGCCCTCCCCGACGCGCAGCTGGGCGACCTGGTCCACCGCGGCAGCCCGTCGATCGACGCCGACGACATCGGCTCGGAGCGGCACGCGTTCGACGTGATCACCGAGGCGGACGTCGACATGGTCACCGTGGTCCACCACGGGCACCTCGTCGGCACGCTGAGCGCCCGCAGCGCCCTCCGCGCCACGCTGTACCGCCCCGCCGTCGACGCGGATGGACGACTCGCGGTGGCCGCGGCGGTCGGCATCAACGGCGACGTCGCCGCGAAGGCCCGCGCGCTCGCCGGTGCCGGGGTGGACGTGCTGGTGCTCGACACCGCCCACGGCCACCAGGAGGGCATGCTCCGCGCACTGCGCACGGTGGCCGAGCTCGGCCTCGGCCTCCCGATCGTCGCGGGCAACATCGTCACGGCCGACGGCGTGCGCGACCTCGTCGATGCGGGGGCCACGATCCTCAAGGTCGGCGTCGGCCCCGGCGCGATGTGCACGACGCGCATGATGACCGCCGTGGGGCGCCCGCAGTTCTCGGCGGTGCTGGAGACGGCGCAGGCCGCCCGCGAGGCCGGAGCGCACGTGTGGGCGGACGGGGGAGTGCGCTACCCGCGCGACGTCGCTCTCGCACTGGCAGCCGGCGCGGCCTCGGTCATGATCGGCTCGTGGTTCGCCGGCACGATCGAGGCGCCGGGCGAGCTGCAGCGCGACGCGGAGGGCCGCCTGTTCAAGGAGTCGTGGGGGATGGCGTCGACCAAGGCCGTGCAGGCGCGGTTCGAGCGCCTCGACGCATACGAGCGCGCCCGCAAGGAGCTGTTCGCCGAGGGCATCTCCTCCTCGAAGATCTACCTCGACCCGCTGCGGCCGGGTGTGGAGGACCTGCTCGACATGATCACGTCCGGCGTGCGGTCGTCGTTCACGTACGCGGGTGCCGCGACCGTGCCGGAGTTCCACGAGCGCGCGCTGGTCGGCCTGCAGTCCGCGGCCGGCTACGAGGAGGGCAAGGCGCTGCCGGTGAGCTGGTAGCACGGGCGCGGTCATGGCGGCGTTCTGTAGAATCGAGCGCACTATGGACGACCCCCCCAGTTGCCGAACATCGCCCCACCGTCCCGAACTCTCCGCGGAGAGGAATAGCTGATGGATTTCATCATGTTGGGCGTGGGGCTCCTGCTCACGGTCGGCACCGGCCTCTTCGTCGCGAGCGAGTTCGCCCTGGTCAATCTCGACCGGGCCGAACTGGAGGCGCGACAGGCCCGGGGCGAATCCCGGCTCTCGCTCACGATCAGCGCTCTCAAGCACACCTCGACGCACCTGTCGTCCGCGCAGCTCGGCATCACGCTGACCACGCTGCTCACCGGTTACACGATGGAGCCGGCGCTGTCGAACCTCCTGCGCCCGACGCTCGTCGCCTGGAGCATCCCCGGGGCCGCGGTCGCCCCGATCGCGACCGTCGTGGCGATGTTCGTGGCCACGGTGCTGTCGATGATCCTGGGTGAGCTGGTCCCGAAGAACTTCGCGCTCGCGCTGCCCCTGGCGACCGCGAAGCTCGTGATCCCGTTCCAGACCGCGTTCACGGCCGTGTTCAAGCCCGCGATCGTGGTGCTCAACGGCAGCGCGAACGGCGTGCTGCGCGGCATGGGCATCGAGCCCAAGGAGGAGCTGTCCGGCGCCAGGAGCGCGGAGGAGCTGTCGTCTCTGGTACGCCGCTCCGCGAGCGCCGGGCTGCTGGAGGCCGACACGGCGACGCTGCTCGACCGCACCCTGACGTTCTCGCGCCTCACGGCCGCCGACGTGATGACGGCCCGTCCGAGCATGCACGCGATCGCCGCGGGCGACTCGGTCGACGACGTGATCCAGCTCGCGCGCCGCACGGGCCACAGCCGCTTCCCGGTGTTCGACGAGGACCTTGACGACATCACCGGCGTCGTGCACCTGAAGGCCGCGATCGCCGTCCCGCGGGAGCGGCGGGCCGAGGTGCCCGTCGGCGCCCTGGCGACCGAGCCGCTGCGCGTGCCGGAGACCGCCCACGTCGACGCGCTGATCTCCGACCTCCGCGGCCGCGGCTACCAGCTGGCCGTCGTGGTCGACGAGTACGGCGGCACGGCGGGCATCGTGACCCTGGAGGACCTGGTGGAGGAGCTCGTGGGCGAGGTGTCCGACGAGCACGACCGCACGCGGGCCGGCATCATCCGCAACCGCGACGGCATCACGTTCCCCGGCGAGCTGCG
Source organism: Microbacterium sp. NPDC055599 (assembly GCF_053618975.1). NCBI lineage: Bacteria > Bacillati > Actinomycetota > Actinomycetes > Micrococcales > Microbacteriaceae > Microbacterium > Microbacterium sp. NPDC055599. The sequence goes on along the minus strand of NZ_JBSHIM010000032.1, from coordinate 3,247 downwards.
CCCCGATGAGCTGCGCAGCCGTGCGGGCGTCGACGTGCCGGAGGGCGACGTGTACGACACCGTGGGCGGCTACGTCATGAGCGTGCTGGAGCGCGTGCCGGTCGTCGGCGACGAGGTGCCGCTGGAGAGCGGCACGCTGCACGTCGTCCGGATGGACGGCCGCCGGGTGGACCGGGTGCGCTACGTGCCCAGACCGGACTCCCTCGAGGCCGAGGAGGTGTCGCGATGAGCGATTGGGTCGGCCTCGCCTGGCTGGTCGTGCTGCTGGCGGCGAACGCGTTCTTCGTCGGCGCGGAGTTCGCGGTGATCTCCGCGCGGCGCTCGCAGATCGAGCCGCGCGCCGAGCGCGGGTCCCGGGCCGCGAAGACGGCGCTGTACGCGATGGAGCACGCCACGCTCATGCTCGCGACCTCGCAGTTGGGCATCACCATCTGCTCCCTGCTGATCCTGAACGTGTCGGAGCCGGCGATCCACCACCTGCTCGCGGTGCCGATGCACGCGCTGGGCTGGGCCGACGGCGCGGTCGACGTGGTCTCGTTCGTGATCGCGCTGCTCGTCGTCTCGTTCCTGCACGTGGTGTTCGGCGAGATGGTGCCGAAGAACCTGGCGTTCTCGGTGCCCGACCGCGCGGTGCTGATCCTCGCGTCGCCGCTGGTGTGGATCTCGAAGGTGTTCATGCCGGTGATCTGGCTGCTCAACGCGGCAGCCAACGGCGTGCTGCGGCTGTTCCGCGTCGAGCCGAAGAACGAGGCGGCCTCGACCTTCACGCTCGACGAGGTGGCCACGATCGTGAGCCAGTCCCGTCGCGAGGGCGTGCTGATGGACACCGCGGGCACCGTGACCGCCGCCGTCGAGTTCACCGACAAGAAGGCGCGCGACGTGGCGGTGCCGCTGGGCGACCTCGTGACGCTGCCGCAGACCACGACGCCGGACGACATCGAGAAGGCCGTGGCCCGCTACGGGTTCTCGCGCTACGTGATCGTCGACGACGAGGACACCCCGATCGGGTACGTGCACCTGAAGGACATCCTGCGCGCCTCGGAGGGGCCGGACGCGGACACGAAGGTGCACGAGCCGATCCCGGGCAAGCGGATCCACCACATGGTCCCCGTGCAGGAGGACACCGACCTGGAGGACGCGCTCGCCGTGATGCGACGCGCCGGCCGTCACCTGGCGAAGGTGCGCGACTCGGCGGGCGAGACGACGGCGGTGCTGTTCCTGGAGGACATCCTGGAGGAGCTCGTCGGTGAGGTGCAGGACGCGACGCGGCGCGTGCGCGGGCACTGACACCGCAGCCGTCCAGCGCGAAGGCCGCCGTTCCCGATGGGGCGGCGGCCTTCGTCGTCGAGAGGCGGTTCAGCGCCAGCGGGCGCGCTCGTACTGCGGCGGCCACGCGACCTCGGCACCGAGCTCGTGCGCCGCACGCAGCGCGAAGTGCGGGTCGCGCAGCCACTCCCGACCGACGAAGATCGCATCCGCCGCGCCGTCCGCCAGCACCTGCTCGGCCTGTGCGGCCGCGGTGATGAGGCCGACTGCCGACACCGGGATGCGGCCGCCCTGGCGCACGGTCTCCGCGAGCGGCACCTGGTAGCCGGGCGACACGGCGATGCGCTGGTGCGCGACGAGCCCGCCGCTGGACACATCGATCAGGTCGGCGCCGTGCTCGGTCGCCCACGCCCCGACCACTGCGGCCTCGTCTGGCGTGAACCCGCCCTCGGCGTGGTCGGTCGCCGAGATCCGCACGAACACCGGGACGTCGTCGCCGGCGGTCGCGCGCACGGCGTCGAGCACCCGCAGCAGCAGCCGGGCACGGTTGTGGAGCGAGCCGCCGTACTCGTCGTCGCGGTGGTTCGACAGCGGCGACAGGAACTGGTGCAGCAGGTAGCCGTGCGCGCCGTGCAGCTCCAGCACGTCGAAGCCGGCGTCGAGCGCGCGCCGCGCCGCCGTGGCGAACGCCTCGACCACGCGGTCGATGCCCGCCGCGTCGAGGGCGACCGGATCCGCGAACCCGTCGAAGGCCACGGCGGACGGAGCCACGGTGGTCCAGCCTCCCTCGGTCGCGGGCACGGAGCCGCGCTCGGGCGCCCACGGCCACCATGTCGACGCCTTGCGACCCGCGTGCGCGAGCTGGATGCCGGCGAGCGAGCCCCGGTCGTGGATCGCCCGGACGACGGGGGCGAGGGCGTCGCGCTGCTCGTCGGTCCACAGCCCGAGGTCGCGCGGCGAGATACGACCCTCCGGCACCACGGCGGTGGCCTCGGCGACGATCAGCCCGGCGCCGCCCGAGGCGAACTGCGCCAGGTGGGCGTGGTGCCACTCCTGCGCGACGCCGTCGAGGGCGCTGTACATGCACATCGGGGAGACCCACAGGCGGTTGCGGAACGTGGTCGAGCGGATGGTCAACGGGGAGAAGAGGAGGCTCACGGTTCGACGCTACCGGGGCTCGGGAGGCGGCGGGGCCGCCCGCTAACGTGGAGGCATGAGCGAAGCGCGCGAGTGGTCACGCGGCGACACGGCCCGGTTCGTCCGCGCCGCGACGCGCGACGACGACAAGTACTCGCGCGGCGTGGTGGCCCTGCGCACCGGTTCGCCCGCGTACCCCGGGGCCGCCGTGCTCGGGGTCGAGGCCGCGTGGCGCGCCGGGGCGGGCTTCGTGCGGTATGCGGGAGAGCAGCGCGTGATCGACGCCGTGCTCGCCCGCCGCCCGGAGACCGTGGGCGGGCCCGACACCGGGCGCACCCGGGTCGGAGCGTGGGTCATCGGCTCCGGCACCGACCCCGAGGAGCGGACGGACGCCGAGGCGCGGGCGCTGCGCGAGATCGTGTCGGGCACGGCCCCGGTCGTGATCGACGCCGGCGCACTCGACCTGGCGTCCGGCGCGACCGCGCCGTTCGTGGTGACCCCGCACGCGGGGGAGTTCACCCGGCTTCGGGAGCGCCTCGGTCTCGTCGACGCGGATCAGGACACGGCGGCCGAGGTACGACGGATGGCCGCGGAGCTGCACGGCGTCGTGCTGCGCAAAGGGGCCCGCACGCTGATCGCGGGACCCGACGGCCCGGTGATCGCCGTGGACGCGGGCACCGGGTGGCTCGCGACTGCGGGCACGGGCGATGTGCTGGCCGGCGTGCTCGGGGCCGTGATCGCGGCCAACCCCGGTGCTCCGCTCGCCGAGGTGGCCGCGGCCGGCGCCTGGCTGCACGGGCACGCCGCGCGCATCGCCGCGGGGGTGGGGGAGGGTGGCACGGGC
>NZ_JBSHIM010000031.1:0-11298 GCF_053618975.1 Microbacterium sp. NPDC055599 | reverse complement strand
GCGCGCACGCGGCCCACGACCTCGCGCGCCAGCTCGCCGAGGGCGACCACGGCGTCGGAGACGACGATCTGGCTGACGGGCACGTCGACCGGATGTGCCCGGGTCAGTTCCGGGGTCGGTTCCGGGCGTGGTGCCCGGGCCGGTCACGGTGCTCTCGCCCACGACCGAGATGGCGTTGCCGCCGATCGTGATCGGAAGCGTCACGGGCAGACCCAGCTGGGTGCCGCCGAGGATGCCGCCCTCACCGGTGGTGATCCCGCCGCCGGTCGCCGGAGCGGTCGGGGTGGTCCCGGTGCCGGTGGTCCCGCCGGCGACGGTGGCGTCGTCGAGCACGGAGATCGCGTTGCCCGTCACGCCGATGGGGGCGGTGACGGGTGCGGTGACCTGGGTGCCGCTGGCGGTGCCGTCCTCACCCGAAGTGGCGGGCGTGCCGCCGGTGGCGGGTGCGGACGGGGTGCCGCCGGTGCCGGTGGTGCCGCTCGTGGCGCTGTCTCCCAGGAGCGAGATGGCGTTGCCGGTCACGGTCACGGGGGCCGTCACCGGGGCGACGACCTGGGTGCCGCTGGCGGTGCCGTCCTCACCCGAGGTGGCGGGGGCGCCGCCGTTCGCGGGTGCGGTCGGGGCCGTGGTCCCGGTACCGGTGGTGCCGCCGGTGACGGTGGCGTCGTCGAGCACGGAGATGGCATTGCCGGTCACGCCGATGGGGGCGGTGATGGGTGCGACGACCTGCGAGCCGCCGACGACGCCGTCCTCACCCGAGGTGGCGGGGCTGCCGCCGTTCGCGGGTGCGGTGGGAGCCGCGCCGGTGCCGGTGCCGCCGGTGCTGGCGCTGTCGCCGAGCAGCGAGATGGCGTTGCCGGTCACGGTCACGGGAGCCGTCACCGGGGCGACGACCTGCGTGCCGCTGGCCGTGCCGTCCTCACCGCTGGTGCCCGCGTCGACGCCGGTCGCGGGAGCCGGTGCTGCGGCCTCCGCGTCGGTCGAGGCCGACTCGGCGTCGCCCAGGAGCGACAGCGAGTTGCCCGACACGGTCACCGGAGCGTTCACCGCGAGCAGGGCCTGCGTGCCCGAGAGCACACCGTCCATGCCGTCGGTGTCGAGGGAAAGCACCCCGGCCGCGTCAGGGGCCTGGGGAGCCGCGCTCTGGGGTGGAGCGGCGGCCGGGGTGCTGGTCGTGGAGTCGTCGGTGAGGCTGATCGCGTTGCCCGACACGGTGACGGGCAGGTTCACGGTCACGACCGCCTGGGTTCCCGACGCGGTGCCCGAGCCGCCGTCCGTCTCCGCAGCGGGTGCGGGAGCGGGGGCCGGGGCCGGAGCGGGGGCCGGTGCCGGAGCGGGCGCGGGGGCCGGAGCCGGGGCCGGTGCGGGAGCCACCGCATCGCCGAGCACGGAGATCGCGTTGTCCACGACCGTGATCGGCGCCGTAATGGGTGCCACCGCCTGGGTGCCGGAGAGCAGTCCGTCGTCTCCGGATGTCTCGGCCGCATTGGCGGCCGTCGCGCCGAGCAGGGTGATCCCGCCGGCGAGGAGCGCGCCCCACAGGGCTCGCTTCGCGTAAGTACGCATGATGGTTCTCCTGACATGACTGGGGTGTCTGATGGGTGCACGCGATGAGGTGCGCGCGCAGCACGGCATCTGCCATCCGCGGGGATGGCGCGACGGTCAGTCAGTCAGGAGAGACGTCGGTGTCGGCGACGGGCGAGCCGGGAAGGGCATCGTCCGAGGCGCCGGCAACCCGCTCCCAGGCACGGAGCGGGAGCACGCCGTCGTCGCCGAGGCGAGCGTGGGCGTACGGGGTGCCTCCGCCGGAGGTGGCGGAGGAAGACGGGGCGGCGGGGGCACCGGGGGGTGCGTTGCCGGGCGCGGGGGTGTGATCGCCCGCGGCAGGGTCGGCGGGCGGCGTGGCCCCCTCGGCGCGTTCGTCGGAGGCGCCGGAGATCGCGGCGGACACGCCGGGCGTCGTCGCGCCGGGCAGCGCGGACACGGGCGCGGAGGTGAGAGCCACCGGGGCGGCGGGGAGCGATCCGTCGCTCACCGGCGGAATTCCGGGCTGGAGGCCGTCGATCACGGGCGGCACGGTCTCGTCGACGGTGCCGCCGATCACGCCGGTCACGTCATCGACCACGCCCACCACCTCGGTCACGAGGTCGGACGCGCCGGAGTCGACGACGATCCCGCCGACGATCGGAAGGCGGCCGACGGCGTCGAGGATCGGTGCGGTCACGCGCGAGATGGGCGAGTCCGCGAGGAGGTCGGTGGTGGTGTCGACGACCGACGAGGTCGCGTCCGTCACCGTGCCGAGCACGGGCGCCGCGACCGACCCCACGACCGGCACGCTCTCGACCGTCTCCGTGACCGTCTCGACGACGGCGGGCGCGGCCTGCACGGGGGCGACCGCCTGCGAGACGACGGGGGCGACCACCTGCGTCACCACCGGGGCGACCACCTGCGTGACGACGGGCGCGGCCACCTGGGTCACGACCGGGGCGACGACCTCGTTCACGACGGGTGCCGTCACGGCGGTCACCGTCTGCGTGACCGCGGTGGTCAGGGAGTCGAGCGGGCCGGGCTTCTGCTCGTCCGCGTGAGCGGATCCGCCACCGGTGAGCACCGTGAGTGCGGCCCACGCGAGCGCGCCGAGGCCACCCCAGAGAACGACGGCGGGTACGCCGCGTCGGGTCGCTCGAGCGCTCACGTCGTCCTCCCCCTCTGAAGGCAACGCCATATCGATACGGGTGTGTCGATGGGGAGCAGAATACTCGCGGGGTCCCACCCTGTCCAGGCCCATTTACAACCGCGACGGGTGGTGTCAGATCGTGACGCGCCCGGCGGATTTCCGGCTTGACTTTCCCCAAGTTCTACACATGTCGCTCCGGCAGGGGAAACCTTCAACGCGCGATTTAAGCTCGTTTCCATCCACAGGGTGGGGAAACGAGAAATCCCAGGTCAAGCGTCATAAAAAAGTCCTTCTTCACCACACTCCACCGGGTTATCCACACCCGTTCTGCACAGACACTCCGCGTTTCTCCGCACGCTCTCCACATGGTTATCCACAGGCTGTGTTGCACCGTGTGGAGACCGCTCATAGCGTGGTCGAGCGACCGAATGTCGGGGGCCCCTGTTTGTCTGGAAACGGCCGCCGCGCGGGCGTGGAACCACCGACGACCACTCGTCATCCGCTGTCGGAGTTCCGCATCGGAACCGTCGCATCGAAGGGAACACTGTGTCGATCGCCGACATCTCGGAGGAGCGCCTGGGAGGGCAGCGTCCGCCCGAGCGCACCCCGCCGCACGACCTCCTCGCCGAGCAGAGCGCCCTGGGCGGCATGCTGCTGTCGAAGGACGCGGTGGCCGACGTGATCGAGACCCTCAAGGGCGCCGACTTCTACATCCCGAAGCACGAGCTGATCTTCGAGGCGATCCTGTCGCTCTACTCGCACGGCGAGCCGACCGACGTGGTCGCCGTCACCGACGAGCTCATCAAGACGGGCGAGCTGAGCAAGGCCGGCGGCGCCGACTACCTGCACACGCTCACCTCGATCGTGCCGACTGCCGCGAACGCCGGCTACTACGCGGGCATCGTGTCGGAGCGGGCCATCCTCCGCCGGCTGGTCGACGCGGGCACCCGCATCGTGCAGCTCGGCTACGACGGCCAGGGCGACGCGACCGACATCGTCAACAACGCGCAGGCCGAGATCTACTCCGTCACCGGTTCGGAGACCGCCGAGGACTACGTGCCGCTGACGGTCGCGGTCGACGCGGCGGTCGAGGAGATCGAGGCGGCGAACGGCCGCGACGGCTCCATGACGGGCATCCCGACCGGGTTCCGTGAGCTCGACGAGCTGACCAACGGCCTGCACGGCGGCCAGATGATCGTCGTCGCCGCCCGGCCGGCCATGGGAAAGTCGACGCTCGCGCTCGACTTCGCGCGCGCCGCCTCCATCGGCCATGACTTCCCCTCCATCTTCTTCTCGCTCGAGATGGGCAAGAGCGAGATCGCGATGCGTCTGCTCAGCGCCGAGGGAGCCATCCCGCTGCAGAACATGCGCAAGGGAACGCTCGACCCGCGCGACTGGACCACGGTCGCCGCGACCCGCGGCCGCATCAACGACGCGCCCCTCTACATCGACGACAGCCCGAACATGACGCTCGTCGAGATCCGCGCCAAGTGCCGGCGGCTCAAGCAGCGTGCCGGGCTGCGCATGGTCATCATCGACTACCTGCAGCTGATGACCTCCGGCAAGCGCGTCGAGTCCCGTCAGCAGGAGGTCTCGGAGTTCTCGCGAAGCCTCAAGCTCATCGCCAAGGAACTGCAGGTGCCGGTGATCGCGCTGTCGCAGCTGAACCGTGGTCCCGAGCAGCGGCAGGACAAGAAGCCCGCCATCAGCGACCTGCGTGAGTCGGGCTCGATCGAGCAGGACGCCGACATGGTGATCCTGCTGCACCGAGACTCCGTGTACGACAAGGACGTGCGTCCGGGCGAGGCCGACCTGATCGTGGCCAAGCACCGTAACGGCCCGACGGCCACCATCACGGTCGCGTTCCAGGGCCACTACTCCCGCTTCGCCGACATGGCCCCCGGCGGCGACTTCAACTGATCTGTGCACGGAACGCCGGTCGCCCGGGCCCGTCGCGCTGGCGCGGGCGGGCGCATCCTGACAAGCTGACGGGATGAACCGCACCCGCGCCATCGTCGCCGTCGTCGCGGGGGTGGCGGTCGCCGGTGTCGCGGCCCTCGCCGTCCCGGCTGTCGTCTCCGCCGTCTCCGCGCCGTCCGAGACGTTCACGCACGCGCCGGCACCGGCCCCCGCCGCGGTCGACGAGTCGGAGTCCGCGCCGGGCGAGGGCGACCTGGTCGATCTCGGCGACGGCGTCTCCGTGCCCGCGGGCGGTCCGGGGGAGTGCACCACGAACTCGCTCATCAACATCGTCGCCCAGGACGGAGGGGCGCCGCATGCGAAGCTGCTCGGCGACCTCGTCGAGATGGGGGCGTCCGACCTCGCGAACGGCACCCCCGTGCTCGGCGACGACGGCACGGTCGTCGCCTACGAGGTCGCCCCGGGCGACAGCCTGATCGCGATCGGTCAGCGGTTCTGCATCGACTACGTCACCGTCTCGATGTACAACCACGTCGACGGCATGACCGTGCACCCGGGCGACGTGCTGATCCTCCGACCCGACCCCGCCCTCCCGTGGATCGACCAGTACGGGCCGTTCCAGGCGGAGGCCGGCACCTCCACCATCCCCTACGCCAACGCGTTCATCGAGTTCTCGAACGCGATCGCCGCGGGCGACCTGGGCGCGGCGCGCGTCGTGTGGCAGCGCCTCGGCCCCGATGTCTCGCCGGAGGGGCAGGCCGTGGTCACGCAGGCCCTCGCCGACGAGGACTGGGACGTGCTGCACCAGCTCTTCCCCTGACCTCGCGCCACAGGCCCTTGTGGCTCCCGCCCCGGCGGGTGTAAGACGGAGCCAGTCGAAGTGGACTGGGGTTCGACATGGGGACGTGGACGCGCGCACGGCGTCGTGCGCTGGCGGTGGTCGGAGCGACCGTGATGCTGGTCGGCGCGCTCGTGCCCGCCGTCGCCTCCGCCGCCGACGAGACCTTCACGATCGTGGTGCTGCCCGACACACAGGGCTACACCGTGTCGAGCACGTACGAGCAGACGATGGCCGCGCAGACGCAGTGGATCGTCGACTCCCGCGCGCAGCTCAACACGAAGTTCGTGATCCAGGTGGGCGACCTCGTCGAGTCGTGGCCGAACGTGAACCACTGGGAGCGCGCGAGCCGGTACATGAAGACGCTCGACGACGCGGGCGTGCCGAACTCGGTGCTGCCGGGCAACCACGACCTCGACATCACGACCGGCGAGTCGAGCACGTACGACAGCTACTTCCCGCCGAGCCGGTACTCCGCCGCCTCGTGGAACAGCCCGACGGTGTCGTACGGCGGATACCTGGGGCAGAACCAGTTCGGGCCCGACGGCATCGACCGCAAGAACAAGGACAGCTACAGCCTGCTCACGGTCGGCGACACGAAGCTGCTGCTGCTGAGCCTCGAATTCGAGTCGCCCGCCTACACCCTCGCGTGGGCCCAGCGCGTGCTCGACGCCCACCCCGACCGCAAGGTCATCCTCGCCACGCACGGCTTCATCAACACGGGCGGCACGCGCGCCACGCACGTCATCCGCACCGACGTCACCCCGGTTTCCGCGGTGACGCTGTGGAACGACTTCGTGTCGCAGAACTGCTCCATCTTCCTTGTCGTCAACGGCCACTGGCACGACGGCGACATCGGCGAGGCGCGGCGCACCGACCCGAACTCCTGCGGCACGCCCGTGCACCAGATCCTGTCGAACTACCAGAGCCGCGCGAACGGGGGCAACGGCTGGCTGCGGTACTACACGTTCGATCCCGCCGCGGGCACGGTCGACGCCTTCACCTACTCGCCGACCCTCCAGCAGTACGAGACCGACGCCGGGAGCCGCTTCACCCTCCCGGTCGACCTGGAACCCGGCACGGATGAGGTGCTGCTCGCGGGCGGGTCGACGTGGAAGTGGCGCAACTCGACGCAGGCGTGGCCGACCGGGTGGACGACCCTCGGCTTCGATGATTCCGGGTGGGGTTCGGGGAGGGCCCCACTCGGATGGGGCACCGCTGCCGTCACCTCGATCGACCTCGGGCCGCCGAGCACCAACCGCGCCCGCGCGATGCTCTTCCGCACCACCGTGACCCTCGCCGACATCGACGAGCTCAGTGGCGTGACCGTGAGCACCCGGGCCGACGACGGGGTGGCGGTGTGGGTCAACGGCACGCTGCTGGGCACCTCGCATCTGCAGTCGACCGCGCCGACCAGCGCGACCTATGCCGACGCGGTGCGCTCGACGAGTGTCGCGACCGCCGACCCCGCCGTGTTCGCGGTGCCGTCCGGACTGCTGCGCGAGGGGGCGAACGTGATCGCCGCCTCGGCCCACGTGAACTACCGCGGCACGCCGGACAGCACGTTCGACCTGGTGATGACCGCACGCCGTACGACCGTCGACCCCCCGCAGGACCCTCCGGGCGCCCCCGCGGCCACCGCGACCGCCACGTCTCCCACGAGCGTGGACATCGCGTGGTCGCCGGGCCCCGGAGGTGCGGTGAGCGGTGTGGAGGTGTCGCGCCCTGGAATGACGACGCTCACGGGGACAGGGGCGACGGGGGTGGTGACGGACGCGGCGGCACCGGCGGGGAGTGCGGTGTCGTACGCGGTGGTCGCGATCGGGCCGGACGGTGCGCGGTCCGCCGCGACCACGGTCTCCGTCACCACACCTCCCGCGGCGACGCCCGTGCCGGTCACGCTCGTGCGCAGCGATGCCGCCTGGCGCTTCCGCTACGCGGCCGGAGCCTGGCCGACCGGATGGACGGGCGTCGCGTTCGACGACACGGCGTGGGGGCAGGGCGCCGCACCGCTGGGCTTCGGCAGCGGCATCACGACGGTCGTCGACGTGCCACCCCCCACCACGCAGCGCCCCATCAGCATGCTGTTCCGCACGTCGTTCACGGTCACCGACCCCGCGAAGCTCTCCGAGCTGGTGCTCACGGCGCGCGCGGACGACGGGGCGGTGGTGACGGTCAACGGCGTCGAGGTCGGCCGGCTCCGCATGCCGACGACGACCGTCACCTCGACCACGTACGCCACCGCGGCGCCGAACACGGCCGCCGCGGTCGCCTCACCGCTCGTGATCCCGATCCCCGCGTCGTCGCTGCGCGCCGGCGTCAACGTGATCGCCGTGTCGACGCATCTGAACTACCGCTCGACTCCCGGCGTCTCGTTCGTCGCGACGCTGGAGGGCAAGACCCTTCCCTGAGCAGCGCGCTCGCGCAGGGCGAGGTGCACTCGGCAGGAGTGCGCATCCGTGAACGGCAGCACGCGATCGATCACGATGGGTCCGCCCGCTCGCTCCAGCAGCGAGCGCAGCAGTTCCTCGTGCACCCGGCAGGCGACGGGTCCGTCGTCGGCGAGCAGGGCGTGGAAGCGGCACGGTGCGAGTTCGATCGTCAGGGCCTCCTCGTCGACCTCGGGCTCCAGCCCCACCTCGTCGAGGTGGTGGTATAGGGCGTCGAGCTGGTGCGTCGCGTCGGTCGGCAGGGTGGACTCGGTCGCCGGGAGCACGGCGCGCATGAGATCGCCGTGCCGGATCGCCTCACGCAGATGCCGCTCCGCGATCTCGTTGCGATCGGTCGCGGTCACCACCGAGAAGCGCAGCCGGGGTCGTCCACGGCGGCCGGTGTGCTCGACCTCGGAGCGCACGTGCCCCTCCTTCTCCAGGATCCGGAGGTGGTCGCGGAGAGTGTTGACGTGCAGACCGGTGAGGGCGGACAACTCGGCGAGACCGATACCCGGGGTGTCGAGCAGGGCGTCGAGGACCCGTAGGCGACTCGACTGGGCAAGACCGCGGTAGGCGTCGATAGGACGTGGCATGTTACCTATTATCCGCGCATGTCGGAAAACCGGCGAATTGCACGGCCCGCGTCTGCGCAGGCTCCCGGCCGCCTGGGTAGCGTGGGGTCATGACCGGCGGGCGTCTGACCACAGCACTGCGACTGCTGCTGCCCGCGTTCCTGCTCGGCGCGATGGTCGCCATCTCGTTCCTCGAGGCGCCGCTCAAGTTCCTGGCGCCGGGCGTGACCATCCCGATCGGACTCGGCATCGGGCGCCTGGTCTTCACCGCGCTCAACGTGCTCGCGGGTGTCGTGCTCCTCGTGCTGACGGTCGTCACGGTGCGGGCGCGCGCCGGGCGCACCGTCGGGGTGCTGCTCACCGCGATCTGGGTCGTGTTCGCCGTCGAGGTCGCGGTGATCCGCCCCGTGCTCAACCGCCGCAGTGATCTGGTGATCGCGGGGTCTGCCGCTCCCGGGACCGACGGGGCGCACTATGCCTACATCGCGGCCGACACGGTCCTGGTCGTGCTGCTCGTGGCGCTCACGATCGTCACCGTGCGCTCGGTGCTGCCCGATCCTGCGGCGACGCCGGCTCCAGGAGCGTCCGTGCGCAGTCCCGGGCCACGAGGAACGGACCGTTGAACGTCCCCATCCCGACCGTGACGATCGCCCCTTCGTAGAGCAGCATCATCGCCTCGGCACGCCGGTCCGGATGGTCGAAGCCCGCCTCGGCGAGCAGCTCGTGGAACACCGACAGCAGCCACGTCTTCTGCCGCGACGCCTCGGCGAGCACGAGGCGCTCGTCGTCTCCGCCGTCGATCTCCGCGCGGGCGTTGATCGCGCTGCACCCCTTGGGGCTGTTCTCGTCGGACCAGGTGATGGCGGCATCGAACACGGCGAGCACGCGGTCGACGCCCGGCTCCGGCACGCGGGCGAGATGCGCGGCGACGTGATCGCGCCAGCGGGCGTCTCGGTGCTGGAGGTAGGAGACGACGAGCGCCTCCTTCGAGCCGAACCGGTCGTACAGCGTCTTCTTCGTCACTCCGGCGGCCGCCGCGATGGTGTCGACGCCGACGGTGTGGATCCCCCGTTCGTAGAACAGCCGGGACGCCGCGTCGAGCACGCGCTGTGCTCCCGGGGTGAGGGGGACGAGCTGCGGGGTCTCCTGGGGCATGACACGAGTATACCGCCCTGTATAGTCAGGATCATGAGTAAACAGATCGGTATACTTCACGGAGCGTTGACCGTCGCCGCCGCCGTCGCCTTCGTCGCCACGTGGAGCTCGGGTTTCGTGATCGCCGCCTTCGCCACGGCCGATACCTCCGCCCTCACCCTTCTCGTCTGGCGGTTCGTCCTCCTCGCGATCGTGCTGCTCCTTCTCGTCGGCGCGACCCGGGCGGCACGGGGTGTCACGCCGCGCGAACTCGGCGTCCAGGCCGCGATCGGGTTGTTCGCGCAGTTCGGCTACTGCGCCGCCGTGTGGGGCGCCGTCGCGGCCGGCATCGCCACCGGGACGGTCGCCCTCATCGACGCCGTGCAGCCGCTCGTCGTCGCCGCCCTGGTCGGCCCCCTCCTCGGCCTGCGCGTGCGCGGCGCCCAGTGGGCGGGGCTCGGGGTGGGTGCCATCGGCGTGGCCCTCGTCGTGCACTCCCAGCTCGGCTCCGCCGCGGCCACTCCCGCGGCCTACCTGCTGCCCCTGGCGGCGATGGTGTGCCTCGTGATCGGGACGTTCCTGCAGCGGCGGTCGTCCGCGCACACGGGGGTCCTCGTGACCCTCGCCGTGCAGGTCACCGTCACGGCCGTCGTGCTGCTCGTGATCGCCCTGCTCGCCGGAGCGCTCGTCCCTCCGGCCACGGCGGGGTTCTGGATCTCGGTCGCGCTCGCCGCCGTGTTCCCGACGCTCGGCGCCTACGGCCTGTACTGGTGGCTGCTGCGTCGCGTGGGCATCACCGCACTGCAGGCCCTGCTGTTCCTCATCGCACCGGCCACCGCACTCGCCGGGGCACTGCTGCTGGGTGAGCCGTTGACCGTGCTCACCGTCGCCGGCTTCGTCCTGTGCGCCGGGGGTGTGACGCTCGTGCTCGCGGGCGAGCGGGAGGCGCGGACCGAGGGGGCAGAGGCTCAGGGCCGGACGCGCACCGCCCGGCCCTCGAACGCGACCACGTCGCCATCGTGCAGTTGACGACCACGGCGGCGGTCGACCTCACCGTTCACGGTCACGAAGCCGTCGATGATGACCTCCTTCGCGTCGCCGCCCGAATCGAGCAGACCGGCGAACTTGAGGAACTGGCCGAGGCGGATGACCTCACCGCCGATGGAGACCTCGTCGATCGGATCGGAGTTCGTCATGCCTGCATCGTATCGGCCGCCCGCCGCGTCTCAGTCGTCGAGGTCCGTGCCGACCACGGCGAAGGAGGCATCGAACTCGATGTCGACCGAGCGGTTGTCCGCCGTGAGCACGGAGGCGTCGTAGGGGCTCACATCGTCGGCGTCGACGTCGAGGTCGGTGATCATGCCGTCGGCCTCCGCGAGCGCGGCCTCGACCAGCGCCCGGATGGTCTCGTCGTCGAGCGTGAGCGTCGGCCCCGTGTCGTCGTCGTCCGCCTTCTCGGTCGCCACGACGGACGCCTTCAGGTCGTCGTCCACGCGCACGTCGCTCTCGTCGCCCGTGGCCGTGGTCAGCTGCACCTCCCACGTGCCGTCGCGCTTCGCGTCGATCGAGGTCACCTCGCCGTCCGCGGCTCCACGCGCCGCCTCGGCGATGTCGAGCAGCTCGTCGATCGAGGCCGTGCCGATACCGGTCACCGGTCCACCCGCACCGGCCGGCCGGTCGTCGCGGTCGCCCTCGCGCGGACCGTCGTCGTCGCGGGGGCCGTGG
>NZ_JBSHIM010000030.1:0-13806 GCF_053618975.1 Microbacterium sp. NPDC055599 | reverse complement strand
GGGTGGGGGGGGGGGTCGATGGTCATGCGGGGAACTTCCGGGTCACCCTTCCACCGTAAGACCTCAAGCGCGCTTGAGCTCAAATCGAGCGAACTCGTCCGTCCACCCTCCGCCCCACCGCCTCAGCCGATGCGGAACCCCGCCGCCAGCAGCACCTCCTCGCGCGAGCTCGGGCCGACCAGCAGCGTGAACGCGCCGGGCTCCACCCGGCGCACCCCCGCCGCATCGACGATCGTGCACTCGGCCGCCGGCACCTCCACCCGCACCCGCACGGACTCCCCCGGCGACACGTCGACCTGGCGATACGCCTTGAGCTCCCGATCGGTCCAGCTCACGCTCGTGACCTCGTCGCGCACATACACCTGCACGGTCTCGCGCGCGGGCCGGGCTCCCGTGTTCGTCACCGTCACGTGGCCCACGACCGTGTCGTCCGCCGTGAGAGCCTCCGCCTCCAGCTCCAGGTCGGAGTACTCGACCGTGGTGTACGAGCGCCCCTCGCCGAACGCCCAGGCGGGCGACTGCGTGAGGTCGGCGTACCGGTCGCCGTGCTGTCCGCGGATCTGGTTGTAGTAGGTCGGCTGCTGTCCCACGTGGCGCGCGAACGAGATCGGCAGTCGGCCGGACGGCTCGACCAGGCCCGCCATGACCTCGGCGAGCGCGCGACCACCCTGCATCCCGGGGTTGGCCGCCCAGATCACGGCCGCCGCGCGCTGCGCCGACGCCGGGAGCACGAGCGGCTTGGACGCGAGCAGCACGATCACGACCGGTGTGCCGGTGTCGATCAGCGCGTCCAGCAGCGCGTTCTGGCCGCCGATGAGCTCGAGCGTGGCCGTCGAGCGGCCCTCGCCCACGAGCTCGATCCGGTCGCCGACCACCGCGACCACGACGTCGGCGGCCTCGGCGTCGGCCACGGCCTCCGCGATCATGGCCGCGTCGGGCGCGCACGGCCGCACGACCGGCGGCCGCGGCTGCTTGTCGGGGAAGTGCGTGCCCCGGGGGTCGTCCTCGAGGGTGAGGATGTCGGCGCCGCGCGTGTGCGTCACGCGCCAGCCGTCCACCGCGCGCAGCCCGTCGAGCACGGTCGTGATCATGTCGCGCGGCTGCCCGTCGAGCCACCCCGCCTGACCCGAACCTCCCGCCCAGTCGCCCAGCTGCGTCTGTGCGTCGTCGGCCAGGGGTCCCGTCACGGCGATGCGCAGCGGGGCCGCGGGGTCGAGCGGCAGCACGCCGTCGTTCTCCAGCAGCACGAGGGAGCGTCGCGCCGTCTCCAGGTTCAGCTCGGCGTGCGCGGCGCTGCCCACCACGGACGACAGGTCTGCGCGCGGCAGTCGCGGATTCTCGAACAGCCCGAGCTCGAACTTGAGCGTGAGGATGCGGGCGACCGCGTCGTCGAACGCGTCGTCGGGCAGCAGCCCCTGCGCCACCGCGTCGAGCGCACCCTCGAAGAACCCGGGCGTGGTCATGACCATGTCGTTGCCCGCGCGCACCGCGGCCGCGGCCGCCTGGGTCAGGTCGGGCTGGATGCGCTGCTCCCACACCATGCGCCCGACGTTGTCCCAGTCGGTGATGAGGGTGCCGGTGTAGCCCCACTCGTCGCGCAGCACGTCGCTGAGCAGCCAGTCGTTCAGGGTGATCGGCACGCCGTCGGTGGTCTGGTAGCCGAGCATGAACGTGCGGCAGCCCTCGCGGGCCACGCGCTCGAACGGCGGCAGGAACCAGGAGCGCAGCTTGCGGCGCGAGATGTCGGCCTCGCTCGCATCCCGTCCGCCCTGCGTCTCGGAGTACCCCGCGAAGTGCTTGGCGGTCGCGAGGATCGCGGTCGGGTCGTCGAGCCCGTCGCCCTGGTAGCCGCGCACCATGGCGCTCGCGAGCTCGCCGATCAGGAACGGGTCCTCGCCGAACGTCTCGTTGATCCGGCCCCACCGCAGGTCGCGCGCGATGCACAGCACCGGCGAGAAGGTCCAGTGGATGCCGGTGACCGCGACCTCCTCCGCGGTGGCCCGCGCGACGCGCTCCAGCAGCCCGGCGTCCCACGTCGCGGCCATGCCCAGCTGGGTGGGGTAGATCGTCGCACCCGGCCAGAACGAGTGGCCGTGGATGCAGTCCTCGCCCACGAGCAGGGGGATGCGCAGGCGGGTCTGCGCCGTGAGCTCGTTCGCCCGCACGATGCGCTCGGGAGACGTGTGCAGGATCGAGCCGACGTGACGCCGCAGCACGTGGTCGTCGAGATCGTCGCGGGCGTCGAGCTGCAGCATCTGCCCGACCTTCTCCTCCACGCTCATGCGGGAGAGGAGGTCGGCGACGCGCTCGGGGATCGGCAGGGAGGGGTTCTGGTACGGAAGGGTGGTCGTCGGGAGCAGAGAGGTCATCACTTCGTGTTCTGTGTCGTCGTATCGGTGGTGTCGGTCGTCGGCAGGGGGACGGAGCGCACGGCCGTGACCGGCGCGTTCACGTCGAGCCCCTTCTTCTTCATGGCCCGTGCGCGCTCTCCGGCGGAACGCAGCCGCGGGTTCACATACTCGTCGATCCCGAAGTTGATCAGCGACAGGGCCACGCCGATGATGGCGATGCAGAGCCCCGCGGGCACGTACCACCACCACAACCGGGGGAAGGCGCCGTTCTGCTGCGCCCAGAACAGGATCGTGCCCCAGTTGAGGTTGCTCACCGGGATCACCCCGATGAACGCGAGCGTCGTGAGGCCGAGGATCGCGGCGGTCACGGTGCCGACGAAGCTCGACGCGATGAGCGCCATCAGGTTCGGCAGCATCTCGACCGTGATGATGCGGCGCAGCGGCTCGCCGTTGGCGCGGGCGGCCTGGATGAAGTCGCGGTTGCGCAGCGACATGGTCTGCGCCCGCAGCACGCGCGCACCCCACGCCCACCCGGTGAGCCCGAGCACGGCGGCGATCACGATCAGCGGCGGGTTGTCGAACTGCGACGCGATGATGATGATCAGCGGGATGCCGGGGATCACGAGGAAGACGTTCGTCAGCGCCGACAGCGACTCGCTCTTCCAGCCGCGCACGTACCCGGCGATCACGCCGACCGTGATGGCGATGATGGTGGCGATGAACGCGGCGAGGAAGCCGACGACGATCACCCCGCGCGTGCCGTAGATGATCTGGCTCAGCACGTCCTCCCCCATGTGCGTCGTCCCGAGCCAGTGCTCCCACGACGGCGGCTGGCGGAGCGCGGTGCGGTCCTTCTGGGTGGGTCCGTATGGGGCGATCCACGGGGCCAGGATCGCGACGAGCACGAAGATCCCGAGGATGATCAGCCCGGCCAGGGACTTCGGGTTGCGGAACATCGCGAACGCCTGGCCGAGCTGCGACCGGAACGTCGCGCGGTGCGGGTCACCCGACGGCGCGGTGCGCAGCGTCGCGGTCTCCGGCATGCCCGAGGCGACCGGCGAGCCGTCGGGGGCGGTGCCTGCGGCGGTGGTGGGAACGGTCATGTCAGGCCTCCGTCTGGCGGGTGCGCGGGTCGAGGTAGGCGTAGACCACGTCGGCGAGGATGTTGGCCACGAGCACCGACAGCGTGATCACCAGGAACACGCCCTGCATGAGCGCGAAGTCCTTGGCGTTGGTGGCGTCGAGCAGCAGCTTGCCGACACCGGGATAGCTGAACACCATCTCCATGACGATGGTGCCGCCCACGATGAAGCCGATCGACAGCGCGAAGCTCTGGATCTGCGGGAGCACGGCGTTGCGGGCGGCGTAGGCCCACAGCACGCGCCGGTTCGGCATGCCCTTCGCCTGCGCGACCGTGATGTAGTCGTCGTCGAGCACGGTCAGCATCATGTTGCGCATGCCGAGCACCCAGCCGCCCAGCGAGGCCACCACGATGGTGAGCGCGGGCAGGGTGCCGTGCATGATCACCTGCCCGATGAAGTCCAGGCTCCACTCCGGCGACTGCCCCTTGTCGTAGGCGTGCGACGACGGGAACCACTTGAGCGTCGACGAGAAGACGGCGATCGCGATGAGCCCGAGCCAGAAATACGGGATCGTGTTGAAGAAGGTGGTCACCGGGATGATCGCGTCGAGCTTGCTGCCGCGCTTCCACCCCACGATGGCCCCGGCGACCGTGCCGATCGCGAACGAGATGATCGTCGCGATGCCGACCAGCCCGAGCGTCCACGGGAGGGCGGAGGCGAGCACCTCGGCGACCGGACGCAAACCGTGCAGCGTGGAGATGCCCAGGTCGCCGCGCAGCAGCATGCCCCAGTACTCGACGTACTGCTGCCACACCGATTTGTCGGAGTCGATGCCGAGCAGGATGCGCAGGGCGTCGGCGGCCTCCGGGCTCACGTTGGGGTTGCGCGCGAGGTACGAGCTCACCGCGTCGCCCTTCATGAGCCGGGGCAGGAAGAAGTTGATCGTGATCGCCGCCCACAGGGTGAAGAGGTAGAAGCCCGCGCGCCCGGCGAAGAAGCGCCACGGCACGCGACGCCGGCCACGGTCGACCGCCGTCGCGGTGGTGCCGACCTCGAGGGCGTCGCGCGCGACGAGGTCGTTGTCGTCCAGCTGGGGGAAGGCGGTACTCACCGCGCACCTCCGTTCGTGGTGGCGGCGAAGTGCTTCTCCGGGTCGGGAGAGGCGGCGCGCAGCTCGCGGGTGTAGGGGTTCTGCGGGTTCAAGATGACGTCGTCGGCGGTGCCGTACTCGACCACGCGGCCCTGGTTGAGCACCATGATCTCGTCGCTGAAGTGGCGGGCGGTGGCCAGGTCGTGCGTGATGTAGAGCACGCCGAGTCCCTCGTCACGCTGCAGCTCGGCGAGCAGGCTCAGCACGCCGAGACGGATCGACACGTCGAGCATCGACACGGGCTCGTCCGCCACGAGCAGCGACGGGCGGGAGGCGAGGGCGCGGGCGATGGCCACACGCTGCCGCTGGCCGCCCGACAGTTCGTGCGGGCGGCGGTCGATCACGGCGTCGGCGTCGAGCCGCACGCGCGCGAGCAGGCGCCGCACCTCGGCGTCGGTGTCCTTCTTCGGCACGACGTCGTCGAGGCGGATGGGCCGCTCCAGGTGGTAGCGGATGGAGTGGGAGGGGTTGAGCGAGGCGAACGGATCCTGGAACACCATGCGCAGCTGCTGGCGGTAGCTCCGCAGCCCCCTGCCGCGCCGCGGGATCGGGGTGCCGTCGAGCAGCACCTCCCCGCTGGTGGGGGTCTCGAGCTGGGTGAGGATCTTCGCGATCGTGGACTTGCCGCTGCCGGACTGCCCGACGAGTCCGATCGTGCGTCCGGACTCGAGGGTGAAGCTCACGTCGTCGAGGGCCTTGATCTGGCCGGCGCCGCGCACGGTGTAGTTCTTGGTGACGTGTCGGAACTCGAGCGTGGTCATCGCACCAGCACCCCTCTCTCGCCGGTCAGCCGGGGGAACGACGACAGCAGCCGCCGCGTGTACTCGTGCTGCGGCGCGTTCCAGATGCGCTCGGCCGTGTCGAGCTCGACGATCTCGCCCTCGCGCATGATCGCGATGCGGTCGCTGATCTCGAGCAGCAGCGGCAGGTCGTGGGTGATGAAGACGACCGAGAACCCGAACTCGCGCCGCAGCTGCGAGATCTGCTTCAGGATCTCGCGCTGCACCAGCACGTCGAGCGCCGTGGTGGGCTCGTCCATCACCATCAGCTGCGGACGCAGGGCGAGCGCCATCGCGATCATCACGCGCTGGCGCATGCCGCCCGACAGCTCGTGCGGGAAGGACCGGTGGCGCTGGCGGCCGACCTTCACGATCTCGAGCAGCTCCTCCGCCTCGGCCCTGCGCTGGCGGCGGTTCATGTCGGGACGGTGGATCTCGAACACGTCCTCCAGTTGCGAGCCGACCGTGGCGACCGGGTTGAGGGCGTTCATCGCGCCCTGGAACACCATCGACACCTTGTCCCAGCGGAATCGCTGCATCGCGTCGACGTCGAGCGCGTTGATGTCGATGTCCGCTCCGGAGGCATCGTGGAAGGTCACACTGCCTCCGGTGATGACGGCGGGAGCACGCAGCAGGCGCTGCACACCGTAGGCGAGCGTGGTCTTGCCGCAGCCGCTCTCCCCGGCGAGCCCGAGGATCTCGCCGCGCTGGAGTTCGAGGGTCACGTCCTTCACCGCCGCGACGGGCGGATCGACGTCGTACACGACCGAGAAGTCGCGCACGGTGAGCAGGGGGTCTGGCATGGGGTGTCCTTCGTGGGAGGCGTCCGTCGTCTCGTCGCTCCGCTTCTCGCTCAGGAACCGGTCGCCGAGGGCGAACCGGTCCCTGAGCGGTCGGAGCGAGACGACGTGTCTACTCGGCGGGCTTCAGCTTCGTGAGGATCTGCACGATGTTCGGCTGCGTGGGGTCGGCCGACGCGTACGTGTCGGTCTCCGACGGCCAGCCGACGTAGTTGCGCGTGTTGAACTCGCCCAGCAGCGGGTGGGCGCCCAGCGGGATGGCCGGCACCTGCTCCGAGAAGATCGTCTGCAGCGTGTCGATCGCGGCGGTGCGCTCCTCGTCGGACGAAGCGTTCGCGTACGTGTTCAGCGCCGTCGTCGCCGCGGGGTCGTCGAAGCGGCCGAAGTTGAAGCCGGCCTTGCCCTCGGGGGAGATCCACCGCGGGTCCATGGTCGAGGTGTACAGCCCGTAGGCGGTGCCGCTGTCCTCCAGCCAGTGGATGATCGCGGAGAAGGTGCCGTTGTCGCGGGGGTCGGCCCAGCCGCCCCAGTCGGGCATGTCGATCTTGACCTCGGCGCCGATGCCGTCCTTCACGTCTTCGGCGATGAGCTCCTGTGCGGTGTTCCAGTCGCTCCAGCCGGACGGGACGGAGAGCGTGAACGACACGGGCGTGCCGTCCGGGTCGATCAGGGCGTCGTCCTTCCAGGTGTACCCGGCGGTCTCGAGCAGGTCGCGCGCCTTATCGGCGTCGACCTTGTAGTCCACGCCCTGGAACTCGGGCTGGATCTCGTCCTCGAGGATCGACGACAGGCCGGTGACCGACCAGACGGGCTCACTGGCGCCTTCGCGGGCGATGTCGACGTAGGCGTCGCGGTCGATCACCCAGGCGAGCGCCTGCCGGAAGGCCGGGTCGTCGAACGGCTTCTGCTGCAGGTTCATGAACAGCGTGGCGGAGCCGGTGGTCGGGGAGGCGAGGAACTGGTTGTGCTCGGGGTCGGCCGAGAGGAACTGCTCCTCGATCTGCGGGATGAACGCCTGGGCCCAGTCGGCGTCGCCATTGGCGAGAGCCGTGGTGAGGGCGGTGTTGTCGCCGTAGGAGACGTAGTGCAGCTCGGGCACGGCGAGGTCGCCGCCCCAGTAGTCGTCGCGGGCGTCGAGCGTGACCGACTCGGTCGACCAGTTGGCCATCGCGTAGGGGCCGGTGCCGACGAGGTCGTCGCCCTTGACGGGGTCGGTGGCGGGGTCGTCGAACTTCTCCCAGATGTGCTTGGGGACGATGGGCACGTGCAGCACGCGCGCCTGGTTGACGTACTTGGAGTCGCCGAAGCTCAGCACGACCGTGTCGCCGTCGACCTCGGCTCCCTCGTACTTGAGGCCGGCGGTGTCGAGCGCGGGGATCGAGGCGGTCTCGAAGGAGAAGACGATGTCGTCGGCGGTGAACGGCTCGCCGTCGCTCCAGGTGACGCCGTCGCGGGGGACGACCGTGAGCTGCGTGTAGTCGTCGTTCCACTCGAGGCTCTCGGCGAGCCACGGCGTGGTTCCTCGGTCTCCCGTCTGGTTCACCAGGGCCAGGGTCTCGAACACGACCTTGGCGTAGCCGTACTTCGACGCGGCGGAGTCGCCGACGAACGGGTTGTTCGACTCGGTGGTGATGGCGCCGTCCGGCTTGGCGATGGTGAGGGCGGCGCCGCCGGCTGCGGCGTCGTCCGACCCTCCGGACGAGCATCCGGTGAGGGCCGAGACCCCGAGTGCGGTGATCGCGGTGGCGGCGATCAGAGACGTTCTGAGCTTCATTGCTTCTCCTTGGGCACGGTCGTTGTGCGGCGGCGGTTTGCTTACTGTCGAGAAAGTAAGCTGAGGTGAGGTTACCGAGGAGTAAGTTGGTTGGCAAGCGGGGCCGGTTGAGGAGAGGACGACGCATGTCGGAGAGCGATCACGCCGTGCGGGTGCGCCCGGCGACGCGGGAGAAGCGCGAGCAGATCCTCAAGGCGGCCATCGAGATCTTCGGCAACAAGGGCTCGACCAACGGCACCCTCGCCGACGTCGCCGAGCAGGTCGGCATCACGCACGCCGGGGTGCTGCACCACTTCGGCTCGAAGCAGAAGCTGCTGCTCGAGGTGCTGGCCTACCGCGACCAGGACGACGTCGCCGGGCTCGCCCAGAAGCACATCCCCGACGGTCCCGAGCTGTTCCTGCACCTCGTTCGCACGGCCCTCACGAACGAGAAGCGCCCAGGCATCGTGCAGGCGTACACCGTGCTCTCGGCGGAATCGGTGACCGACGACCACCCCTCCCGCCCCTACTTCGAGGACCGCTACACGACCCTCCGCCGCGAGGTCGCCGCCGCCTTCGGCGAGCTCTGCGCGCAGGAGGGCGTGACCGAGCCCGACACGATCGCGGCGGCGTCGGCCGCGATCCTCGCCGTGATGGACGGCCTGCAGCTGCAGTGGCTGCTGCACCCGGACGCGGTCGACCTGGCCGACGCCAGCGCCTTCGCGATCCGCGCGATCGTGAACGGCGTGCTCCACCCCGGGCCGGAACTCGAGTCCTACGCCCGGCCCTGACCCCGGGCTAGGCTCGGCCCATGGCCATCGATCTCGAAGCGCTCTACATCGACCTCCATCAGCACCCCGAGCTCTCGTTCCAGGAGACGCGCACCGCGGGCATCGCCGCCCAGCACCTGCGTGACCTCGGGCTCGTCGTGGAGGAGGGCGTCGGCGTGACCGGCGTCGTCGGCGTGCTGCGCAACGGCGACGGCCCCGTGGTGTGGGTGCGCGCCGACATGGACGCCCTGCCCGTGGAGGAGCAGACCGGCCGCGCGTACGCGAGCACCGCCAAGGGCGTCGACCCGTCCGGCACCACCGTGCCCGTCATGCACGCGTGCGGCCACGACATGCACGTGACCGCGATGATCGGCGCGGTCGAGAAGCTCGTGGCGGAGCGCGAGGACTGGTCGGGCACGCTCGTGGTGCTCATCCAGCCCGCGGAGGAATACGGTGCCGGCGCCAGGGCCATGCTCGACGACGGCCTGCTCTCCCGGTACCCGAAGCCCGACGTGGTGCTCGGCCAGCACGTGACCCCGCTCCCCGCGGGCGTGATCGGGGTGCGCAGCGGTACGCAGATGGCCGCGTCGGACGGCCTCACCGTCACCCTCCACGGCCGCGGCGGCCACGGCTCCCGGCCGCACGCCACGATCGACCCCGTCGTGATGGCGGCCGCCACCGTGATGCGCCTGCAGACCATCGTGTCGCGCGAGATCGACCCGCAGGGGGTGGCCGTGGTCACGGTCGGATCGATCCACGCCGGCCTCAAGAACAACATCATCCCGGCCGAGGCGAAGCTCGAGCTCAGCCTCCGCTACCCGAACGACCAGGTGCGCGAGAAGGTGCTCGCGAGCGTGGAGCGCATCGTGCGCGCCGAGGCCACCGCATCCGGCGCCGAGCGGGAGCCCGAGATCCGCACCGACCACACCCTGCCCGCCACGATCAACGACGAGGAGGCGACCGAGCGCGTGACGACGGCACTCCAGCGTGCGCTCGGCGAGACCGCCGTGATCGACCCCGGCATGTTCACCGGCAGCGAGGACGTCTCCTGGTTCGCGCGGGACGCGGGCGTGCCGCTCGTGTTCTGGTTCTGGGGTGGCGTGGATCCCGCACGGTTCGCCGAGGCCCTCGCCGCCGGCCGCCTGGAGCAGGACATCCCCACCAACCACTCGCCGTTCTTCGCCCCCGAGATCCACCCCACGATCGAGGTCGGGGTCACGGCGATGTCGGCCGCCGCGCGCGAGTTCCTGGGCGCGTAGCGGGGCGACACCCGAGCTGGGCGACGCCGGAGCGGGGCGGCTCGTTCACCGACGCGCGGGGCTGCGACGCACGGCGACGCGGATCAGTGGCCGCGGATCAGATCCCGCGCACCGTGACGCGCTCGCGGCCGAGCTGGCTGCTGCGGTTATTGAGGCACCGCGTGCACAGCAGCTCCACGCGGCGCGGGTGCCCGCCACCGCAGACGCACTCGGTCGTCACCCGCCACGCGGCCGCCCTGCCGCACGACACCGGGGCGTCGCGACCGGTGTCGACGGCGGTGTGAGGGGTGTCGGACCCGGTGTGCGGACACTCGCAGCGCGGACCCTCGTCAAGGTCGGGCAGGAGCGCCGGGTCGGTGTGTGGACGGTCGTCCGTCGCGGGCGACGTGCGGGCGGGCGAGGCGGCGGAGGTCATCGCCGTCATGCTCCCACGATCCGCGGCACGGCGCGACGGGTGGCCCGGGTCACACGCCCACGATGCGCGGAGCCGGCGGGGGCGGCGGGGCGAGCTGCCGGCGCGGGACGCCGTGCGCCTCGCGGTGCAGGCGCTCCATGCGGCTGTCGAGCTCGGCGGCCGCATCCGCCGCGTCGGTCAGGCTCTGCACGAGGTGCGAGGGCACCTGGTTGGAGAACTTGTAGTAGATCTTGTGCTCCAGGCTCGCCCAGAAGTCCATCGCGATCGTGCGGAACTGCACCTCCACCGGCACCGAGAGCGCGCCGGTCGACAGGAACACGGGCACCTCGATGATCGCGTGCAGGCTCTTGTAGCCGTTCGCCTTCGGCTGCGCGATGTAGTCCTTCACGGTGCGCACGGTCACGTCGTCCTGCGCGGTGAGCAGGTCGAACAGCCGGTACACGTCGGCGACGAAACTGCACGTGACCCGCACCCCGGCGATGTCGGTGATCTCGGCGCGGATGCGCTCGAAGTCGGGCTCGTCGATCCCCTTGCGCGCGAGCTTCTCCACGATGCTGTCCGGCGACTTCAGGCGGCTCTTCACGTGCTCGATCGGGTTGTAGGCGTGGTCGTGCGTGAACTCGTCGCGCAGGATCGAGATCTTCGTCTCCACCTCCCGCATGCCGAACTCGTACTCGCGCAGGAAGCGCTGCAGCTGATCGCGCAGCTCCTTGGCCTCGCTGATCATGGCTTCGTCGACCGGGATCACGCTCATGGGATCGACGTTATCGATCCGTGATCGGAAAGCGCTGTGGATTATCACGGTCACGCGGGAGCGTCCGGCGCGTCCCGACCGAGCCCGGCCTCCCTGGCACGGACGATCAGCGCGCTGCGATCGGGCACCGCGAGCTTCGCGAGGATGCCGGACAGGTAGTTGCGCACGGTCTTCGACGACAGCACGAGCCGCCGGGCCACCGCCTGGTTGTCGAGGCCGCGGGCGATGAGGTCGAGCACCTCGCGCTCGCGGTGCGTGAGCTCGGGGAACACCACGGGTCCGGTCGTTCGCGCGCCCGACAGCAGGTCGATCGCGCGGCGCCCCACCTCGGCCGTGAGCAGCACGTCGCCCGACGCCACGGCGCGCAGCCCCCGCTCGATCTCGTCCGGCAGCGCGCTCTTGAGCAGGTAGCCCCTGGCTCCGGCGCGGAGGGCGGCGAACACCGAGTCGTCGTCGCCGAGCATCGTCACGATGAGCACGCCGATGCCGGGGGCCGCCCGCACGATGCGCCGCGTCGCCTCGATGCCGGAGCCCGCCCCGAGGTCCACGTCCATGAGCACCACGTCGGGCTGCGCGGCCAGCACGCCGTCGACCGCCTCGTCTTCGGTGCCGGCCCTGCCCACGACCCGGAACCCCTCGATCGACTCCAGGAAGCTCGACATGCCGAAGGCGAAGACCGGGTGGTCGTCCACCACGAAGATGCGCACGGCACTGTCCGCCGCGTCCACCGCGCTGGACTCCTCTGGCATGCCGCTCACGCTAGCGCTCCCGCCCCGCGGCGCACCACCGCGGGCCCACGCTGCTCCGGGGGGCGACGTGCGGGGAGGGATACCCGGCGGGAGCAGCCCCCGCTCCCGCCGGGTCCGCCGTGCGAGCCCGCGGCCCGCCGGCGGTCGCCTCGCCCGCACCGGTCCCCATGATCCCGCTGCGACGACCGCGACCCGGTCCCCTCGTGCGCTCGTCGACCCGATCGACCGCGCATGGTCCCCTCCTCCTGCCGACCCGCGTCGGCACGGTGTCCTCCACCGCCACCGACGCTAGGGGTCCCTGCGTCCCGGCTCCGAGGGCACCGTGTCCCGACCGCCCGGGAGATCCGCCCCGGGGCGCCCCGCGACCCTGGTCAGGCCGCGCCCCCTCCGGCACACTGAGGCTCGGAGAGGAGCGCCGATGAGCGGAGCCGCCGCCCCCACGGCGCGAGCGCACGGACCCTCGCGCGTGCTCGGAGTGGCGACGACGGCTGCGCTCCTGCTGGCGTCGTGGGGTCCCGCGCTGATCGGTGCGCTGCTGTGCCTGCACTCGTCCGGCGGCATCGAGGCCGTCGGCACGCTCAGCGCCGCCCTGGCGTTCGGCGGTGCGGCCGCACTCCTGCCCGTCCGCGGCGGTCACGGCGGTCGCGGCGGCCCCCTGCTCCCGCTCACCCTCGCCACGACGGGGGTGGGCGGTGGGGCGGCCACGCTCGCGGCGGGACTGCGCGCGGCCGGGGTCGACCGCGGGCTGTGGCTCGACCTGCTGGGCGTGGCGTGGATGCCCGGTGGTCTCACGGTCGCCGGGGTGCTGGGGGCGGCGGTGCTGCTTCACGCCCGAACGCTGCTCGCGGCGGGCGCGTCACTGTCCACGGCCCTCGCGGTGTCGAGCGCCGTGGAGCTGGACCGCGGGACGCCGCTTCCGTTCACGGCCGCCCTGTGGATCGTCTGGCTGGCGCTGGCGCTGTGGTCGGGCGCGACGATCCTGTGGGTCGCGCGGCGACGCTCCTCCCCCGACCGGGAGGCGGCCGTATGGCTCGCGATCGCCCACTTCGCCCTGCTGCTGTGCGGCGTGGGCGGCTTCACGGTCGCGACGGACGGCGGCGGCTCCCTGCTCGGCACCGCGTTCGCCGCGGCCGTGCTGCCCGCGTGCGTGCTGTTCGCTGCGGCCTCGTTCGTGCTCACCGCGATCGCCCGCGCCCCCGACGCCGTGGAGCCGGCGCGGGCCCGGTTCGCGGTCGGAGTGCTCCTGGTGTCCGCCCTGCTGGCCGCCTACGGTGCGGTCGCCGCGACGATCGCGCAGCTCGCGCCACTGCCGCCCACGAGCGCGGGCATGGTCGCCGTCGTGCTGATCGCGGTCGGCGCGGAGCCCGTGCGCCGCGGCGTGCAGCGCGCCGTCGACCAGCTGCTGTACGGCCGCTCCGCCGAGCCGCGTGCACTGCTGCGCACCGTGAGCACGGAGGCGGGCGGCGGCAGCGGCCGCGCGTCGCTGGAGGTGCTGGCCGAAGCGCTGCGCCGGTCGCTCCGCCTCGGCGGGGTCGCGATCGCCTCCTCCGGCCCCGAGCACTCCCGCGGACAGGCCGGCGCGCTCGATCCCGCGACGCGGGAGGTGGTCGCCCTGCTCGCGGCCGGCGGCGCGTGCGGGACGGTGGAGGTGAGCGGCACCGCCGGTCGGCGCGTGGAGCCGCGCAGCCTCGCCGCGCTGCGCCGCATCGGCGGGGTGCTGAGCGTGGCGGTGCTGCTGGCCGACGCCGACGAGGGTCTGCGCGTCGCCAGAGACGGCGCGCGGCGGATCGCGGCCAGCGAGCGGCGGTTCGCACGGGGCGAGATCGAAGCGGGACTCGAGCCCGTGCTCGTCCGGGTGCGCGGGGCCCTGCGCGCGCTCCCGCACTCTCCGCGACCCGACCTCGTGCTGCGCGAGGCCTCGGCGGCACTGCAGGCGGCGACCAC
>NZ_JBSHIM010000029.1:0-16224 GCF_053618975.1 Microbacterium sp. NPDC055599 | reverse complement strand
CGCGAGGGGGGCGGACGCGCCCGGGGCCGCCTGACCTGCGGAAGCCATCGGCGGGTCCGGCGCGGAAGCGCCCGGGGTGCGGCTCGCAGCGCGCACGATCAGGAAGAGCAGGCCGGCCGCGAGCACCAAGCCCACGATCCAGCTGAAGAGGGACAGTGCCGACCAGCTCTCGTAGCCCAGCCCGAACAGCCGCCCGGTGAGCGGTGCGGTGGGCAGGAGGCCGACGATCGCCATCGCGAGGATGCCCAGCTGCACCGGCTCGTACCGGCGCTCCAGCAGGTCGCGCAGGTGCACGCGGCCGTCGGTGTCGGGCAGCAGCGCCCAGGCGACGGCGTAGAGGAAGATCACCGGCAGTCCGAACAGCGCGGCCACCACGAGCACCCCGCGCACGATCAGCGGGTCGATGCGCAGCCGTGCGGCGATGCCGGCCGCGACGCCGCCGAGCCACCCGTCGGAGCGCGCGACCCCGAGACCGGCGACCCACAGCAGGAAGCGCTCGGCGCCGCGGGGAGCGGTGCGTCCGGAGGGCGCGGCGCCGTCGACCGGGGTGTCGGGATCGGCGGGCGGCGGGGGAGCGGTCGGAATCGTCATGCGTCGATCCTGCCGTCCGCCGCGGCCGGGCGACCATCGGGGGAACCCCTGAGCGGACCCTGGTTCCGCGTCGGGGGAGCCCCCGGACGGCGCGACGGATGATTGGATGACGGTATGTCCTCCTCGGCGTCCGCCCCCGCGCCCGCCGGTCGCGTCCCCGTGTCGACGCGGCCGCCGTTGGCGCGCGACCGCGACTGCCTGGTCGCCGGGGTGAGCGCCGGACTCGCGCGCCACCTGGGTGTGCGCGCGTGGATGGTCAGGGCGCTGTTCCTCACGCTCACGCTGTGTGGCGGCGCCGGCGTGCTGCTGTATGCGTGGTGCTGGGCCTTCATGCCGTGGGCGGAGGGGGAGGCCGCGCCCACCCGTCGCGTTCCCGTCGCGTGGCTGCTGCTCGCCCCGGCCGCGGTGGGCGCCCTCGTGATCGTGGTGTGGCGGGGTGGGAGCGAGGCGCTCGACGGGTCGATCCCGCCCTCGGTCGCCGCCGTGGTCGTCGGCGGCACCGCCCTCGGGGCCACCGCCGCCGGGCTCTGGGCCACGCTGATCGACCGCACCGACACGGCCCGCGGCCCCCGGCACACCGTGTGGGTGCGGATCCTCGCCGTGCTGCTTCTCGGGCTCGTCTCGCTGCTGCTGCTGTCGTGGCCCATCGCCCGCTCCGGGGTGGCCCTGGCGCTGCTGCCGCTCGGCGGGCTGATCGCGGTGGTTGCGTCGGCCCTGATCCCGCGGTGGCGCGAGCTGGCGGGCGAGCGCATCCGGCGCATCAGGGAGGAGCAGCGCAGCGTGATGGCGGCGCACCTGCACGACTCCGTGCTGCAGACGCTCGCGCTCATCCAGAACCGCGCCGGCGCATCGAGCGAGGCCGCCCGGCTCGCCCGCGCGCAGGAGCGCGAGCTGCGCGCCTGGCTGTACGACGGCGACGCCCCGGCCGACAGCGACCTGTCCACCGACCTGCGCGACTACGCCGCCGCGCTCGAGCTCGACCACCCGGTGCGCATCGAGGTGGTGTCGGCCGGGCTGTCCGCGGAGCGGGCGAGCGGGGAGCTGGCGGCGGCCGCCCGCGAGGCGATGCTGAACGCGGCACGGCATGCGGGCGGCGAGGTCGCGGTGTACATCGAGGGCAGCGCGCGGGGTGTCGACGTGTACGTGCGCGACCGCGGCAGCGGCTTCCGCCTCGACGACGTGCCCGGCGACCGCCTGGGCGTGCGCCAGTCGATCATCGGCCGCATGCGCAGGGCGGGCGGGTCGGGCGCGGTGCGCAGCGACGACGGCGGCACCGAGGTGCACCTCACCCTGCCGGCGGCTCCCGCGCAGGACCGGACCCCGCTCGGACAGGAGACCCGTGGCTGACAGCATCCGCGTCGTGATCGTCGACGACCACTCGATCTTCCGCTCCGGGCTGCGCGCCGACCTCGACGCGAGCGTGACCGTGGTGGGCGAGGCGGCGGACGTGCCATCCGCGGTCGCGGTGATCGCCGAGACGCAGCCCGACGTGGTGCTGCTCGACGTGCACCTTCCCGGTGGTGCGGGCGACGACGCGACCGGGGGAGAGGCGGTGATCCGCGGATCGCTGCCGTCGAGCACGCGGTTCCTCGCGCTGAGCGTGTCGGATGCCGCCGCCGATGTGGTGCGGGTGATCCGTGCCGGGGCCCGCGGCTACATCACCAAGGGCTCGTCGGGCGGCGAGGTGAGCGCGGCCGTGCACGCGGTCGCGGAGGGCGACGCGGTGTTCTCGCCGCGCCTGGCCGGGTTCGTGCTCGACGCGTTCGGCGCGGTCGCCGGGGAGACGGCCACCGCGACCGACGAGCTCGATCGGCTGTCGGCGCGCGAGCAGGAGGTCATGCGGCTGATCGCCCGCGGCTACGCCTACAAGGAGGTGGCCGCCGCGCTGTTCATCTCCATCAAGACGGTCGAGACGCACGTGTCGTCGGTGCTGCGCAAGCTCCAGCTGTCGTCCCGGCACGAGCTCACCGCGTGGGCGTCGGAGCGCCGACTGCTCTGATCGGGCGTGGTCCTGTCATACTGCCCGTTGTGCATTCGGCGTCCGACCTGTGACCCTGGATGCACCTCCGCTGTGGGACGGAGAGGGCGGGCGGTCGATCGTGGGGATCGACGGCGAACGGGGGTGGGGAGATGCGCTCTGCGATGCGCAGGAGCCGCGGTGTGCGGGTGCTCGGCGGGGTGCTCGCCGTGCTCGGGGGACTCGTGCTGGCCTCCCCGGCGGCGATCACGAGCGCCGGGGACGACGAGCGCGAGCGTCCGGAGCCCTTCACGATCGTGGTGCTGCCCGACACGCAGAAGTACACCGTCTCGGACGAGCTCGCGCAGAGCCTGAACGCGCAGACGCAGTGGATCGTCGACACCCGTGAGCAGCTCAACACGAAGTTCGTGATCCAGGTGGGCGACCTCGTCGACTCCTGGCCCGACGTGCACCAGTGGGAGCGCGCGAGCCGCGCGATGGCGATGCTCGACGACGCCGGGGTGCCCAGCTCCGTGCTGCCGGGCAACCACGACCTCGACGTGACGACGGGCGAGTCGAGCACGTACGACGAGTACTTCCCGCCGAGCCGCTACGCCGATGCGACCTGGAACAGCGCGACCGTGTCGTACGGCGGGTACCTCGGCCAGGACCGGTTCGGACCGGACGGCATCGACCGCCAGAACAAGGACAACTACAGCCTGCTGACCGTGGGCGACACGAAGCTGCTGCTGCTCAGCCTCGAGTACGAGACACCCGCGTACGCACTGGAGTGGGCGCAGCGCGTGATCGACGCGCACCCCGACCGGACGGTGATCCTGGCCGTCCACGGTCTCATCACCACGGGCGGCGCGCGGTCGACCGCCACCGAGCGCACCGACGTGACCCCGGTGACCGAGGTCGACCTGTGGCGGGACTTCATCTCGCAGAACTGCTCCATCGCGATGGTGGTCAACGGGCACTGGGCGGTGGGAGACGCGGGCGAGGCGCGGCGCAGCGACCTCAACGCGTGCGGGCGCCCCGTGCCGCAGATCCTGTCGAACTACCAGGGCCGCGCCAACGGCGGCGACGGGTGGCTGCGGTACTACACCGTCGACCCGGCCGCGGGCACGGTCGATGCCCACACGTACTCGCCCACGCTGCGGCAGTACGAGAAGGACGACGACGGCCGCTTCACGTTCCCGCTCGACCTCACGCCGACGGACGACCGGGTGCTGTTGCGCGGCGGGTCGGACTGGAAGGTGTGGAACGAGCTCGGCGCGTGGCCGCGCGGGTGGAAGAGCGCGGCGTTCGACGACGACGACTGGCAGACCGGCACGGCCCCGCTCGGGTGGGGCAAGGGCGTGCAGACGCCGATCGACCTCGGCCCGCCGCCGGAGAACCGCGCGCGGGCGATGCTGTTCCGGAAGACGGTGGAGCTGGACGACGTCGAGGAGCTGTCGACGGTGACGGTGAGCACGAGGGCCGATGACGGCGTCGCGGTCTGGGTCAACGGCGCCCTGATCGGCACCTCGCACCTCGCGTCGAAGAAGCCCACGAGTGAGACGTTCGCAGAGGTCGGGCGTTCGACCGACAACGCCACGGACGACCCCGTGACGTTCACCGTGCCGCGGGGCCTGCTGCACGACGGCGAGAACGTCGTGGCCGCCTCCGTCCACGTGAACTACCTGGGCACGAACAGCAGCACGTTCGACCTCGTGATGACGGGTCGGCGATCCTCGTCCGACGGCGAGTGACCGTCCGTCGGGCGGTGATGCCCGGTGCGGCCCGGCCCTGCCCGAGTCGCGGTCAGGCGGCCAGCCAGAGGCCCTTCTGATCCGTGGCGACCGTGAGGCCGGCGGCGACCGTCTCGTCGTCGCCGATGCGGGCGCCGGGAACGATGCGGGCGCCGGGTCCGATGTCGGTGCGGACGCCGACGTGCGCGTGGTCGCCCACCGCCGCCCCCGGTCCCACGTGCGCGTGCGCGTCGATGTACGCGCCCTCGCCGATCACGGCGTCTTCGTCGATCCACGCCCCGCGCGCGATGATGGCTCCCGCCCCGACGCGCGCGCCGGGTTCGATGTAGGCGCCCGCCTCGATGTGTGCCTTGGGGTGCACCTTCGCGCCGTGCGCGACGAGACCCCGACCGTTGGCGTGCTTGCGGTACCGCAGCGTCGCCCCGTGGTCGTTCTCGATGTCGACGTAGTTCTTGCCCACGATTCCTCCCGTGTTCCGGAGTTCTCCGGATATATCAACAACCACGGGCGGGGTGTTTTCATTCCCCCGGATGGATGCGGCTCAGCGCTGGCAGCGCGGGCACCAGAACGTGATGCGCTCGCGGGTGGGATCGGCGCCCTGCTCGCCCCGCCGGATGAGGGTGCCGCAGCGGCGGCACGGGCGTCCGGCACGTCCGTACACCCATGTCCCCTGGCCCGGACGATCGATGCCGGTGAAGGTGCGGTGGCGGCGGTCGCGGTTCGCGCGGATGGTGCGCACACCCAGGTCGAGCAGCGCGGCCACATCGACGTCCGCCGTCGGCGTCGTCGGGAGGATTCCGCGCAGGAACAGGAGTTCCGCGGCGTACTCGTTCCCGAACCCGGCCACGTTTCGCTGGTCGAGCAGCGCCACGTGGATGCTGCGGGTGTCGGCACCGAGTCGTCGCACGGCCTCGGCCGCATCCCAGTCCGCGGCGAGCGGATCCGGTCCGAGGTAGCCCACCAGCTCACCCTCGTCGCGGGTGGGGACGACCTCGACCTCCGCGATGTCCACGCCGACGGCCTCACGCTCGGCGGTGCCCACGATCGCGCGCACCTTGAAGGCCGGGTGCCGCCACCTCTCGCCGGCGCGGTACACGAACCAGGCGCCGTCCATGCGCAGATGGGAATGCAGCGTGCTGTCACCGATGCGCAGCAGCAGATGCTTGCCGCGCGGCACCGCCGCGTGCACGCGCTGTCCGGTCAGGTCGACCGTCGCGAAGCGGGGCACGCGCAGGTCGAAGCGCGTGACCTCGGCACCCGCCAGTGCCTCGTCGAGACGCCGTGCGGTGCGGAAGACGGTGTCGCCCTCGGGCATCAGCGCCTCCCGTCCGGTGAGGGCGGCGTCACGGCGGGCGGAGCGGCGGCGTCGGACGGGGCGGTCGCCGCGGGCAGGGGCCGGCGGGTCATCATGTCGCGGGCGAGCATCGTGCTCCCGGCGACCGCAGCGGGCATCACCGCGATCGCGCCGCCGGGGATCAGGAAGCACAGCTGCGTCGCGACGCCGAAGCCCAGCACGCGCGCCCTGCTGCCGGAGAACAGGACAGCGCGGTCGGACGGGCTGAGCTCACGCGCATCGAACGCGCGCCCGGTCAGCTCGCGCGCCAGCAGCCTTCCGGTCAGGATCACGCCCATCACCGGGGCCAGGACGCCGCCGACTGCCGGGATCAGGCCGAGCACCAGCACGAGCAGCGCGATCAGGATGCCGAGGACCACCAGCCGCAGGCCCTCGCCGACGGTGGTCCAGAACCCGCCGCCGTCCGTCGCGGGCGGGTGGCCGAGGTCGACCTCGACCGCGTGCCAGATGCGCTGGTAGAACGGGTCGCCGATCGTGAGGGTGAGGGCGCTGAACACCGAGCTGGCCAGGGCCAGGGCGGCCGCGACCACCACGAGACCGACGGCCGTGCGCAGCAGACCGCGCCAGGGCTCGTCCCACCGGTCGGCGAACGGCGTCAGCCAGGACGAGATCGACGGCATCCCGATGATGAGCGGGATGATCGCGGCGGCCAGCACGATCACGGCGATCACCGCGGGGATCAGCCCGAGCGCCATGAGCCCCGGGCGCGTGCGCCACACACCGAAGCCGCGGAACAGGGTGCGGACGCCGGCGCTGAACTCTCTGACCATGGCTCCAGGGTAGGTGTCGGGCGGGCGGGGTGGCGGCGACGAGCGCGCGGGAGTGCTCAGACGGCCTTGCGGAGCGTGAACCCCCGCGGTGTCTGCACGAACCCGGCCTCCTGCAGGGCGGCCGCGAGCTCGGTGCCATAGACGCCCTCGCCGTTGACCTTCTCCACCGTGAGGGTGTCGAGGCGGCGGTCGCGGGCGGTCGCCGCGAGGTCGGCGGTCGCGGCGCGCAGCACCTCGGGGTCGTCGGTGAAGCACAGCACCGTGCGCCCGCCGCGCTCGAGCGACAGCACCAGCGCGCCGTCGACCAGCACCACGAGACCGCCCGCCTTGCGCCCGGGCCGGTGCGACACGCCGTCGAGCTTCGGCCAGCCGAGCGCGGCGCCATAGGGGTTCGCGGGGTCGGTGGCCGCGAGGGTCACAGCCGTGCGGGGCGGCGGATCCGCGAGCCCCGCGTAGGTGCGCAGCCGGTCGACCGTCGCCGAGGCCGCGAACTGCGCGGCGCCGAGCTTCTCGATCACATAACCGCGCCGGCAGTGTCCCGCCTCCTCGAAGCCCGCCAGCACGCGGTACGCCTGGGCGAAACCGCCGGGCACGCCCTCCGCCTGCACCGCGCCGCGGGTCACCACGCCGTAGCGGTCGAGCAGGAGCCCGGCGGTCACGGTGGCGCGTCGCGCGGCATCCGTCTCGATCGCCGGCAGCAGAGACCAGCGTCCGCCGATCGAGGTCGGCCGTGGTGCCGTGCGCGTGAGCGACATCCCGCGGTAGGTGCGCGCGCGGGGGGCACGCCGCTTCACCTTGTGCGCCTGCGACCCGCCCGCGAGCAGCGAGCGGATGGGCGCGAACGTGTCGTTCGTCACGTGCCCCGACCAGGTCAGGGCCCACAGCGCCTCGAGCACCGACTGCTCGTTCTCGGCTCCGGTCATGTCCTTCAGCTGCGCCGCGAAGTAGGCGCCGCCCGCGGCGAGGGCGTCGAGCAGCCGGGCCTCCAGGGAGTCTGCGGCGATCTCGGCGTCGGGCTCGGGAAGCGTGAACGGGGCGAGGTCGACGGGGTGCAGCGACACCCAGCCGTCGCGGCCCGGAAGCGTGCCGTGGCCCGACCAGATCACCTCGCCCGCGGCCGTGAGCTCGTCGAGCATCGCGGGGGAGTAGTCGCGCACCCGCGACGGCAGCACGAGCGACTCCCACGCGCTCGCGGGGATCGGCACACCCGCGAACTGCTCGATCACGGTGAGCACGCCGTCGATGCCCTCCAGCGGCCGACCGAGGTGCTGCCAGTCGGGCAGGAATCGCGCGTAGGCCTCCGGCGACACCGGCTCGACGGAGCCGCGGATTGCTGCGAGCGAGCGCATGCGCAGCCGTCGCAGGACCTCGGTGTCGCACCACTCGAGGTCGTCGCCGCTGCCTGCCGCGGTCGGCAGGAAGTAGCCGCTGGTCAGACGACCGTTCGTCTCCAGGCGCTGCAGCGTGTGCCGGGCGACCGCGGCGCCGAGACCGAACCGGGTCGCGACCGCCGTGGTCGTGAAGGGCCCGTGCGTCCGGGCGTACCGCGCCACCAGGTCGCCCAGGGGATCGGCGACCGGCTCGAGGAACGCGACCGGGATCCCCGTGGGCAGGGCCGCGCCGAGGGCGTCGCGCAGCCGACCGGCGTCTTCGATCGCGGCCACCCTGGCGACACCGGCCACGGTGACCGGGATGGCACGGCGGGCGCCGATCAGCTCGTCCAGCAGCGTCGCGGCGCTGGCACCGGCGGTCGAGTCGGGGTCGAGTCGCGCCGACACCTCGTCGGCGTCGAGCGGGCCCAGCATGCGCAGCAGGTCGGCCACGCCCTCCAGACCGCGCACCCGCCGCTCGGGGTCGAGGCGCTGTGCCTCGCGCTCGAACTGCGCGATCACGTCGGGGTCGAGCAGCTCGCGCAGCTCCACCGTGCCCAGCAGCTCGCCCAGCAGTGCGGGGTCGACGGAGAGGGCGGCCGCCCGGCGTTCGGCCAGCGGCGAGTCGCCCTCGTACATGAACGCGCCGACATACCCGAACAGCAGGTCGCGGGCGTAGGGGGAGGGCTGGCCGGGCTGGGTCTCCACGAGCCGGACGCGGCGGTCGCCGATCGCCGTCGCGAGCTTGCGCAGGGACGGCAGGTCGTACACGTCCTGCAGCACCTCGCGCAGCGTCTCCAGGATCACCGGGAACGTGGGGTGCCGGCGGGCGACCTCGAGCAGCTGCGCCGACCGCTGCCGCTGCTGCCACAGGGGCGTGCGCCGGTTGGGGTTCGTGCGGGGCATGAGCAGCGCCCGCGCCGCGCACTCGCGGAACCGGGAGGCGAACAGCGCCGAACCCCCCACCTCCTGCGTGACCAGCTGCTCCAGCTCGTCGGGGTCGAACACGAACAGCTCGGCGCCGGGCGGCTCGGCCTCGGCGTCGGGGATGCGCACGATGATGCCGTCGTCGCTCGCCACGGCGGAGCCCTCGACGCCCAGCCGCTCGCGCACCCGCGCGTTGATCGCGAGGGCCCAGGGCGCGTGCACCTTCATGCCGTACGGGGAATGGAGGATCACGCGCCAGTCGCCGACCTCGTCGTGACCGCGTTCGACCGTGAGGGTGCGGTCGGTCGGGAGGGTGCCCGTCGCCTCGCGCTGCTCGGTCAGGTGCGCCATCAGATTGGCGCGCGCCTGCTCGTCGAGCCCGGCCTCGATCAGCCGCTGCTGCGCCTTCTCCGGCGAGGCGGAGGAGACCTCGCGGGAGAACGCGCCCAGGGCCTCACCGAGCTCGAACGGCCGGCCGATCCCGTCACCGTGCCAGAACGGCACCTTGCCCGGCTGGCCGTACGCGGGGATCACGTTCACGCGGTCGTGCGTGATCTCGGCGATGCGCCAGCTCGTGGTGCCGAGCGTGAACACGTCGCCCACGCGCGACTCGTACACCATCTCCTCGTCGAGCTCGCCGACCCGCGCCCCGGTCGACTCGCCCGCGACGAACACCCCGAACAGCCCGCGGTCGGGGATCGTGCCGCCGCTGGTCACCGCGATGCGCTGCGCCCCGGGGCGACCGGTCAGCGTGCCCGCGTCGCGATCCCACACCAGACGCGGCCGCAGTTCGGCGAACTCGTCCGAGGGGAAGCGGCCGGCGAGCAGGTCGAGCGTGGCCTCGTACGCCGAGCGCGGAAGGGACTGGAACGGCGCGGACCGCCGCACGGTCTCGAACCACTCCTCGACGCTGATGGCACCGAGGGCGCTCGCCGCCACGGTCTGCTGCGCGAGGATGTCGAGCGGGTTGCGCGGCACCTGGATGGCCTCGATCTTGCCGGCGAGCATGCGCTCCGTGACGATCGCCGTGTGCAGCACGTCGCCGCGGTGCTTGGGGAACAGGGCGGCGCGACTGATCTCGCCCACCTGGTGCCCGGCGCGCCCGACGCGCTGGAGCCCGGACGCGGCGGACGGCGGAGCCTCGACCTGGATCACCAGGTCGACCGCGCCCATGTCGATGCCCAGCTCCAGGCTGCTGGTCGCGACGACGCAGCGCAGCACGCCCGACTTCAGCTCCTCCTCGACCTGCGCCCGCTGCTCCTTCGACACCGAACCGTGATGGGCTTTCGCGAGCACCGGATCCGCTCCCGCGGTCGCCCCCGCCTGCGCCATCATCGCCGCGGGCACGGACGCGTCGGGAAGCGCGACCCCGATCCGCTCGGAGTAGATCTCGTTGAGGCGTCCCGTCAGCCGCTCCGCGAGGCGGCGGGAGTTCGCGAACACGATCGTCGAGTTGTTCTGGAGGATGCGGTCGACGATCGCCTCCTCCACGTGCGGCCACACCGAACCGGTCACCTCGGTGTATTCCGCGTCGATCCCCGGTGCCTCGGGCGGCGCACCGGGGGGCGGCGGCGGGTTGGTCATGTCGTCCATCGGCACGACCACGCCCAGCTCGAACGTCTTGGACGCCGGCGGGGCCACGATCTCGACCGGGTCGGCTCCGCCGAGGAACCGCGCGACCTCGTCGATGGGTCGCACGGTGGCGGACAGCCCGATCCGCTGCGCCGGCTTCTCGTTGCCGTGCGCGGCCCGCAGCGCGTCGAGGCGTTCCAGGCTGACCGCCAGATGCGCGCCACGCTTGGTGGCTGCCACGGCGTGCACCTCGTCGATGATCACGGTGTGCACGTCGCGCAGGGTCTCCCCGGCGCGGCTGGTGAGCATCAGGTACAGCGACTCGGGTGTGGTGATGAGGATGTCGGGCGGGTCGGACACGAGCTTGCGCCGGTCGCTGGAGGTGGTGTCGCCCGAGCGCACCCCGACCGTGACCGCGGGGGCGGCGAGCCCCAGCCGCCGCGCGGACTGCCCGATCCCGATCAGCGGGGACCGCAGGTTGCGCTCGACGTCGACACCCAGCGCCTTCAGCGGGGAGATGTAGAGGATGCGCGTGCGTCCGGAGTCTGCGTCCACGGGCGCCTCGGCGCGCTCGCGGAACACGCTGTCGATCGCCCAGAGGAACGCCGACAGCGTCTTGCCCGAGCCCGTCGGCGCGACCACGAGCGCGTGCTTGCCCGCCGAGATCGCCTCCCACGCCCCCGCCTGAGCGGGAGTGGGCGCGGTGAAGGCGCCGCGGAACCAGTCCTGGGTGGCGGGCGTGAAGCGTTCGAGCACATCGCTCATCCCCCCATCTTCGTGGACGCCGCCGACATTGGGGCCGACGGGCGCTCGCCCCGGAGCGACAGGAGGGCACTCAGGAATACCGGGTAACGTCTAGCGTGTTACCGTCCGAATCGAAGTGCCATCCTCATGCCTTTCCTCGCCTCCTCCTCTGCCGCCTCGGCGTCCCCCTCCTCTCGCGTCTCCGGGCTGACCGGACTGCGCGGCCTGGCCGTCGTCGCCGTCCTCGGCTACCACCTCCTCCCCGCCGCGGTGCCCGGCGGATTGATCGGCGTCGACGTCTTCTTCGTCGTGAGCGGCTTCATCGTCACCCGACTCCTGCTGCGCGAACGCGCGCGCACCGGCCGGGTGTCGCTCGGCGCGTTCTGGGCGCGGCGCGCCCGACGCATCCTGCCCGCACTCGCGCTCGTGCTGGCCGTCTGCATCCCGCTCGCCTTCCTGGTCGCTCCGCACCTGCTGTCGGGCATCCGGCGTCAGTTGATCGGCGCTCTCACGTTCAGCTCGAACTGGCTGGCGATCGCCGCGGACGGCGACTACTTCCAAGCCGACCAGCCCGACCTGTTCACCAACCTGTGGTCGCTGGCGGTCGAGGAGCAGTTCTACCTGATCTGGCCGTTGCTGCTGGTCCTGCTGCTGGTGGTCGTGCGCTGGCGCCGCCGCGCAGTCGTGGTCCTCGCCCTCGTGCTGGCCGTGCTGTCAGCGGGGGCGATGGTGCTGCTGTCGGCGCCGCCGCTGGGATCGCCGACCCGCGCCTACTTCGGCACCGACACCCACGCGTTCGGACTGCTGCTGGGCGTCGCTCTCGCCGTCGGGATGGGAGCGGGAGAGGTGCGCATGGCCACCGGTCGGCGGGCCGTGGCGCGGACGGCACTCGGCGTCGCCTCGCTCGGCGTGCTGGTCGCGCTCGCCGTGGTGCTGTCGGACGCATCTCCCGCTGCCGCGCACGGCGGCCTCGCGCTGGCCAGCCTCGCCGCTCTCGGCCTGATCTGGTCGGCGGCGACGGTGCCGCCGCTCGGCCGTGTGCTGGATGCGGCCCCGCTGTCCTGGCTGGGCGAGCGCTCGTACGCGGTCTACCTGTGGCACTGGCCGCTGCTGCTGATCCTGGGGGCCACTCCGCTCGCGGCGCAGCCACTGCTCGTCGCGGTCGTGGCGGCGGCGCTGTCCATCCTCGTCGCCGCGCTCTCCTACGCCTTCGTCGAGACACCCTTCCGGCGCGGCCTGCGCGTGCATCCGCCGCTTCCCCGTCGACACGTCGTGCTGCCGGCGCTCGTGGTCGGGGTGCTGGCGGTCGCGAGCGCGGGCATCGCGATCGGCCATGACGACGCCTCGGCGGCCGAGGCCCTCGTCGAGCGCGGCCGCGAGGCGATCGCCCACGCCGCCCCCGCCCCGGCCGCGTCGCCGCAGACGGGTTCCGGCGCCGACTCCGGTCCGACGCCCTCGCCCTCGCCCTCGCCGACCAGCACCGCGGCGACGCCGCCGCCCATCCTCGGCACCGACATCACGGCGGTCGGCGACTCGGTCATGCTCGCCGCCGCGCCCGAATTGCAGAACGCGCTGCCCGGCATCGCCATCGACGCCCAGGTCTCGCGCAGCATGTGGCCGGCCACGGGCATCCTGTCGTCGCTCGCGAACGACGGTGCCCTGCGTCCGACGGTCGTCGTGGGGCTGGCGACCAACGGCGGCGTCGATCCCGACCTGCTCGCCGACATCCTCGGGATCGTCGGCCCGGACCGCACCCTGGTGTTCGTGAACGCGCACGCGCAGCGCAGCTGGATCCCGGGCGGCAACGCGACGCTCGCCGACTTCGCCGCCGCGTATCCGAACGTCACGGTCGCCGACTGGGACGGTGCCATCACGCCCTACCCTGACGACCTCGCCGGCGACGGCATCCATCCGCAACCCGCGGGCGGCGACATCTATGCGGCGGTCGTCACGGGGGCGATCGCCCAGGCGCACCTCGACGAGGCACAGGCCGCCGATGCAGCCGCGAAGGCCGCGGCCGATGCCGCCCGGGAGGCGGCGAAGGCGGCGAAGAAGCCCGCGGCGGCGACCGCGCGTCCCGATGACACGCAGCACGACGATTCGCACGCCGTCCCGACCCCCACGCCGACGCCGTGACGGCGGTCCTGCTGATGGGGGCGGGGGTGGTCGCTCTGAACCTGTATGCGCTCGCCCTGGTCCTGCTGCGCGCGCCGGTGTATCGCGTTCCACTGTATCGGCCTATGGTGCTGAACCTGGCGCTGTCTGCCGCGCCGGCCCTGGTTCTGGCGGCCACCCTCGCCATCGAGGTCGCCGTCGATGCCCGCGCCTCGTCGCCCGTCCCCTGGATCATCCTGGTGATCGGGGCCGTGGTGTGGCTACTGCTTTTGCCGAACTCGGCCTACCTGATCACGGAGCTCAACTTCACGCACCGCCGCGAGGGCGAGGTGGTGCCGCTGTGGTTCGACATCGTCGCGACCCTGGCACTGGCGATGTCCGGGGTGTTGAACGCGCTCGTCAACGTTTTCGTGGTCCAGATGCTCGTGGTGGCGATCTGGTACGAGGACGACGCCGCCCCCTTCACCCGTGCGGACTCTTGGCTGGTGGTCGCCGCCGTTCTCGTGCTCGTGTCGTTCGGCATCTATCTCGGCCGTCACATCCGCTTCAACTCGTGGGACCTCGCGCGCCCGATGAGGTTCGCGCGGCTGCTCGTCGCGCACTTCGCGGCGCCGGGACGAGTGACCGAGGCCGTGGGCTTCTGCGTCGTGCACACCCTTCTGCTCGGCATCCTCTACGCCGTCGTCGCCCTGCCTCTGGCGGTGTCGGTCTGAGTCGCGTGCGGGTCCCGCGCCGCCGGACGACGCCGCGGGACCCGGGCGTTCACGACGGGGGGAGCGCCGTCTCCTGCAGCGCACCCTCCGCGTCGATCTCGAGGGTGAGGTCGAGGTCGAGTCGCCGCAGGAACGCATCATCGTGGCTGACGATGAGCACGGCGCCGCGATAGGTGCGCAGCGCCTCGACCAGCTGATCGACCGTGTCCAGGTCGAGGTTGTTGGTCGGCTCGTCCAGCACCACCAGGTGGGGCGCCGGGTCCGCCAGGAGGAGTCTCGCCAGCGCCACGCGGAACCGCTCGCCCCCGGACAGCGCCGCGACAGGGCGCTCGACGGTCGCTCCACGGAGGAGGAACCGGGCCAGGCGGTTGCGCAGCTCCTTCTCCGGCACGTGCGGGGCCCGGCGGGCGATGTTGTCGAACACCGACGCGCCCTCGTCGAGGCCGTCCACGCGCTGCGGAAGGTAGCCGATCCGGTCGGTGAACGCCTCCGCCCGCAACTCCGGCCGGTCGTCCCTCGGGAGGTCCGGCCCGGAATCGGCCGCACCGGGTGGAGCCGCCGCGATAGGGTCGCGATCTCCTGTGTCGCGAACACCGCTGGCGACGAGCCGTTCGAGCAGGGTGGTCTTGCCGGCGCCGTTGCGACCGATCAGTGCCACGCGCTCGGGGCCCTGCACGATCCAGGAGCGCTCGCCGTCTCCGAGCTCGGCGATGCGGCGCGCGCGGGAGACCTGCGGGTCGGGGAGCTCGATCTTCATGGTGTCGTCCGAGCGGATCCGGCGCCCGGCCTCGTCGTGCGCGGCGCGGGCCGCCTCCTCCTTCGCCCCGACCTCGGTGCGCAGCTTGCCCGCCGACACCTCGGCGGCCATCTTCCTGCCATGTGCGATGATCTTCGGCACGCGCTTCTCGACCTCGGCCTTCTTGGCGGTGCGGGCGCGGTGGGCGAGCTTGACCTCCGCCTCGATGCGCTGCCGCTTCTCCTTGCGCAGCGCCTGCGCCGCGGCGACCTCGGCCTGCCGCGCCGCGTCCTGCTCGGCGTCCAGCCACGCGCGCCACTCGGAGTACGGCCCGCCGAACACGCTCAACGTCTGCCCGTAGAGCTCCGCGGTGTCGTCCATCAGCTCGAGCAACGACAGGTCGTGGCTGACCACGATGAGCGTGCCCTTCCACGCCTGCACCATCGCGCCGAGCGTCGCCCTGGCGTCGCGGTCGAGGTTGTTGGTCGGCTCGTCCAGGAGCGTGATCGGCGCGCGCCGCAGGCGGATCCCGGCGATCGCGACGAGGACGGCTTCGCCGCCCGACAGCTCACCCACGGTGCGATCGAGGAACGCGGGGGCGAGTCCGGCCTCCGCAAGGGAGGCCTCCGCGCGCGCCTCGATGTCCCAGTCGTCGCCGACCGCGTCGAAGTGCGCGGGATCGACGTCGCCCGCGGCGATGGCGCGCACCGCGTCGAGCGCGGTGGAGACACCGAGCAGCTCCGCCACGCGGCGGTCGACGTCGAGCGTC
Organism: Microbacterium sp. NPDC055599; assembly: GCF_053618975.1. Lineage (NCBI taxonomy): Bacteria > Bacillati > Actinomycetota > Actinomycetes > Micrococcales > Microbacteriaceae > Microbacterium > Microbacterium sp. NPDC055599. The sequence continues at coordinate 852 of NZ_JBSHIM010000029.1, read as the reverse complement.
AACTGCTGCGGCAGGTACGCCACCTCGCCGGAGGTGGAGACGGATCCGGACGTGGGGGTGAGCTCGCCGGCGATCAGGCGCAGCAGGGTGGACTTGCCGGCGCCGTTGCGTCCGACCAGGCCGGTGCGCCCGGACCCGAAGGCTCCGGACACGCCGTCGAGTGCGACCGAGCCGTCGGGCCAGGTGTAGGTGAGGCGGTCGAGCACGACCGAGGGATGAACGGTGGTGGGGTATGACACGGGGTGTCTCCTGTCGAGTGCGGGGGTGCACTGACACCGGGGCCCGGGGTGGCGCGAACGGGTCGCACCCGGAGGGCGGGGTCTGCCGGGGAGTCGGCGATCGTCGGGTCAGCGCGCGGAAAGAGGAGCGCGGAGGCGACGATTCAGATCAAAGGACTTCCAGACACGGCGGACAGGACGCCACGACGATACCCGGGCGTGTCGGCGTTCGCAACTCCCGGGCGTGTCGCGCCTCCGTCGCACGGGGGATGCCGGCACCGCGACGGATGCGTAGCGTGGGAGCCATGGCGGATCGGAACCCCAGCCCGGAGGAACTCCGGGCACGCACCGGCCTCGGCGTCGGCCTCGCGCTCGGCGTGGCGATCGGCGTGTCCCTCGGCATGGCGATGAAGAACTGGGCCCTCGGCATCGGCATCGGTCTGGCGATCGGCGTGGCTCTCTCGGTCGCTTTCCGCGGCTCCGGGCGGGCGGACCCGAGCGGGCCGGACGGCGAGCGAGACCCGGGGCATCCGGAGGACGGGGTGGACGGGGGTGAGCGGGAGCGCCCGGAAGCTGCGGCGGACCCGGGAAACTCGGGAGCTGCGGCGGACCCGGGGGAGCCCGGGAGTGCGGG
>NZ_JBSHIM010000028.1:0-18730 GCF_053618975.1 Microbacterium sp. NPDC055599 | reverse complement strand
GGCGGGACGAGCACGGTCCTCGATGGCGGATGACGCGAGGAAAAGCCTGATCGCGCCCATATAAAGAGCCGGGAGGGGGTCGCGGCGGCGAAGTTCTGACTTGTCTCTTCAGAGGAGACATGTGCTCCGCGATGATCGATACATGTCCGGACAGGAGTCGTCCGGCTCGGAGACGCCGAGGTCTCCGCACCCGCTCACCGAAGAGGCCGGAATGTCCCCGCTCACCCTGCCGCCGCTCGACCGCACGTCGACGGCACCCATCTGGTTCCAGATCATGCGCGCCGTCGAGGCGCAGATCGCCGACGGCACCTGGGGTCCGGGCGACCGCCTGCCCAGCGAGAACGAGCTGCGCGCCCACTTCGCCGCCTCCCGCACCTCGGTCCGCGACGCGCTGTCGCGACTGGAGACCGCCGGGATCATCTCCCGCCAGCAGGGCAAGGGTGCCTTCGTCGAGCGCGCGCAGGGCCCCTCCGCCTGGACGCTGCCCTCGGCCCCCAGCCTGCTGGGCGAATACAGCGAAGACGGCCGCAGCGCCCTGAGCTCGGAGATCCTCCGCGCGGGCATCGAGCCGCTGCCGTCGTGGGCGGCCGCGGTCGTCGGACGCGACTCCGCCGACGGCATGGGCTTCGTGCTGGAGCGCGTGCGTGCCGTCGGCGCCCGCACGGCCGTGCACGTGATCAACTACCTCCCGACGCGGTTCGCCGGGGTGCTGCCCGACCTGCGGGACCCGCGCGCGAGCCTGTACGCCGCCATCACCCGGGTCACCGGGGTGCGCATCGCGCGCATGCACCGCACGATCGAGGCCGTGTCCGCCGACCGCATGCTGGCCGGGCTGCTCGAAGTGGAGCCGGGACACCCGATCGTCGTCGTCGAGGCCGTCGCGTACGACCAGGGCGGACAGCCCATCGACTTCTCCCGCGCATCCGTGCGCACCGACCGTCTGCGCGTGAGCGTCGACACCGGGTTCGACGCCGCCGGCATCTCGAACGAGACCGCGTCCGGCCGCTACCCCGCCGCCCTCCGCTGACCCGCACCCGCCCCACCGACCCCACCGGGAGACCCGCACATGACCGACCACCGCATCCTCGTCATCGGCGACAGCTACATGACCGCCGAGGTGTTCACCCGCGCGTTCGCGCAGCGGGGGATCCCCGCGGACACGGCCACCATGACGATCGCGGAGCCGACGTGGGACGCGTCGTCGATCCACGAGTTCGAGGGCGACCCGGCCGAGGTCGCGCGGCTCGCGCAGGGATACGACGTGGTCGCCTTCCATGCCGCGCCGTTCACGGCCGACGTGCTCGCCGCGCTCCCCGGGCTGCGGCTGCTCGGCTGCGCGCGCGGCGGACCCGTCAACGTCGACCTCACCGCGGCCCGCGAGCGCGGCGTGCGCGTGACCACCACGCCGGGCAAGAACGCCGACGCCGTGGCCGACCTCACGATCGGGTTCCTCATCTCGATCGTGCGGAACGTGCCCGCATCGCTGCGCGACGTCGACGAGCGCGTGGCCGAGGGGCGTCCGCTCGCGGAGTCGACGTTCGAGGGCGCCAGGTGGTTCGGGCGCGAGGTGAAGGGCCTGCGCCTCGGGCTGATCGGCTACGGCAACGTCGCCCGGCTCGTCGCCGCGCGGGCCAGGGTGCTCGGCGCCACCATCGCGGCGTACGACCCCTACGTCGATCCGGCGACCGTGACCGATGCGACCATCGTGTCCGACCTGGACGCGCTGCTCGCCGGCAGCGACGTCGTGAGCGTGCACGCCAGGGCGACCGCCGACAACCGCCACCTGATCGGCGCCGAGCAGATCGCCCGCATGCCGCAGGGGTCGTTCCTGATCAACACGGCCCGGGAGTCGCTCGTCGACGAACAGGCGCTGCTCGACGGGCTGCGCAGCGGACACCTCGCCGGTGTCGCGCTCGACGTGAACGAGCCCGACGGTCCGTGGCGCGACCTGGTCGCCCAGCCGAACCTCATCCTCACCCCGCACCTCGCCGGCGCCACCCACCAGACCCTCGCCCGCGGCGCCGACATGCTCGCCGCCGAGATCGAGCGGTTCCTCGCGGGAGGTGAGCTGCGATGGGAGCGCTGAACGACGTCTTCCTCGCGATCGACGCGGGCACCGGTTCCGCGCGTGCCCTCGCCTTCGACATCGAGGGTCGCCTGGTCACTCAGGCCGCCCGCGAGTGGACCCACGTCGCCGTGCCCGGTCACCCCGGCGGCACCGTGTTCGACACCGATGGCGGCTGGACGGCCATCGCGGGCGCCGTGTCCGAGGTGGTCGCGCGGTTGGGCGAGCGACGCGTGGCCGCGGTCGCCGCGTCGAGCATGCGTGAGGGCTTCGTGCTGTCCGACGCCGAGGGGCGCGAGCTGTGGGCGTGCCCCAACACCGACGGCCGGGCGCGCGCCGAGGCCGAGGAGCTGGTGGCCGAGGGCGTGGCCGACGAGGTGTACCGCACCGCGGGCGACTGGGTGTCGATCACGGCCCCCGCCCGGCTGCGGTGGATCGCCCGCCACCAGCCCGACGTGCTCGCCGCCGCCCGCCACTTCGGGATGCTCAGCGACTGGGTCACCACGCGGCTCACCGGGGCGTTCGTGACCGAGCCCACCAGCGGCTCCAGCTCGGCCCTGTTCGACCTGCGGGCGCGCGACTGGTCGGACGAGCTCGCCGGGCTCGTCGGCATCGACCGTCGCATCCTGCCGCCCGTGGTCGAGTGCGGGCAGGTCGTCGGTGCCGTGACCGCGGAGGCCTCGGCCGCGACCGGGCTGCCCGCGGGGACGCCGGTGGTCGCGGGCGGCGCCGACACGCAGCTCGCGCTGCACGGCATCGCGGCGCGCGAGGGGCTGCCGACGATCGTCGCCGGCACCTTCTGGCAGACCACGGCCGTGACCACGGAGCCGCTGATCGACCCGGAGCGGCGCCTGCGCACCCTGTGCCACGTCGATCCGGGCACCTGGATGGTCGAGGGCATCGGCTTCCTCTCCGGCCTCGCGATGCGGTGGTTCCGCGACGCGATGTGCCCCGACGCCGCCGAGCTCGGTCGCGCGGCCGGCACCTCCGCATTCGCCGTGATGGAGCAGTGGGCGGCCGAGGTCCCCGCGGGGGCGAACGGCGTGGTCGCGACCATGGCGAACGTGATGCAGGCCGACGCCTGGCACCATGCGGCCCCCGCGTTCGTCGGCTTCGACATCAACGACGCGGCGCGCTCCTCGCGCGGCGCGTTCATCCGGGCGATCGAGGAGTCCGCGGCGATCGTCGCCAGCGCTCATCTCGAGATCCTGTCGTCGCTCACCGCCGGGCGCGCGGTCGCCGAGGGGGCCGTCACGTTCACCGGAGGATCCAGCGCGGGCGCCCTGTGGCCGCGGGTCATCGCGGGCGTCACCGGGCTCGACACCCGCGTCACGCCCGCACCCGAGGCCACCTCGTACGGTGCCGCCCGGCTGGCCGCCCGAGGTGTCGGCGCAGAACTCCCGCCGATGGGCGAGCCCGACCGCATCGAGCGCGTCGACCCCGCCGAGCACGAGCGGTACCGCGCCGTGACCGCCCGCTGGCACCGCGTCTACCGCGACGTGATGTCGATCTCTGGCTCTGACCTGCCCCCGCTGTTCACGCCGCCCGGCGCCGCCCGCGGCCCCCTCGACCCGCCCCCCGCCCGACTCTCGACCGCCGGTCACGCCGGCTGACGACCACGACGACCACCCGACACCGAAGGAGACACCCCATGGCAGACCTCGAAGGCAACGCCTCCGCGAAGCAGTTCCACGCCGACCAGCCCGCCGTCCGCTTCACGCAAAACATCCGGGGAGCGGCGAACCTCGACTGGGGCATGCAGAACCGCCTGTCCCGCATCCTCGACCCGCAGACCGGGCGCACCGTGATGCTCGCGTTCGACCACGGCTACTTCCAGGGACCCACCTCGGGGCTGGAGCGCATCGACCTGAACATCGCGCCGCTGGCCGCGCACGCCGACGCCCTCATGGGCACCCGCGGAGCCCTGCGCACCTCGATCCCGCCGGCGACCAGGGCCGGACTCGTGCTGCGCGCCTCGGGCGGCCCGTCGATCCTCAAGGACCTCTCCGACGAGTACACCGCGATGGCGATGCAGGATGCGGTGCGCCTCCACGCCGACGCCGTGGCCGTGCAGGTGTTCGTCGGCGGCGAGCACGAGAGCCGCAGCATCCGCAACCTCACCACGCTCGTCGACCAGGGCTACGACGCGGGCATCCCGGTGCTCGGCGTGACCGCGGTCGGCAAGGAGCTCGTGCGCGACGCCCGCTACCTCGGTCTCGCGACCCGCATCATCGCGGAGCTCGGCGCCCAGCTCGTGAAGACGTACTACTGCGAGGAGGGCTTCGAGGACGTGGTCGCGGGGTGCCCGGTGCCCGTCATCATGGCCGGAGGCAAGAAGCTGCCCGAGCTGGACGCCCTCACGATGGCCTCGAACGCCGTGCGCGCGGGGGCCGCCGGAGTGGACATGGGCCGCAACATCTTCCAGAGCGCCCACCCCGCGGCCATGATGCAGGCCGTGCGGGCCGTGGTGCACGACGACACCGACCCCGCCGACGCCTACGAGCTGTTCCGCGAGGCCACCGAGACGCGGGTGCTCGCATGAGCGCCGACGTGCTGCGCAGCGCCGAGGCCGCCCTCCGGTTCGGCGACTGGGGCCCCGGCTACCTCGCGCAGGGCGACGACGCGGCGTTCGGCGTGGTCGTGCTGCGGCCCGGCGACGAGTTCGCCAACCACCTCCACGAGCACCACACCGAGTCGTTCGTGGTGATCGAGGGGCGCGCCGAGATCTGGCTCGACCGCGACACCCGTCGCGTCGTCGAGACCGGCGACGTGCTGCGCGCCGCACCGCACGAGGAGCACTTCGTGCGGAACCCGTTCGACGAGACCTTCCGCGCCGTGTTCGTGAAGACCCCCTGGGTCGACGGCGACAAGGTCGACCGCCCCTGGACGCCCGACGCCTGAGCGCCCTGAACCCGCACCACCCTCACCCGAGCACGAACCCCTCACCCGAGAAAGAACATCGAAAGGACAGCACCATGAGTGTGCAACGACGCTCCTCATCCCCCGCGCGGCTGACGCGCCGTGCCCTGCCCGTCATCGCCCTGGCGTCCGCCGCGGGCCTCGTGCTCGCCGGCTGCTCCGGCGACGCGGGGGGCTCCGGCGGCGACGGCGGCGACAAGACCCTCAAGGTCCTCATCGCCGCCCCGCAGGAGGGCGCGGGCAAGATCCTCGAGGAGGACTTCGAGGCCTCCACCGGCGTCGAGGTCGAGGTCGAGGTCGTGCCCTACGACCAGATCCAGACCAAGGCGATCCTCGACGCGCAGTCCGGCACCAACAACTACGACGTCATCCAGTACTGGTACACGTCGGTCGGCGCGCTCGCCGACGCCGGGGCGCTCGCCGACATCACCGACTGGGTGGAGTCCGACGAGGACATCGACTCGGGCGACTTCATCGAGGCGATCTTCGGCCCCTACTCGCAGTACGAGGACGCGACCTACGGGCTGCCGATCGACGGCGACACGCACGTGCTCTTCTACAACAAGGCGATCTTCGAACGGAACGGCGTCGAGGTCCCGACCACGTGGGACGAGTACGTCGAGGTGTCGCAGAAGATCACCGACGCCGAGAAGGCGAACGGCGTGTACGGCAACGCGCTGCTCGGCTCGAAGAGCGCGTTCAACATCGGCTCGACCTTCTTCAACCGCCTCGCCACCATGTCGCCCGACCCGATCGACCCGCAGATGCCGCAGCTCGACACCGAGTACGCGGTGGCCGCGGCACAGTCGATGCTCGATGCCTCCGGTTCGGCGCTGCCCAGCCCGCTGGAGATCGGGTTCGAGCAGGCGCTGCCGCAGTTCCTCTCCGGCTCCGTCGGCATGATCGAGTTCTGGACCGACCTGGGCGTGTTCGCGCAGGACCCGGAGCAGTCGAAGATCGTCGACGGCTGGGGCGTCGCGCCGCTGCCGGTCGGACCCGAGGGCAAGATCTCCGGAGCGCTGAACGCCGGCTGGGCGATGGGCATCAGCCCGAACGCCAGCGACGAGGAACTCGCGAAGCAGTTCGTCGCGTTCGCCTCGTCGAAGGAGACGAACGAGAAGCTGATCACCACGACCGGTTCCGGTGTCGACCCCACGCGCACCTCCACCCTGGAGAGCCCGGAGTACATCGAGTTCGCGCCGGAGGTGTCGGCCGTCGCCGCCCAGGTGCTGCCCAACGCGCAGTCCTGGCCGACCTCGCCGCAGGCCCCCGAGATGATCCAGTCGCTCAGCGACAACCTCGCGCTCATGCTGCAGGGCAGCCTGACCGCGGAAGAGGCGATGCAGCAGACCTGGGACACCTGGCAGTCCCTGGCCGACTGATCGCCTCGTCGAACCCGAAAGGACAGCTCATGTCGCAACCCGTCACCTCCCGGCGCCGCGCCCGACGCGCGTCGTGGACGGGCCGCGCCCTGCTGGCGCCCGCCATCCTCGCGATCGTGATCATCGCGATCTACCCGCTCGCCTACATCGTCGCCGCGTCGTTCTCCGACTCGTCGCTGGGGCGTCCGTTCGCGGACTGGGTCGGGTTCGACAACTTCGCGGCACTGCTGGGGGACGGGGTCACCCTCCCGTCCCTCGGCAGGTCGCTGCTCTTCGCGATCCCGTCCGCCCTGATCGCCCTCGTCGCCGGTCTCGTGGTGGCCCTGTCACTCGACGCGGCCGTCAAGGGCGGACGGATCATCCGGGTGCTGCTCCTGCTGCCGCTGATGACGCCGCCAGTGATGGCGGGCGTGATCTGGAAGCTCATGCTCGCCCCCACCGGCGGGCTGCTCAACAACATCGGTCAGTCGTTCAGCCCGGGCGCCGAGCCGTTCCTGTTCCTCGGCTCGAGCCCGGCGGCGATGGTCTCGCTGATCGTGGTCGACGCGTGGCAGTGGACGCCCTTCTGCGTGCTGCTCGTGTTCGCCGCGCTGCAGACCCTGCCGACCGAGGTGTACGAGGCCTCGCAGGTCGACGGCGCCGGGGTGTGGCAGACGTTCTGGCGCATCACGTTCCCGCTCGTGCTGCCGAGCCTGGTCACCGTGCTGCTGCTCAAGCTCGTGGTGTCGTTCAAGGTGTTCGACCTGGTGTTCATCATGACCGGCGGCGGACCCGGCTTCGACACCACCGTCAGCAGCTTCGAGATCTACCGCACCGGGTTGCAGACCTTCGACGTGGGGGCTGCCGCCGCGCAGACCATCGCGTTCCTGGTGCTGGTCACCATCGTCATCCTGCCGCTCAACGCCGTCCGGCAGCGCCTGCACAGGGAGAGCTGACATGTCGCTCACACTCCGCACCTCCGACCACGCCTCCGACAGCGCGACCGTCACGCTGGTCGTGCCGGACGCGCGCCGCCGTCGTCGCCGCAGCCGCACCTCGAACATCTCGCGCCCCGGTCGCCCGTCCGTGCTCGTCACCGTCGTGAAGTGGGTCGTGATCCTCGTCGCGATCGTGCTCGCCCTGCTGCCCGTGCTGTACATGGTGGGCATGTCGTTCAAGAGCCCGGACGACATCCTGTCCACCCGCATCCTGCCCTCGCGTCTCGCGTTCGAGAACTGGGTCGGCGCGTTCGAGAACTGGCCCATCCTCACCTACCTGCGCAACTCCCTCGGTGCCGCGCTCGTGGCGGTGCTGGTGTCGCTCGTCGTCTCGATCCCCGCCAACTACGCCATGGCGCGGCTCCGCGCGGGCGGGAAGCAGACCCTCGGGCTGATCGTCTCCGCCTACGTCGCCCCGCCGATCGTCGCGATCATCCCGCTGTTCGTGCTGGTGCGCACCGCCGGGCTGATGGACTCCGTGATCGGGCTCGGCATCGTGGAGGGCCTGCTGCTCACCCCGGTCGCCGTGTGGCTGCTGGACGGGTTCTTCCGCGCGATCCCGTTCGAGGTCGACGAGGCCGCGCAGATCGACGGCTGCGGACCGCTGCGCACCCTGTGGGCGGTCATCCTCCCGCTCACCGCGCCCGGCATCGTGGCCGTGTCGATCATCGTGTTCATCCTCGCGTACAACGACTTCCTCATCCCGCTGCTGCTCACGCAGAGCATCGACTCGCAGACCCTCCCGGTCGGCATCGCGCTCATGCAGGGCGGACGCGAGGTGATGTTCGGGCAGATGGCCGCCGCCAGCCTCGCCGGCCTCATCCCGATCTACCTGCTCGCGCTGTTCCTGCAGAAGTGGCTCGTCGGCGGGCTGACGCAGGGGAGTGTGAAGTAGCCCGAGTGGTTCGGTGCGGCCCGTGTGCGGGGTCGGAGACGTGCCGGGCGAGGTGGTCCGGGGTGCGTTTGTGAGGCCGCGACAGGGGCGGAGCGGGGGATGGATCGCGTCAGGGGGCGGGGCGGCGCGCGATCGAGATCGAGTCGGCGGCGGAGAGGCGTCGGAGGTGGGCCGTGATGCGGGCCCGGAGATCGTCGTGCTGCGGGCCGAGGCGGGTGGCGGCGTCGTGCCAGTTCGAGGGGTCGTAGCGCCAGACGGGCCAGGACCTCAGGTCGGGCGCTTCCCACTCGTAGCGGGGCCAGATGTGGGCGTGGACGAAGGCGTCGGTGTTGCCGAGGATGTCGATGTTGATGCGACGGAACGCCGGATCGACCTCTCTGCAGGCGTGCTCCACGGCCGTGGCGAGGAGGTCGACGGCGGCGAGGAACCGTACCCGTTCCTCCCGCGGCAGGTCCGCCAGCGCGGTGGCCTCCGGATCCGTGCCGAGCAGCACGCAGTAGCCGGGGAGGAACTGCACATCGCCGATCACCGCGTAGCCGCCGGGCAGTTCGGCGAGCAGCGTCGGGTTCTCTCCCCGCGCGGCGGAGCGGATGCGGTCGTCACGCCAGTCCATGCCGCCGATGCTATCGATGGGTGCTCCCGCGGGGACGATCGGGTCGCGAGGGCGTGGTCTGCGAGCTCGTTCCGTCGGGCGCCACCGTGCGGTCCGTGGAGGGCGTCGGTGGCCTTCTCGCCAGCCCGATATCCCGGTTCTCGATTCGAACAAAGATACGAAACTCGCCGCCGTCGACGGTAGAATCAGGGCATGACCACACTCTCCGGTTTGCACGAGGCGATGTCCCGCCTCGACGCCGCGTGGGGTGGCGCGGGCGATCCGATGGACCTGAACCGCGAGCAGTTGATCGCGGTGAACGACGCGATCGGTGTGCTGCGGAGACGCCTCGACGCGGTGCACGTGTCGGTGGGAGCGGGCATCGCGCGGGAGTCGCGGCCTGAGCTCGGTGCCGGCAGCCTGGCGAAGCAGCAGGGCTATCGGAACCCGGCGAGGCTGATCGCCGCGACGACCGGAGTCTCGACGGGAGAGGCGGCGCGACTGGTGGCGGTGGGCGAGGCCACGGCCCCGCGCGCCGACCTCCTGGGGCAGCGACTGCCCGCGAAGTACCCGTCCGTGCGGGAGGCGTTGGCCGCGGGTGCGCTCGGTGCGCCGGCGGCCGCGCTGATCGTCGGTGTGCTCGACCGATGCCGGGTGGCCGTGGGTGCTGCTCGGGTGGCGGAGGCCGAGCGGGTGCTGGTGGAGCAGGCGGCGGGGTTGTCGGTGGATGAGGTGCGGCGGTTGGTGGTGCGGGCGGAGGCGTGGGTCGATCCGGATGGGGTGGAGCCGCGGGCGGAGGAGCAGCGGTCGCGTCGGTCGTTGACGCTGTTCGAGCGTGACGGGATGGTGCATCTGAACGCGGTGCTGGATGCGGAGACGGCGGCGCCGGTGGTGGCGGCGATCCGGGGGTTCGTGTCGGCAGCGTTCGCGGCGCGTCAGGAGGCGCCGGATGCGGGGGCTCCGGATGCGGACCGTCGTACGGTGCCGATGATCCAGGCGGATGCGTTGGCGGCGTTCGCGGGGCACGTGCTCGGGTGTGCGTCGCGGTTGCCGCTGGCCGGGGCGACGGTGGTGGTGCGGGTGGGCCTGGGGGATCTGGAGGCGGGGTCGGGGTCGGCGCAGGTGGACGGGATCGATCAGCCGGTGAGCGTCGGGGCGGTGCGGCGGATGGCGGCGGGCGGCGGGGTGATCCCGTGTGTGCTCGGCGGGGGCAGTGAGGTGTTGGACTGGGGGCGGGAGAAGCGGTTGTTCACCCGGGCGCAGCGGCTGGCGCTGGTGGAGCGGGACGGGGGGTGTGCGATGTGCGGGTTGCCGCCGGAGATGACGAAGGCGCATCACATCCGGTGGTGGTCGCGCGACCGCGGGCCGACGGATCTGTCCAACGGGGTGCTGCTGTGCGAGACGTGTCACCATCGCATCCACGACAACGGGTGGGACATCCACATCGACAGCGGCGAACGCGGCAGTGGTGGCGGTGGTAGCGGCGGCGGGATGGCGAGGGTGTGGTTCGTGCCTCCGCGGTACATCGACCCCGCACGCACGCCTCGGCTCGGTGGGCGGGCCCGCTTCGACATCGCCGCCTGACGGGTGTTCGGGTGGTGGGGGTGGGCTCGAGTCGCGTCGAGGCGGGGTCAGCGGCTGCGGCCGACTCCGGCGGCGCGCAGGCGATCAGCGATCAGGATGCCGAGGGCGGTGGCGGCGACACAGCTCGCGAGTGTGATCGCGAAGAAGAGCAGCTGCACCGGAAGGGTGAAACCGCCCAGGTCGAACGACGCCCACGCGAGCAGGGGATACACGACCCCCACCACCACGGCCCCGACGTAGTGCAGCCACGTGCCCCAGTAGCGCCACATCACGAACAGGAACGGCAGCTCGGTGAAGGCCGCCCACCACAGGTTCGTCGCCACGCTGCCGAAGCCGTACCCGGAGAACGGCACGATCACGAGCCCGGCCAGCAACCCGACCAGCAGACCCACGAGCGGCGCGCGCAGCAGGCGCAGGGCGATCACCGACGGCAGCAGCCACAGGCCGGCGAGAGCGACGCTCATGAACGGCAGCCCCGGGAACAGGATCGTCGACACCCAGTTCGCGGGAGCGAGCAGCAGCCCGCCGGCCACGCCCAGCGCGGCGCACGTCAGCAGCAGCGCCGTCGGGAACCGGAAGCGCCGTCGTCTGCCGGAGACCCCGCCGTCCGGCGCGCTCATGCGAGGGGTACCGAGGTCCGCGGGTTCCGGCGCGTTCGTGTGATCGGGTCCGCCATCCGTAGCTTCCGGCGCGCTCGTGTGATCGGGTGCGCCGTCCGTAGTTTCCGGCGCTTTCGCGTGATCGGGTGCGCCGTCGGCCGTATCCTGAGCGCTCATGCGAGGGGTTCCGACGCGGCCTCGCGGGCGGCCTTCGACGCGGGCGACGCCGCGCCGACCTTCCAATACCCGCAGAAGCTCACGGCGTTCTTGTCCACGCCGCGCTCGCCGACGAGGAGCCTGCGGGCACCGGAGGCCAGCGACTGCTCCCCGGCCGCATAGGCGTGGAAGGGCGCGCTCGGAAGCTCGCTCCGGCCCAGCGCCTCCAGGGCGAGAGCACCGGGCGCCGCGTCGTGGGGGCGCACGATCCAGACCACGTCGAGCCCCGTAGGGCACGGGAAGTCCAGGGCGTCGTCCTCGGCCGGCACCTCGACGATCGCGGTGCCGGTGGCGTGCGCCGGCAGCGAGGCGGCGATCCCGGCGATTGCGGGCAGCGCGGTCTCATCGCCGACGAGCACCACGCGATCGGTCCCCCGCTGCGGGTTGAACGTGAGGCCCTCGTCGATGATGAGCACGTGCTCGCCGGGCTCGCAGGTCTCCGCCCACCGCGACGCCGGGCCCGCCGTGCCGTCGGCCGCAGAACCGTGCAACACGAAGTCCACGTCGATCTCCGCCCCCGCCTCGGCGGTCGCCGCCCGGAAGGCACGCACCGTGTAGTTGCGCATGACGGGCCGCTCGCCGTCGGGGATGCGCAGGAACTTGAGATAGCCGAACATCTTGTTCGCCTTCGCCGGCACCCGGTCGAGGCCGGCCTCGCCGCCGATGGGCAGGAACAGCCGGAACCACTGGTCGTACCCCATCGGGCGGAACCGGTCGATCTCACCGCCGCCGAGCGTCACGCGGATCCAGTGCGACGAGAGCCGTTCAGAGCGCAGCACGGTGAGGTGCAGGAGTTCGGTCGTCTCGGGCTTGACCATCTTGCTGAATGCCATGGAGTGCCTTTCAGGAGAGGGGGAGCTGCCAGGGGAAGAAGACGAGGAAGATCGCCGCCGAGGTGAGGAGCATCGCCACGGTGAACACGGTGTCGCGCACGCGGAACGGCACCAGGTGCCGCTCGGTCCGCGTCGGATGCGCGCCGAACGCCCGGGAATCCATCGCCAGGGCCACGCGCTCGGCATGCCGGATGGCCCCGGCGAGCAGCGGCACGATGTACCCCCAGCCTCGGGCGATGCGGGAGAGGGGACCGCGCCCGCCGTGATAGCCGCGCACCCGGTGCGCCGCGCGGATCACCGCCAGCTCGTGCCCGAACCGCGGCACGAAGCGGAACGCCGCCAGAGCCGTGTACCCGATGCGGTACGGCACCCGCAGCTGCTGCACGCTCGCCCGTACCAGGTCGGAGCCGCTGGTCGTGAGGCCGCCCACCAGCGCCAGCGCGACGATCGCCCCCAACCGCAGCGCGGTGGCCGCACCGATCGTGAGCGCGCCGCTGTACAGCGTCCAGTCGCCCACCGAGAGCAGCGCCGGGGTGCCGTCGACCCGTGCGGCATCGACCCACAGCGAGAACCCGACGGTGACCGCGAGCATCCCCAACGGCAGGCCGAGCAGCAGCAGCGCGAGCAGCCGCCCGGTGACCCTGGCTCCGGACAGGATCAGCACGTACGCGAGCGCGAGGAACGCGGCGGGCGTCGCGAGATCGCGCACGAATACGAGCAGCACCATCGCGGGAGCGAACCCCGCGACCTTCGCGAGCGGGTTGAGCGCATACAGGAACTGGTGCGGCGCCGTCGCGGTGAGACGCGCGTACGGGTCGAACACGGTGCCGGTGCTGCCGCTCACGACGACGCCTCCTGGTCCGGAGCGGGGGATCGGGGTGCGGGGGCGGGTGCGGGGATGAGTCCGGACGCGGCGGTGCGTGCGGGGGACTCCGCGGTGAGACCCGCGGCGGCGAGCACGCGCTGCACGTCGGGGAGGCGCAGGCTCGCGTCGGTGAACACCGCGGGGTCGGCGAACAGCTCCGCGGTCGGCCCGGCGGCGTGCACCCGGCCGTCCGCGAGCACGACCGTGTGCGTGGTGTGCTCGGCGACCAGCGAGAGGTCGTGCGTGACGAGCACGATCGTGGTGCCCTCCGCGCGCAGGGTCCGCAGCAGGGCGAGCAGTTCGGTGGCGCGCGCGCGATCCTGGCCGAACGTGGGCTCGTCGAGGGCGAGCACCCGGGGCCGTGTGATCAGGGCGGTGCCGACCGACAGCCGCCGCTTCTCGCCGCCCGACAGCAGGAACGGGTGCACGTCGGCCTTGTGCGTCAGCCCGAATCGGTCGAGCATCTCGGCGACGCGCGCCGCGATCTCGTCGTCCGTCACGTGCCGCAGCCGCAGGCCGTGGGCGAGCTCGTCGAACACGGTCGCCGCGATGAACTGGTGCTCCGGGTTCTGGAACACGAAGCCGATGCGGGCGGCGAGATCCCGCGGGGAGGCGGTGCCCGGATCGATGCCGTCGACCGACACCTGCCCCTTCGGCGGCGGCACCACACCGGCGAGCGCCTGGATGAGCGTGGTCTTGCCCGCCCCGTTCGCCCCGACGATCGCGGTGAGGGTGCCCGCGGGCAGATCGAGGTCCACCCCGTGCAGGATCTCGGTGCGCCGTCGCTTCACCGTGAGCCCTCGCGTGCGGATGATCGACTCGCCGGGCCGGTTCGCGGCGGCGCCGGATTCGCGGGGTTCGTCGGATGCGCCGGATACACCGGGCACGGCGTCGCGCACAGCGAGCGCCGTCGCGAGCTCGTCCGGGGTCAGCGGCAGCGGATCGAACCGGTGCCCCCGCTCCCGCAGGCGCAGCGCCGCGAGGGTGGCCCCCGGCAGCCACACGCCCATCGCGAGCAGCTCGTCCGCGTGCGCCCTGATCGTCTCCGCGGCCGGTCCGTCGAACGCGACCCGCCCCTCCCGGTCGAGCACGATCGTGCGGGTCACGAAGGCCATCGCGGCGTCGAGGTTGTGCTCCACGAGCAGGATCGCGCGATCGCCAGCGGCCACCACCTCCGCGAGCGCGGCGTACACGTCGTCGATGCCCTGCGGATCGAGGTTCGCGGTGGGCTCGTCCAGCACGATCAGCGGCGACCCCATCGCGAGGGCGCAGGCGATCGCGAGCCGCTGCCGCCCGCCGCCGGACAGGTGGTCGGGGTTGTCGTCGCGGCGGTCCCACAGGCCCACGCGCCGCAGCGACTCCGCGACGCGCTCCCGCACCACCTCGACGGGGAGCAGCAGGTTCTCGGGCCCGAACGCCACCTCGTCGTACACGGTGCCCGTGACGATCTGCGCGTCCGGGTCCTGGAACACCATGGCCACGTGCGTGCTGAGCGTCGCGGTCGCAGTGTCCGCGGTGTCGAGCCCGCCCGCCTCGACCGTGCCGGTCATGGTCGCCGGGAGGGCGTGCGGGATGAGGCCGTTGAGCGCCAGGGTGAGCGTGGACTTCCCGGAGCCGGACGGACCGAGCAGCAGCACGACCTCGCCGGGCCGGATGTCGAACGACACATCGCGCGGGGAGGGGTGCGCGGCACCGGCGTGGGTGAGCGAGAGCTCGCGCACGCGGAGGAGGGGCGCGGATGGGCGCACGGCAGGTCCCGGGCTCGACGGAGGGTGTGCCTCTAACTTAGCTGAGCCTTACCTGTGTTATCCAGCGAGGCTCCGGGGCTAGCGGCGGGCGACCCCGGCCCGGCGCAGCGACGTGCCGACCGCGAGGCCGATCGCGGTCCAGGCGATCGGGCCGAGCACCGAGATCGCAAGGTAGAGGATCTGCGCCCACACAGGCATCACCGACAGGTGGGCGGCGAAGAACACCACGACCGCGACGATCACGCCGATGATCGCGGCCGAGACGAAGAAGCGCCAGGCGCCCCAGGAGCGGTACCGCGTGAGCGCGGCGACCCCCTCCTGGATGAGCCCGAACAGCAGCGCGGTGCCGATGAAACGCAGCGCCCACGCCGGATTGAACGCGCTCGCGATGAGCGCCGCGAACACGTGCGTGATGAGCGCGACGAGCGGCAGCCGCAGCACCTCCTGCGCGATGATGCCCGGCAGCACGTGCGACCCGAGCACGAGCCCGTAGAGGAACAGCAGCGGGCTCGCCAGCAGCACCGGTGTGACCCACCCGGCGATCCCGCCGAGGAGGCCCGTCGCGACACCGATCGCGGCGCAGACGAGCAGCACGCGGGTCGTGAGGACGGGGGTTCGGGCCACCCCTCCAGCCTACCGGCGACCTTCGCCCGACCCGGCCGTCGCGCACCCTGGCCGATCGGCACGACCGGGGAGGACCATCGTTCAGTTCTCGATCCGGCGCCGAGGAGCGGGGTTATCGTGATCCGCGGTGCGGCAACGACGCTGCACCGTGATCATCGGGAGCGAGATATGGGTCGAACACCCCTCCGGATGGCAGCGGCCGCCACCCTGGCCACGCTGTTCATCGCATCGACGGCAACCGCCGGCCACGCAGCGACCGGGGAGGTGACACACCCCGTTCCGGTCGCGGGAACCCCCGGGCACTACATCGTGGTCATGAAAGCCGATCCCCTCGCCAGCTACGAGGGCGACGTCAAGGGGCTGAAGGCGACGAAGCCGGCCGAGGGCGAACAGCTCGAGACGCAGTCGCAGGACGCGCAGCGCTACGTGAAGCACCTCGAGTCCGAGCAGTCCACCCTCATCAACGACGTCGGCGTGACGCCGGACACGACGTACCAGGTCGTGCTCAACGGGTTCAGCGCCGACCTCACGGGGGCGCAGGTGGATCAGCTCCGGGCCTCGAAGGACGTTCTCGGGGTGTTCCCCGACGAGATCCGTCACCCCGACGCGCTGACCTCCACCGACTACCTCGGCCTCGGGGACGACCGCAAGGGCCGCGGCGGGGTGTGGCAGCAGACCGGCGGCGTGAAGAAGGCCGGAGAAGGCGTCGTCGTGGGTGTGATCGACACCGGCATCGCCCCGGAGCACCCGTCGTTCGAGGGCAAGAAGCTCAAGCAGCAGAAGAAGCAGAACGCCCGGCACAAGGGCCAGCAGCCCTACACCGACGGCACCTACGTGTACTTCGACAAGTCCGACGGCGGGCAGTTCCGCGGCGCGATGGTCGAGGGCCAGGACTGGGACACGAGCGACTACTCGACCAAGCTCATCGGCGGGCAGTACTTCTTCGCGGGAGCCCAGGCCGCCGGCTTCGACTTCCAGTACGACTACCTCTCGCCGCGGGACGGCGACGGCCACGGCTCGCACACGGCGAGCACGGCGGCGGGTGAGTTCGGGGTGGAGGCCGCGATCGAGGGCGTCGACTTCGGGACGATCTCCGGCGTCGCGCCCGGCGCGAAGGTCGCCGCATACAAGGCCTGCTACGTCGGGCCCGACACGACCGTGACCACGGACGACATCTGCGCGCTGAGCGACCTCGTCGCCGCGATCGACCAGGCCGTCGCCGACGGCGTCGACGTGATCAACTACTCGATCGGCGGCGGTGCGGCGAGCACCGTGATGGCACCAGAGGACCTAGCGTTCCTCAACGCGGCGGCCGCCGGTGTGTTCGTCGCGACCAGCGCCGGCAACGACGGTCCCGACCCGGTCACGGCCGACCACGCCTCGCCGTGGTACACCACGGTCGCGGCCTCCACCATCCCCACGTGGGAGGGCACCGTGCAGTTCGACGGCTTCGCGCAGGCCGGCGCCTCGGTGAGCGTGCCGTTCGGTGAGAGCGTCTCCGGGCCCTCGATCGCGGCACAGGATGCCGCGGCACCCGGAGCGGTGGACGCGACGCTGTGCCTGCCCGGCACCCTCGACCCGGCGAAGGTCGCCGGACACATCGTGGTCTGCGACCGCGGCGGCAACGCGCGCGCCGAGAAGTCGCAGGTGGTGAAGGACGCGGGTGGCATCGGCATGGTCCTGGTGAACGTGCCCGGCGGTGCCGACTCGCTCGACAACGACTTCCACGCCGTGCCGACCGTGCACCTGAATGCCGTGCACCGCGACGCGGTCCTCGCGTATGTGCGGGGCGGAGTCGACCGTCCGATCACCCTCGTGGGCGAGAACACCACCGGCGTGACCACGCCGACCCCGCAGATCGCGGGCTTCTCCAGCCGCGGCCCGGTCCTGGCCGACGGCAACGACGTGCTCAAGCCCGACGTCGCCGCTCCCGGCGTCGCGATCCTCGCCGCCACGCACAACGCGCCGGGCGAGCAGCCGACGTTCGGCATCCTCTCCGGCACCTCGATGGCCTCCCCGCACATCGCGGGCCTCGGTGCGCTGTACCTGGGCGAGCATCCGCGGGCGACGCCGGCGGAGATCCGTTCGGCGATGATGACCACCGCCTCCGACACCGTGCTCCCCGACGGCTCGAAGAACACCGACCCGTTCGAGCAGGGCGCGGGGCAGGTCGACGCGCGGCGATACCTGAACCCGGGTCTGCTGTACCTCAACGGGTTCCGGGACTGGGCGGCCTTCCTCGACGGGAAGGGGCTGTCGGACTTCCCCGGCATCGAGCCCATCGACGGCAGCGACCTGAACCAGGCGTCGATCTCGATCGGGTCGCTGGCCAGCGCGCAGACCGTCACCCGCACGGTCACCTCGACGGAGAAGGGCGTGTTCACCGCGAAGGCCTCCGTGCCGGGAGTGAACGTCACCGTCACGCCGTCCCAGCTCACGTTCGACAAGCCGGGGCAGTCGAAGACCTTCACGGTCACGTTCGACAGCACCAGCGCCCCGGTCGAGCAGTGGGCCACCGGTTCGCTCACCTGGACGAGCGCGAAGAACACGGTGCGCTCGCCGATCGCGGTGTATCCGGTCACGGCGGATGCTCCGGGAGAGGTCACCGGCAGTGGCGTCGACGGGAGCACGACGGTCGGCATCATCCCCGGCCTCGACGGCGATCTGGCACTGAACCTCTCGGGTCTCACCCCGTTCCAGCTCCTCACTGATCCGGACAACCCGGTCGAGGGGCACTCCGGGAACGAGAACTCGGGCGACGCGAACAAGGACGTGGCGTGGATCGTCGACGTGCCGGAGGGCGGCACGCTCTCGCGGTTCGACCTCGACTCCTCCGACGACGAGGGCAGTGATCTCGACCTCACCGTCTACCGGGTGGTCGCGCCGGACGACCTGCGCTACTACGAGCGCTGGCAGTCGGCGACGGGCTCGGCCGACGAGCAGGTCACGGTGCCCACGCCGACCGCCGGCACCTACCTCGTGGTGGCGAACGTGTATGCGACGACCGGACCGATGACGTGGGACATGACCTACGCCACCGTGCTCCCCGGTGACCAGGGCGCGTTCACGGCGACGCCGAACCCCATCGCCGCCGTGCGCGGGGAGAAGACGAGCTATGAGCTGAGCTGGACCGGCCTGACCGCCGGCACCCGCTACCTCGGTCTCGTCCAGTACGGCGACTCCGCCGTGCGCACGGTGGTGACCGTCACCACCCCGGCCGACGTCGCCCCGGCACCGGCTCCGACCCCGGAGCCGACGCCGACCCCGGAGCCGACCCCGGACCCCACTCCGACGCCGGATCCCACCCCGACGCCGGACCAGCGGGAGGAGGACGCGAAGTCGGCGTGCTTCGAGTTCCCGGTCGCAGCCGGCGGGGAGGCGGTGGAGATCCTGGGGCGCCCTTCGGTCACCCTGCGGCTGCGGATGGACGT
>NZ_JBSHIM010000027.1:0-22700 GCF_053618975.1 Microbacterium sp. NPDC055599 | reverse complement strand
GGGGGAGGGGGGTTACTTCGCGAGGAAGTCCTTCAGGGCGGCGTTGACCTCGTCGGCATGGGTCCAGAGCAGGCCGTGCGGCGCGCCCTCGACCTCGATGTACGTCGCCTCGGGGACGGCCTGGTGGAAGCGGCGGGCGGTCGCGTCGATCGGCAGGATGTTGTCCTTCGTGCCGTGCAGGATGAGCGTGGGCTTGCCGGCCGCGCGCACGGCCTCGACGTCGCCGCGGAAGTCCTCGATCCACGTCGGCACGACCGCGTAGGCGGCGACCGGGGCGCTGGTGACCGAGAGGTTCCAGTTGGCGTCGACGACCTGCTGGCTGATGCGGGTGCCGAGGTTCTCGTCGAGGTTGTAGAAGTTCTTGTAGAACTCGGTGAACCAGGCGTAGCGGTCGCCCTTGGCGGCGGCCTCGATCCCGTCGAACACGTCCTGCGGCACGCCCTCGGGGTTGTCGTCGCGCTGCACGAGGAACGGCTCGAGCGAGGCGAGGAAGGCGAGCTTGGCGACGCGCTCGTGCCCGTAGCGGCTGACGTAGCGGGCGAGCTCGCCGGTGCCCATCGAGAAGCCGACGAGCACGACGTCGCGCAGGTCGAGGGTCTCGAGCACGGTGTTGAGGTCGGCGGCGAAGGTGTCGTAGTCGTAACCGCTGCCCACCTTGGAGGACTGGCCGAAGCCGCGGCGGTCGTACGTGATCACGCGGTAGCCCTGGGCGAGCAGCTCACGCGTCTGGCGCTCCCAGCTGTGCCCGTTGAGCGGGTAGCCGTGGATCAGCACGACGGGCTGCCCGGATCCCTGGTCCTCGTAGTACAGCTCGATCGGGGTGCTGTTCTCGTTCCCGACGGTGATGTAGCCCATGATCCTGGTCCTTTCGGTTCCGGTGAGAACGATCGTTCTCGCTCGATGTGTCCAATCTAGAGAACGAGCGTTCTCATGTCAAGTAGACTTCTGCACATGACTGAAGACGACGCTCGCGAGCGCATCCTCTCCGCCGCGGAGGAGCTCTACTACCGCAAGGGATACGCGGCCGTCGGCATGGACGAGCTGCGCACGGCCGCCGGCGTGTCGCTGCGTCGCCTCTACTCGCTCTTCCCCGCCAAGACCGATATCGTCTCGGCGGTCCTCGCCCGCAAGCACGCCGAATGGGAGTCCGGTCTCTCCGCCGCGGTCGCCGCCGCGGGCGACGAGCCCCGCGCGCGGCTGCTCGCCGTCTACGGCTACCTGGAGGACTGGTTCTGCAGCGACGGCTTCCGCGGCTGCGCGTTCATCAACGCATTCGGCGAGCTCGGCGGGACGAACCCCGAGGTCGCCTCCATCGTCCGCGCGCACAAGGCCTCGTTCCAGGAGTACATGGCCGCGCTGGTCGCGGACACCGGTGCCCCGGCCACGCTGGCCGCCCAGCTCTCGATCCTCGCCGAGGGGGCGCAGAGCACCGCGGCGATCTCGGCCGACCCCCAGGCGGCGGTGCACGCGCGCCGGGCAGCCGAGGTGCTCATCGACGCGGCGTTCGCCACCGCCTGAGCTTCGGCACCTCTCGTCAGGTGTCGTCGTCGGCCGCCCGCCGAGCCGCCGTATCCCAGGCCTCGCGCACGCCCCGCAGGTGCTGCTCCGGCTGGAACGGGTGCGACGCCGTCACGGTGCGCAGCGAGCGCTCGACCACGATCCCGGGGTGGTGCACGAGCTCGCGCAGCATCGCCGCCATGCCCTTCGCATCGGGTGAGCCGCACAGGATCCCCGCCTCGGCCAGGCCCTCCCGCAGCCGAGGGTCGACGTACAGCACGCTCCGCGCCGCCCGGAACGCCTCCGCGACCACGACCGGCTGCGGGTCGAGCCCGAACGACGTGACGGCCAGCAGGTGCGAGTCACGCAGAAGGGGCTGGATGCTCTCCGGCTCGACGCGACCGAGGAACTGGATGCTGCTGCCGCTGTCTGGCGCCGCGGTCCCCGCGACCTCGCGCGCCTCGGCGTACAGCGGTCCGTCTCCCGCGATCCGCGCCACGAGTGACCCCGGCGGCAGGTCCTCCCCGGCCCGTCGCACCGCGCGCACGAACTCCAGGATCCCCGACTCGAGGGTGAGCCGGCCCACCCACAGCACCTGCAGCGGCAGCTCGACCGCCTGGAGCGGCACCCCGGGGATCGCGCGCGGTGGCATCGGGTTCGGCACCACCTCCACCTCCGGCAGCCCGGCGATCCGCAGCGCCTCGGCCTGATGCGCCGAGGGCGAGATCACGGCGTCGGCCTCCAGTGCGGCGTCGAGCGTGACGCTGCGCACCGCGGCATCGATCGCGCGCGGAGTGTCGGCGAGGGCGGTGCGAGGAGGGCGTCCGCGCAGCACGCGGGCCAGTCCGCGGACGGCCGCCGCCGCGACCCGGTCGAATCGTCGCAGGTCCGGTCCCTGCCAGAAGAAGGTGTGCACCGTGTGGACGACGGGGATGCCCTGCTCCTGGGCCACCCGGATCGCCGCGGCGGTGAGGCCGAACTCCGAGTGCACGTGCACCACGTCGATCGACCGCTCCCGGAACAGGCGCCGCAGCCGCGCTCGCAGGGCACGACTGTTGCGGATCGCCGGCATCTCGACGCCGGGGATGACCCACGCGGCGGCCATCAGGATCGGTGCCTCCCCCGGCGGCACGGGGCGTGGCGCGCTCCCCGGCTGCGCGGCGCCGATGACCACCACCTCGTCGCCCGCGGAGCGCAGCAGCTCCGCCTCGCGCAGGACGACGGCCTGCGCATCTCCGATGCGGTCGAGTGCGTAGTCGCAGACGAGTGCGATCCTCACGGCGGTCACCCCCAGGTCGTGCGGAACAGAGTGCTGTCAAACGTAACATCTTACCCGCCGGGTGAATGACGCAGGGTGGCACAAGTCTCTTACCTGGTTAGCGATCGGGGGAGGGGCTGTCAAGGGCACTGCGGCGGAGGTGCCGTCACCCTAGAGTCGCGGCATGGAGACTTCGACGAAAGGCATCCTCCGCCAGAGCCTGGTGATCGCGGCGGCCGTGTTCATGCTGATCGCCGCCGCCATCGGTGCCGGCGCGTTCGGCGGCACCTCGGTCGACGAACTGCAGAACGGCGCGCTGTCCGCTCAGGGCTCGTATCTCGCGCCCGCCGGACCGGCGTTCTCGATCTGGTCGCTCATCTACCTCGGCCTGCTCGCCTACACGGCGTGGCAGGCCCTTCCCGCCCGACGCCAGGACCCCCGGCAGGAGGCCGTCGGCGGCTGGATCGCCCTGTCGATGGTGCTCAACGGCCTGTGGCTCGTGACCGCCCGCTACCTCACGCTGTGGCTCACGGTGCTCGTGATCGCGCTGCTGCTCGCCGTGCTCGCGCGTGTGATCGTGCTGCTGGGACGATTCCCCGCCCGCAGCGCCGTCGACCGCGTGCTCACCGACGGCGCCAACGGGCTCCACTTCGGCTGGGTCACGATCGCCACCGTCGCCAACACCGCCGCCTGGCTCACGCAGACCGTCCCGGAGAGCGCGGAGCAGCAGGCGGAGGTGTGGGCCATCGCGGTGCTCGCCGTGGTGCTGCTCATCGGTGCCGCGAGCGCGTGGTTCACCGGGCGTCTCGCGCCCGCCCTCGCCACCGCGTGGGGGCTCGCCTGGCTCGCGGTCGGTCGTCTGACCGGCGAGCCGCAGAGCACGCCGACCGCCATCGCCGCGATCGTGGTGGCCGCGGTCCTGGTGCTCGTCGGGGTCGTGGCCGTCGTGCGCCGGCGTCGAGCGACCCCGCCGACCCTCGCGCCTCAGAGCACCAGCCGGTAGCCCATGCCCGCCTCGGTCAGCAGGTGCACGGGCGAGGAGGGCTCGCTCTCGAGCTTCTTGCGCAACTGCGACATGTACAGTCGCAAATAGCCGGAGTCGGACACCTGCGCGCTGCCCCAGATCTCCTTCAGCAGATCCTGCCGGGTGACCAGCGCCCCCGGGTGCCGTGCCAGGTGCTCCAGCATGCGCCACTCGGTCGGCGTCAGGTGCACGCGGGTACCGGAGCGGGTGACCGTCTTGGTCGCCAGATCCACCACCACGTCGCCGAAGGCCACGACCGACTCGCCGTTGGCGGCCACCGCGCGGCGGGAGAGCGCCCGCAGTCGCGCCAGCAGCTCGTCCACCTGGAACGGCTTGGTGACGAAGTCGTCGGCCCCGGCGTCGAGCGCCTCGACCTTGTCGGCGGAACCCGTGCGACCGGAGACGACGATGATCGGCACGGTCGTCCACCCCCGCAGCGCCTGGATCACCTCGATGCCGTCGAGCCGCGGCATCCCGAGGTCGAGCATAATGAGGTCGGGGTGCGACTGCGCCGCGGCGGCGATCGCGGCGGCGCCGTCCGCGGCGACGACCACCTCGTAGCCGTGCGCGGCGAGCGTGATGCGCAGCGCCCGCACCATCTGGGGGTCGTCGTCGGCGATGAGGAGCTTCACTCCGTGTCCTCCGTGTCGGCAGGCCCTGCGGCGAGCGGCAGGGAGATGACCATCGTGAGTCCGCCACCCGGCGTGTCCTCGGGTGTCAGGGTACCGCCCATGCCCTCGGTGAACCCGCGCGACAGCGCGAGCCCGAGGCCGAGGCCGGTCGTGTTGTCGGTGTCGCCGAAGCGCTGGAACGGCTGGAAGATGCGGTCGCGGCGCTCGGGCGCCACACCCGCGCCCCGGTCGACGATGCGGATCTCCGCGCGCTCACCCAGACGGCTGGTGGTGACCAGCACCCGGCTGCCCTCGGGGGCGTGACGGTGGGCGTTCGCGATCACGTTCACCAGCACGCGCTGCAGCAGCACCGGGTCGGCGAACAGCGCGGGCAGGGCGGGGTCGAGCGCGAGGTCGACCTCGGACGGCCCGAGACCGAGCTCGTCGACCGCCGCGAGCACGGGACCGGCCGCGTCCACGCGCGAGGCCGAGACCGCGAGCACGCCCGCCTCCACCCGGCTCACGTCGAGCAGGTCGGTCACCAGGGTCGACAGGGTCGCGAGGCTCTCGTCGGCGGTGGCGAGGAGCTCCGCGCGGTCGGTCGCCGACAGGCCCTGCGCGGCCCGGAGACCGCCGATCGCCGCGACCGCCGACGCCAGGGGCCGGCGCAGGTCGTGGCTCACCGCCGAGAGCAGGGCGCTGCGCACCTGGTCGGTCTCGGCCAGCGCCTCCGCCTCGCGCGCGGTCGCCCGCAGGTCGGTGTGCTCGATCGCCGCGGCGAGCTGCGCCACGATCGCGTCGAGCAGCCGGCGCTCCGGCCCCGCGAGGGGCTCGCCGTTCAGCTCCAGCAGGGCGCGGGGCCCGCCGCCGGCCGCACCCACGGGGATGGTCGTGGCGCGGCCGTCCGGCACCGGCTCGCCGTCGCTCGCGAGCACCTGCCCGTCGGGCGTGAGCAGCCGGACGCCGCTGAGCCCGAAGGCCTCCCGTGTGCGGCTCACGAGCGCCAGCACGGCGTTGTCGCCGCGGAGCACGTTGCCCGCGACCGCCGCCAGCAGCTCCGCCTCGGCCGTCGCGCGCTGCGCCGTCCTCGCCCGGCGGGCGGCCTGATCCACGATGATGCTCACCAGGATCGCGATGACCACGTAGAGCGAGAGCGCGAGGGCGTGCAGCGGATGCGCGATCGTGATCGTGAACAGCGGCGCCACGAAGAGGAAGTCAAGCGTGATGCCCGACAGCACGGCGGCGAACACCGCGGGCCGGATGCCGCCGATCAGCGCCACCACGACCACGAGCAGCTGATACGCGAGCACCTCGGCGGTGATCGACTCCGGGCTGCGGAAGGTGAACATGAGCCACGACAGCAGGGGGCCGAACACGAGCGCGACGCCGAAACCGAGCGCCTGGCGCCGCCACCCCAGCGCCCCGCCGGTGATGCGGGGCAGCGCGAGTCGCCCGCCCGCGGCCGCGTGGGTCACGATGTGCACGTCGATGTCGCCCGACCGCCGGATCACCTCGGAGCCGATGCCCGGTCCGGTCAGCGCGGCCGTCAGGCGGCCGCGGCGGCTCACGCCGATCACGAGCTGCGTGGCGTCTGCACCCTGCGCGAACTCCACGAGCGTGCCGGGGATGTCGTCGCCGACCACCTGGTGGTACGTGCCGCCGAGGGACTCCACGAGCGCGCGCTGTGCAGCCAGGGCGCCCGGGGTCTCGCCGCGCAGGCCGTCCTGGGCGGTCACGTGCACCGCGAGCAGCTCGCCCCCGGCCGACCGTGCGGCGATGCGGGCTCCGCGGCGCAGCAGCGTCTCGCCCTCCGGGCCCCCCGTCAGCGCGACGACCACCCGCTCGCGCGCCTGCCAGGAGCCCTCGATGCCCTGCTCGGCGCGGTAGCTGCGCAGCGCGCTGTCGACCTCGTCGGCGAGCCACAGCAGTGCGAGTTCGCGCAGCGCGGTGAGGTTGCCCAGACGGAAGTAGTTCGACAGTGCCGCATCGATCCGCTCCGCGGGATACACCAGGCCCGCCGACAGCCGGTCGCGCAGGGTCTGCGGGGCGAGGTCGACCACCTCGACCTCGTCGGCTGCACGCACCACGGCATCCGGGATGGTCTCCTGCTGCGCGATGCCGGTGATCTTCTCCACCACGGCGTTCAGCGATTCGATGTGCTGCACGTTGACGGTGGTCACCACGTCGATGCCCGCCCGCAGCAGCTCCTCCACGTCCTGCCAGCGCTTCGGGTGGCGCGAGCCGGGGATGTTCGTGTGCGCGAGCTCGTCGACCAGGGCGATCTCCGGTGCGCGGTCGAGCACGGCGTCCAGGTCGAGCTCGGTCAGCACCACCCCGCGGTGCTCGTCCACGCGTCGCGGAACCTCGGGGAGCCCGGCGGTGAGGGCCGCGGTGGCCGCCCGGCCGTGGGTCTCCACGACCGCGATCACCACGTCGCGGCCCTCGTCGAACAGGCGCCGCCCCTCCGCGAGCATCTCGAACGTCTTGCCCACCCCGGGGGCGGCGCCCAGGAGCACGCGCAGGCGCCCCCGGCGCTGGTGCTCCGGCGGGCGATCCGTGCGCGCTGCGCTCATTCACCCTCCCGGTCGTCCAGTGCGAGGTTGAGTTCGGCGACGTTGATCCGCTCCTCGCCGAGGAACCCCAGGTCCCGCCCTTGAATCCTAGACTCCACGAGCGCACGCACCTCGTCCTCGGGCAGGTCGCGCGCGGCGGCCACCCGCGGCACCTGCAACAGGGCATAGGCGACGCTGATGTGCGGGTCGAGACCGGAGCCGGAGGCGGTCACGGCGTCGGCGGGCACCAGGGACGGGTCGACACCCTCGCGCTCCGCGACCTCGGCCGTGCGCTCGGCGATCGTCGCGACCAGGTCGGGGTTCTCCGGTCCGAGGTTGCTGCCGCCCGAGGCGGTGCCGTCGTAGCCGTCGCCCGCCGCGGACGGGCGCGACTGGAAGTACTGCGGCAGGGCCTCGCCGTCGGCGTCGGTGAAGGACTGTCCGATCAGGGCGCTGCCGCGGTCGTCGGGCAGCATCGAGCCGTTCGCCTGTGCGGGGAGCAGCAGCTGGCCGATGCCGGTGACGAGCAGGGTGTAGCCGACGCCGAGGACGAGGGTGAGCACGAGCATCGCGCGGACGGCGACCCCGGCGGTGCGCATCGTGGTGCGGGTGGTGGAGGACATGGTGTGCCTTTCGCGCGGGGGTCAGAAGCCGGGGAGGAGGCTCACGACGAGGTCGATGAGCTTGATGCCGAGGAACGGGGCGATCACGCCGCCGAGGCCGTAGACGAGCAGGTTGCGCTGCAGGATCTGCGAGGCGCTCGCGGGGCGGTAGGCCACCCCGCGCAGGGCGAGCGGGATGAGGAAGACGATCACGATCGCGTTGAAGATGATCGCGCTCGTGACCGCAGACGCGGGCGAGTGCAGCTGCATGATGTTGAGCGCCGCGAGCCCCGGGAACACCCCCATGAACATCGCCGGGATGATCGCGAAGTACTTGGCGATGTCGTTCGCGAGCGAGAACGTGGTCAGCGCGCCGCGCGTGATGAGGAGCTGCTTGCCGATGCGCACGATGTCGATGAGCTTGGTCGGGTCGGAGTCCAGGTCGACCATGTTCCCCGCCTCCTTCGCCGCCGACGTGCCCGTGTTCATCGCCACGCCCACGTCCGCCTGCGCGAGTGCCGGGGCGTCGTTGGTGCCGTCGCCGGTCATCGCGACCAGCCGCCCGCCCTGCTGCTCGCGGCGGATGAGATCGAGCTTGTCCTCGGGGGTGGCCTCGGCGAGGAAGTCGTCGACCCCGGCCTCCGCGGCGATGGCCTGCGCGGTGAGCGGGTTGTCTCCGGTGATCATGACCGTGCGGATGCCCATGCTGCGCAGCTCGTCGAAGCGCTCGCGCAGGCCGTCCTTCACGATGTCCTTGAGGTGCACGACGCCCAGCACGCGCCCGTCCTCGCCGGTGGCGCGCACCGCCACGACCAGGGGTGTGCCGCCGCTGCTCGCGACACCGTCGGTGAGGGAGGTCAGCTCGGCGTCGGTCCCGCGGCCCAGCCAGGCCGACACCGCGGAGCCGGCCCCCTTGCGGATCTCGGTGCCGTCGGCGAGGTCGAGTCCGCTCATGCGGGTCTGCGCGGTGAACGGCACGACCACGGCGTCCTCCGGCGCCTCCACCCGGAGGCCGCGCGCGGTGGCCAGTTCGACGATCGAGGCGCCCTCGGGCGTGGGGTCGGCCAGGGACGACAGGGCGGCGACCCGCAGCAGCTCCTCCGCGTCGACGCCCGTCAGCGGCAGCACCTCGTGCGCGCGCCGGTTGCCGTACGTGATCGTGCCCGTCTTGTCGAGCAGCAGCGTGGTCACGTCTCCCGCGGCCTCGACCGCGCGGCCCGACATCGCCAGCACGTTGCGCTGCACGAGGCGGTCCATCCCGGCGATGCCGATGGCCGACAGCAGCGCGCCGATCGTGGTCGGGATGAGGCAGACGAGCAGAGCGATCAGCACCGGGATGCTCACCGGGGAGGCGGCGTAGGAGGCGATCGGGTTCAGCGCCAGCACCACCACGACGAATACGATCGACAGGCTCGCGAGCAGGATGTTCAACGCGATCTCGTTCGGGGTGCGCTGACGGCTCGCGCCCTCGACCAGCGCGATCATGCGGTCGACGAAGGTCTCGCCGGGCTTCGACGTGATGCGCACCACGATGCGGTCGGACAGCACCCGGGTGCCGCCCGTGACGGCGCTGCGGTCGCCGCCGGACTCGCGGATGACCGGGGCGCTCTCGCCCGTGATCGCCGACTCGTCGACGGTCGCGATCCCCGCCACGATGTCGCCGTCGCCCGGGATCAGCTCGCCCGCGGTCACGATCACGACGTCGTCGCGCTGCAGCTCCGCCGACGACACCTCCACGGTCTCGGCGCGCTCGGCCGCAGGATCCGCCGCGGGATCGTGGCGCACCACGCGGCGGGCCATCGTGCTGGTGCGGGTCTTGCGCAGGCTCGCGGCCTGCGCCTTGCCCCGGCCCTCCGCGACCGACTCGGCCACGTTCGCGAACAGCACCGTGAGCCACAGCCACACCGCGATGCCCCACGTGAACGCGAGGGGAACGGGCGAGCCACCGGAGTCGGCCGGTCCGCCCAGGAAGGGCTCCGCGATCGCGAGCACGGTCGTGAAGGCCGCACCCACCCAGACGAGCAGCATCACGGGGTTGCGCACGAGCGTGGCGGGGTTGAGCTTGCGGACGGCGCCGGGCAGCGCCTGCACGAGCTGCGACCAGCCGAACGACCGCGGTGTCGCAGCGGGGGCGGGGGCCGTGGCGCTCTCGGGCGCGGGCGGCGTGGTGAGGAGGGTCATGTCAGAGTCCTTCGGCGAGCGGTCCCAGTGCGAGCACGGGGAAGTAGGTGAGGGCGGTGACCACGACGGTCACCGTGAGGAGCAGGCCGACGAACTGCGGCCGGTGGGTGGGCAGGGTCCCGGTCGTGGCGGGGATGCGCTCCTGCGCCGCGAACGACCCGGCGAGCGCGAGCACCAGCACGATCGGCAGGAAGCGGCCGAGCAGCATCGCCACGCCCAGGGCCGTGTTGAACCACGGGGTGTTCGCGGTGAGCCCGGCGAACGCGGAGCCGTTGTTGTTCGCGGCCGAGGTGAAGGCGTACAGCACCTCGCTCATGCCGTGCACGCCCGGGTTGAGGATGCTCGTGGACTCCACGTCGTCCCGGATGCCGGGGATCGCGAAGCTCAGGGCCGTGCCGCCGAGCACGAGCGCCGGGACCACGAGGATGTACAGGCTCGCGAGCGTCATCTCCCGCGGGCCGATGCGCTTGCCGAGCCACTCCGGCGTGCGGCCCACCAGCAGTCCGCCCACGAACACCGCGACGATCGCGAGCACGAGCATGCCGTACAGCCCCGAGCCGACGCCGCCGGGGGCGACCTCGCCGAGCATCATGTTCAGCATCGGCATCATGCCCCCGAGCGCCGTGTACGAGTCGTGCATCGAGTTGACGGCGCCCGTCGAGGTGAGCGTGCTGGCGCTGCCGAACAGCGTCGAACCGAGGATCCCGAAGCGCTGCTCCTTGCCCTCCATCGCGGCTCCGGCGAGCTCGGGTGCGGCGCCTCGGCCGGCGAGCTCCAGTGCCGAGAGGGCGACCGTCGAGGCGAGGAAGATCGTGCCCATCACGGCGACGATCGCGTAGCCCTGGCGGTGGTCGCCCACCAGTCGGCCGTAGGTGCGGGGCAGCGCGAACGGGATCACCAGGATCAGCAGCACCTGGATCAGGTTCGTCCAGCCGGTGGGGTTCTCGAACGGGTGGGCGGAGTTCGCGTTGAAGAAGCCGCCGCCGTTCGTGCCGAGCAGCTTGATGGCCTCCTGCGACGCGACGGGTCCGCCGGGGATCGTCTGCGCGCCCCCGGACACCGCGGTCACGTCGGTGAAGCCTGCGAAGTTCTGGATCACGCCGCCGGCCAGCAGGGCGACCGCGCCGATCAGCGCGAGCGGCAGCAGCAGCCGCCCGAGCCCGCGCGTCAGGTCGACCCAGAAGTTGCCGATCGTCGCGGAGCCGCGGCGGGACAGACCCCGCACCAGCGCGATCGCGACCGTGAGGCCGACCGCCGCCGACACGAAGTTCTGCACCGTGAGGCCGGCCAGCTGCACGGTGTAGCCCATGGTCTGCTCGGGCGAGTACGACTGCCAGTTCGTGTTCGCGACGAACGACGCGGCCGTGTTGAACGCGAGGCCCTCCGGCACGGCGGGAAGCCCGAGCGACTCCGGGAGGAACGCCTGCAGCCGCTGCAGCGCGTAGACGAGCACGAGGCCCACGAGCGAGAACAGCAGCACGCTCCTGGCGTATGCGCGCCAGGTCTGCTCCGAGCGCGGGTCGACCCCGATCACGCGGTACAGCCCGCGCTCCACGCGCAGGTCCTTCGAGGAGCTGTAGACGTGGGCGATGTAGTCGCCGAGGGGGCGGTAGAGCAGCACGAGCACGACCACGACGGCCGCGACCTGGAGCACCCCGAACAGGATCGTCGCGTCCATCAGAACCGCTCCGGGGCGACCAGGGCGACGACGAGGTACACGATCGCGGCGACGGCCAGCACCGCGGCGATGATCTCGAACACGATCATGCGCGGTCCACCGCCTTCGCGACGAGGGACACGAGGGCGAACAGCGCGAGGGTCAGCGCGAGGTAGATGATGTCGAGCACGACCCCGATCCAACTCCCGGGCGTCGCCGCCTCCGTCGATCCTCACGGTTCCCCTACGCCACGTCCGCCGATGCATGCGGCTTTCTCACGGTCGGCCCTATGCTCGCGAGGTGGAGACGCGCGGACACCGGATCAGGCCAGGGGCCGTGCTGGTGCTCGCCCTCGTCGCGGTCGCGGCGGTCTGCGTCGTCACCGGGTTCCTGCCGAGCGACGACGCCGAGGCGCTCGGGCTGCGGACCGCTCCGGTGCTGGGCTTCGTCGTCGCGATCACGATCGTCGCGGAGCTCGCGCGGGACGCGGCGGTGTTCGACGTGGTCTCGCAGCGGCTCGCCCGGTGGGGTCGAGGCAGGGTGGCGCTGCTGTGGCTGCTCGTGATCGCGCTCGCCGTGGTGAGCACGGTCTTCCTCTCGCTCGACACGACGGCGGTGATCGTCACGCCCGTGGTGGTGGTGCTCGCGCAGAGCATCGGTGTCCCGCCGATCCCGTTCGCGCTGGCGACCGTCTGGCTCGCGAACACGGCCTCGCTGGCCCTCCCGGTGTCGAACCTCACGAACCTGCTCGCGGCGCGGCAGATCGGCGACGGGCCCGCCGCGTTCGTCGCGCTGAGCTGGGCGCCGACCCTCGTCGGCATCCTCGTCCCTGTGCTGCTGCTCACCCTCGTGCACCGGCGCACCGTGTTCTCGCGCTACCGCACGCCCCCGCCCCGGCGCCCCGCCGATCCGGTGCTGTTCTGGACCGCGACGGGCGTGCTCGTGATGCTCATGCCCGCGCTCGCCCTGAGCCACGACGTGTGGATCCCGGCGACGGTCGCCGCGGTCGCGCTCGTGGCGGTGTTCGCGGTGCGGCGGCGCAGGGCTCTGCGGTGGGGACTGGTGCCCTGGCAGGCGGTCGCGCTGGCCGCCGCGCTGTTCGTGCTGGTGGAGACGCTGCACGCGCGGGGTGCGCTCGACGTGCTCACCGCGCCGATCACGGGCGACGGGTTCGGTGACCTCCTGCGGCTCGCGGCGCTCGGTGCCGTGAGCGCCAACGCCATCAACAACCTTCCCGCCTACCTCGTGCTCGAGCCCGCGGCGGGCGACCCCGTCGCGCTCATGGCGCTGCTGATCGGCGTGAACCTCGGCCCGCTGATCACGCCGTGGGCCTCGCTCGCGACGCTGCTGTGGCACCACCGCATCACCGCGCTCGGCGTGGAGATCCGCTGGAGCCGCTTCATGCTGTGGGGGACGGTGGCGGCGGTGCCCACGGTGATCGCCGCGGTCGCCGTCCTGGCCCTCGTCGCCGGCTAGTGCCGGGGGTCAGCTCCCTACCGGCCACTCCTCGGCGAGCAGACCGTAGTTCATGCCGTCGAGCCACTCGCCCGAGCGGTGCAGGGCGGTCTTGCGGCTGTGCTCCTCCCGGCGCATGCCGAGCCGCTCCATGAGCCGCCAGGAGGGCTCGTTGTCGGCGAAGCAGCCGGCGTGCACGCGGCGCAGGCCGAGCGGGCCGAAGCACACCTCGATCGCCGCCCGCACCGCCTCGGTCGCATAGCCGCGGCCCGTGGAGGCGGGGTCGAGCACCCAGCCGAGCTCGGCCTCCACGCCCTTGGCGCGCTCGGCGACCTCGAGCTGCGCCCAGGCGTCTTCGATGCGGATCATGAGGTCGCCGATGGGGGTGGGGGCGTCACCCTCGTGCTCGGGCAGGCGCTCGATCAGGTACAGCGACGCCAGTCGGGCGGGCTCGAGGTGGCGCTCGCGGAACGCCTCGATCGTGTCGGGCGCGAGGCCCAGCCAGCGGTTCACCTCGGGCAGGCGTCGCCACTCCCACATCGCGTCGAGATCGTCGGGGGTGCACGGACGCAGCTGCAGCCGGGGGGTGCGGACGGGCCAGGGAACGCCTTCGGTCATGCCCTCAGCCTAGGGCGGGCTCCGCGCCGCGCGGCCCCGGACTGCCGGGTGCGTACGGCGAGGGCCGCGCAGGCGATCACGGCCAGTCCTCCCGCGACCGTGGGCCAGCCGATCTGCTCGTGCAGCAGCAACCCCGCCCACGCGATACCCATCACCGGCTGCACGAGCTGGATCTGGCTCACCTGCGCCATCGGCCCGATCGCGAGTCCGCGGTACCAGGCGAAGAAGCCGAGGAACATGCTGACCGCGGCGAGATAGGCGAACGCGAGCCACTGCACGGGTGTCGCGGCGGGCGGCTGCGCGACGGCGGCGACGACAGCGAGCGCGGCCATCGGGGGAGCGGCGAGCACGAGCGCCCAGGAGATCGTCTGCCACGACCCGAGCTCGCGCGCGAGCAGGCCGCCCTCCGCGTAGCCGACGGCCGCGGCGAGCACGGCCCCGAAGAGCAGCAGGTCCGCGACGTGGAGAGTGCCGAGTCCCCCGCCCTGCAGAGCAGCGAAGCCGACCGCGGCCAGGGCGCCCACGGCTGCGAAGGCCCAGAACGACCGCGCCGGCCGCTCTCCGGTGCGCACCACGACGGCGACGGCGGTCGCGGCCGGGAGCAGGCCGATCACCACCGCGGCGTGACTCGCAGGGGCCGTGGTGAGCGCGAACGAGGTCAGGAGCGGGAACCCGGCGATCACTCCGCTCGCGACGACCGCGAGCCGTGCCCACTGCCGGGCGGAGGGCGGTGAGGCGCGAAACGCGGCGAGCACGATCGCGGCGAGGACGGCGGCGACCACGGCCCGGGCCGAACCGATGAACAGGGGCGACAACCCGCCGATCGCGACGCGGGTGAAGGGCAGCGTGAACGAGAAGGCGATGACCCCGAGGAGCCCCCAGGCTGGTCCTGCATATCTGGATAGCGCTGTCGAACGAAGGGCAGTAGCGCTACTCTGTTCTCTCATGGGTCAGGATAGCACCGAGCGCATCGTCCGTGGACTGCGGGCCTGGGTGGCGTCGGCCGCACCCGGTGCCCGGCTCCCGTCCAGTCGCGCGCTCGTCGCCGAGTACGGGGCGAGCCCGGTCACGGTGCAGCGCGCCGTGCAGCAGCTCGCGCGCAGCGGTCTGATCGACACGCGGCCGGGGGTCGGCACGTTCGTCCGGGCCGCGCGGCCGGCCAGAGCGCTGGACCACAGCTGGCAGACCGCCGCGCTCGGCCCCGCCCCCATGCGCTCCTCTGGCCTCTCCGCGACCCAGCGCACCGCTGGCCCGGACGTCATCGGCCTGCACTCGGGCTATCCCTCGCCCGAGCTGCTGCCGGAGCGCCTGGTTCGGCAAGCGCTCGTCCGGGCCTCGCGCACCCCCGCCGCGGTGACGCGCTCCCCGGCCGCCGGTCTTCCCGAGCTCCAGGCGTGGTTCGCCGCGGAGCTGGCGGCGACCGTCCCCTCCGGCATCGCGGCGCCGTCGCCCAGGGACGCGCTGGTCGTGGCCGGCAGCCAGAGCGGTCTCAGCTCGATCTTCCGGGCCGTCGTGGGCACCGGGCGGCCGCTGCTCATCGAGTCGCCCACGTACTGGGGGGCGCTCCTGGCGGCGGAGCAGGCGGGGGTCGCACTGGTGCCGATCCCCTCCGGACCGGCCGGTCCCGACCCGGACGAGGTGGAGCGGGCGTTCGCGCGGTCGGGAGCGCGGGCGTTCTACGCCCAGCCGACGTTCGCGAATCCGAGCGGTGCACGCTGGTCCGCCGCGACGGGGGAGGCGGTGCTCGAGATCGTGCGGCGGCACGGGGCGTTCCTCATCGAGGACGACTGGGCGCACGACCTCGGCATCGACGCCGACGCGCATCCCCTCGCCGCGGCCGACGACGACGGACACGTGGTGTACGTGCGCTCGCTCACCAAGAGCGTCTCGCCCGCACTGCGCGTGGCGGCGGTGATCGCCCGCGGCCCGGCGCGCGAGCGGATCCTCGTGGACCGGGCTGCCGAGGGCATGTACGTGAGCGGGCTGCTGCAGGCCGCGGCGCTCGACGTGGTGACGCAGCCGGCCTGGCGCACGCACCTGCGCGGATTCCGCGAACAGCTGCGCACGCGCCGTGACCTGCTGGTGTCGAGCCTCGCTGCGCACGCGCCCGCGGTGACGGTGGAGAACGTGCCGGCGGGCGGCCTGAACCTGTGGGCGCGGCTGCCGGAGGGGACGGACGTCGGCCAGGTCGTGCGGGAGTGCGAGCTCCGCGGGCTGCTCATCGCCCCGGGCGGAGAGTGGTTCCCAGCGGAGCCCGCTGGCGCGTACGTGCGACTCACCTACGCGAACGCCGATCCCTCCCGGTATGCCGAGGCCGCGGGCATCCTCGGCGCCGTCGTCGATGGGTCCTGACTCTTCACTTCCGCGGCCAGAGCTTCCGGCGCAGCGCGGGGGCCAGCAGGGCGACCGCGACGAGCAGGGAGATCGCGACGTTGAGCAGGAAGATCGGATTCTCCCCGGAGAGGAACTCGTAGACCACCGCGTTCCCGGCGGCGCTGACCACGGCGAGAGCCAGCACGAGATACATCGTTCTTCTCCCCTGGGCAGTGCGCGCGCTCATCTCACCCTCCAGACTACCTCATATGACGACATTATGATCCGAAATGACTGCCATGGAGCATGGCAGGTGCGGCCTCGACCCGGCGGTCTCGGCTGAGCCGGCGCGCGCGGAAGCCGCCGGACTCAGTCCGTCGAGGGGGGACCGGCGGGGCGGTGGGCGCGGCGGCCCGACACCACGACCGGGCGACCGGCACGCTCCTGGCCCGGTAGCGGGCGGGAGCGGCGACCGTAGATGAGCTCGGACGAGTCGAGCAGCCACGGCACCAGGGTGATCGAGACGCCGTGCACCAGCATGAGCTGGTTCGCGAGTCGACGTGCCCGCCGGTTGTGCAGGAACGACTCCCACCAGTGGCCCACGATGTACTGCGGCAGATACACGGTCACGACCGAGGAGCCGTGCTTCTCGCGGTACTGGCGGATGAACTGCGTCACCGGCTGCGCGAACGAGCGGTACGGCGACTCGACGATCACGAGGGGCACCGGCACGAGGTGCTCGGCCCACTCGCGCTGGAGCGCCGCCGCGTCGTCTGCCGACACGGCCACGTGCACCGCGAGCGTCTTGTCGTGCTTGGCGGCGATCGCGTAGTCGATGGCCTTCATGACCGGCTTCTGCAGATGGTTCACGAGCACGATCGCGACGTCGCCCGACGCCCCGAAGCGGGTGGTGTCGTCGATCGCGATCTCGTGCTCCACGTCGCGGTAGTACCGCTTCACGCCGATCATGAGGAACGCGAGCACCGGGATCGCGAAGAACACCAGGTAGGCGCCGTGCGTGAACTTGGTGATGGTCACGATGACCAGCACCAGCACCGTGAGGGTCGCCCCGGCCGAGTTGATCAGCAGGCCCACCTTCGCCGAGCGGCGGTCGGTCGCCGCTGTGCCGTCTCGCGGTCCCGCGGCCGGTTCTCGCAGCACGCGCCGCCAGTGGCGCACCATGCCGATCTGCCCGAGCGAGAACGACACGAACACCCCGATGATGTACAGCTGGATCAGTGTCGTCAGCCGGGCCTGGAACACCACCAGCACCGCGATCGCCGCGATGCCGAGCAGGATCATGCCGTTCGAGAACACCAGTCGGTCGCCGCGGGTGTTGAGCGACTTGGGGGCGTAGCCGTCGCGCGCGAGCACCGCGCCCAGCAGCGGGAAGCCGTTGAAGGCCGTGTTCGCCGCGAGCAGCAGCACGCACGCGGTCGCCGCCTGCACGATGAAGAAGGGGATGCTGCCGCCGCCGAACGTCGCGGCCGCGATCTGCGCCATCAGGCTCGGCTGCGGCGTGGTGCAGTCGAAGCCGATCAGGTCGCACGGGTTCTCGGCGTAGTGCACGCCCGTGATGAGCGCGAGGGCGGTGAGGCCGGAGAACAGGCAGATCGCGATGGTGCCCATGAGCACGAGCGTGGACTGGGCGTTGCGCACCTTGGGCGCCCGGAACGCGGGCACGCCGTTCGACACGGCCTCGACACCCGTGAGCGCGGAGCATCCGCTCGAGAACGCGCGCAGGATGAGGAGGATGACGGCCGCCTGGCTCAGGCTCTCCGCCTGCACGCTGAAGTCCGCGCTGGACGCGACGGGGGCGTCGCCGAAGACCGTGCGGATCAGGCCCGTGACGATCATGATGCCGACCGAGCCGATGAACACGTACGTCGGGATCGCGAACACCAGCGACGCCTCGCGCACGCCGCGCAGGTTCACGATGATGATGAGGACCACGAAGCCCACCGCGAGCTCGACGCGGAAGGGGTCGAGCCCCGGCACGGCCGAGATGATGTTGTCCACGCCCGAGGCGACCGACACCGCGACGGTCAGCACGTAGTCGACCAGGAGTGCCGCCGCCACGATCACGCCGGGGATCTCGCCGAGGTTCTTCGACGCGACCTCGTAGTCTCCGCCGCCCGAGGGGTAGGCCTTGATGAGCTGACGGTAGCTGAGCACCACCACGAGCAGCAGCACCACGACGGCGATCGCGACGAGCGGCGTGAACGACAGGAACGTGAGCCCGCCGATCAGCAGGATCATCACGAGCTCCTGCGGCGCATAGGCCACCGAGCTCAGCGCGTCGGAGGCGAAGATCGGCAGCGCCATGCGCTTGGGGAGCAGCTGCTCGTCGACCTGCTCGCTCGTCAGCGGGTCGCCGATGAGGATGCGCTTCGCTCGCGGGGGCGCGTCCGCGCCGAGTCGGGTTTCTTCTGACACGTCCGGCGACACTACGCCCGCGCGCGGCGCCCTCACAAGATCCTTACGGAATCCCTACGGTCGCATTCCGCACCCTGACGGAATCCTTACGGGCACCGCGTAGCCTTGTTCTCCATGGGGGAGCAGGTCGTTCTGGGTGTCATCGCGATCGCGATCGGAATGGCCGTCGGCATCGTGCTGTTCGTGCCGTTCGTCGCGATCAGCTACCGCCGCCGCGGGAGGCTCAGCTTCGGACGGACGATGCTGTGGCTCGCCGCCCTGATCTACTTCTGGGCGATCTGGACGTACACGCTGCTGCCGCTGCCCGACCCCGACACGATCCGCTGCGTCGGCGCGATCATCGACCCGATGTCGGTCGTGCACGATCTGCAGCGCGCGTTCGCGTCTCCCCAGCCGTTGCGTCACCCGGCGTTCCTGCAGCTCGCCTTCAACGTGCTGCTGTTCCTCCCGCTCGGGGCGTTCGTGCGGGTGCTGGCCGGCCGCGGGGTCGTGGTCGCCCTGCTCGCCGGTCTCGGGCTCTCGCTGCTGGTCGAGACCACGCAGCTGACCGGCGTGTGGGGACTGTACCCGTGCGCGTACCGGTTCTTCGACGTCGGCGACCTGATGACCAACACGATCGGCGCGGTCGTGGGCTGCACGCTCGCACTCGTCGTGCCGCGCGCCCTGCGCGGCTCGCGCGCCGCCGCGGATGCGGATCAGCCGCGCCCGGTCACGCGCGGACGCCGGGCCCTGGCGATGCTGTGCGACGGTCTGGCGTACTTCTTCGTGAGCGCTGTCGTCGCCGTGACCGTGCAGCTCTGGCTCGCGTACGTCGTGGACGACCGGGCGGCGGTGCTCGACGGCGCTGCGTCGGAGCTGGTGAGCACGGTGGCCGCCTCGGGCCTGTGGCTCGTTCTGATCCTCGTCACCGGTCGCTCGGTCGGCGATGTCGCGGTGCAGCTGCGCTACACCGGCTCGCGCCTGCCGATGATGCTCGCGCGCCTGCTGCGGTGGGCGGGCGGCATCGGCGGCATCGGCGCGCTCGCCCTGCTCGGCTTCCCGTTCGACCTGATCTCGTCGGTGCTCTACCCCGTGGCGGTCGTGCTGCTGTTCACCACGCGTCGCGGCCGCGGGCTCCCCGGGCTCCTCTCCGGGCAGGACGTGGAGGACGCGCGGGAGCGGCAGGCGTCGGCGCCCGTCGCGTCGGCCTGACCGGTCGCCCTCCCCGCCGCCCGGTCGATCGCCCGCGGATCCGTGATCGACGACCCTCGTTCCCGGGACGCGGGACGGCGCAGAGTGACGGTGCGTCCGTCCGGGCGCCTCGAGCGAACAGGAGCCACCCATGACCGACACCGCCACCCGCCCCCGCGGACACCGACCCCCCACCCGCCGCGGCGGCCGACTGTGGCTGCTCTGGGGCGTTGCCGCCGGGCTCCTCGGCGTCACCGCCACCGTGGTGTTCGACGTGCGGCCGTGGTCGGAGGCCGACTACGCCCGCGGTGGCATCCTCTCCGCAGCGGCCGAAGACATGGCGGGGCTCGACCCCGTGGGCAACAAGATCGGGTTCCTGCTCGGCTTCGCGGCCGTGGCCTGCCTCCTGGTACTGCAGGGCTCCTGGCGCGTGCGCGTCGAACGCGGATCCACCTCGGTCGCGGCGCGCGTGTTCTCCGCGGGGCTCGTGACCTCGGCCGCCGGGCTCACGTTCGGCTACGCCTGGAAGGGCACGCTCGGGCTGTACGGCCACGGCGGCCCGGAGTTCGGCAGCTTCGGCGACGAGGGTCTGCTGGTGTTCTACGCGCTCACCGACTTCGGCGCGTTCATCCCGTGGTTCGGTGTGCTCGTGTCGCTGGCCGCGCTCGCCGCCATGGCCTGGTTCGAGCGGTCGGCCTCGCGCATCCTCGGGACGCTGCTCGGGGCCCTGGTGCTGCTGATCGCGGCGGGGTACATCCTCACCGGCGTGCCGGGGCTCGCCGGACCGGTCGGTGGCCTCGGGCTCGCGTTCGCCTCGCTGTGGATGCTGCTGGGGCGCCGCGGGGTCTCGTCCGGGGACACCGCGACGGACCGGGCGGCTGCCACCGGCACCCCGCTGCCCGGCAGGTCGTGACGGCGGGCCTCAGCCGGGGCTGACCGCGGCGGCGTGCACGCTCACCCGGGTGCCGCCGCCCGGCGGTCGGTCCCAGCCCACGCGGAACCCCGCCTCGTCCGCCCACTCCCGCATCGACGCGAGCCCCACGCCGGCCCCTCGACGATCGGGGAGCCCGCGGCCGTCGTCCTGCACGCACAGCAGCCGCTCGCCGGGGCCGCCGAGCGTGACCACCACCTCGCGCGCGCCGGCGTGCCGCACGGCGTTGAGCAGTGCCTCCGCGGCGATGCGCAGCAGGATGCCCGCACGGGCGGGGTCGAGATCGGGGTCGGCACCCGGAACGAGACGCACGGCCGCCCCCGCCGCGCCCAGTGCGGACACCAGGCGCCGCAGCTCGCCGTCGAGGTCGTGCACCGGGGTCGTGCCGCCGCGGGCGAGCCGGGCGAGGGTCGCCGTCTGCGCCTCCAGCAGCTCGGCGACGCGGGCGGCCGTCTCCTCCGCCGCCGCCCGGTCACCCCGTGCGAGCAGGTTGGTGGCCGCGGCGAGCGAGAACCCCGCTCCGGACAGCGCGGGCCCGAGCCCGTCGTGCAGCTCCCGGCGCAGCGCCCGTCGTTCCGCGTGCTGCGCCTCCGCCGCCGTCCGCCGTGCCTCGGCGAGGGCGGTCGATGCCTCCGCGAGCCGCACGACCACGCCGATCACGGGGCCCAGATCCGCGATCGCCTCGGTGGTCCTGCGCCCGACGGGCACCCCGTCGACCTCCCCGGTCACCTCCAGCACGACACCGGGGTCGCCGTCCACCGCGAAGGCCGTGGTCGTGCCGCGGGGATCCCCCACCACGACGTCCGTGGTGCCGAGGTGCTCGCCGTCACCGCCCGCGTCGTCCGCCGCGACCCGGAGGCGCACCGAACCGAGGCGCAGCGTGGCCCGCAGCGCCGTCGCCAGGGCGCGCAGGCCGTCCGCGCCGGTGGCGATCTCGCCCACCTCCGCCCCCAGCGTGTCCACGAGCCGCTCGGGCGCCCCCGCGTCGCCGTACACGAGGCGGTCGACCCGCCGGCGGATGAGGCGCCGCATCGGCAGCAGCCCGATCGCGACCAGCGCCGCGGTGGCGAACACGGCCAGTGGCGTCGGAGGGCCGACCGTCTCCATCGCTGTCACGATCAGCAGGTAGCCCGTCGCGGCGAGCACCGCCAGGATGCTGGTCGTGAGCACCGTGCTCACTGTCACGTCGACGCCGCGCAGCCGATGCTGCAGACCCATCACGAGCACCGCCGATGGATAGAAGATCTGCCCGACGATGGGCGCGATGGTGCCGAACACCCACAGCGGGGCTGCGAGCTGGAGCGAGGCGGGCAGCACCGTGACCACGTAGGAGGCGGTCAGGAACACATGCCCGACCAGCAGCCAGATCAGGGCGTACCGCTGCGACCGCGGTGACCGGAGTGCCCGCTTCAGCACGATCACGGCGACCGCGGTCGAGGCGCACAGCGTCACGGCGGCCGCGGCCCCGTAGGCGCCGGGCAGCATCGCCTGGTACCACGGCCAGTCCGGGGCGAGCGGGTTGTCGAGCGGTCCGGCGCCCTGCTGGGTGAGGGACGCGACGGTGGCCACGCCGGCCGCCGTCACCACGAGACACAGCAGCCCACGGTCGAGGGCGGCGCGCCGGCCGGGGAGCAGCAGCAGCGGCACGACCGCGGTCAG
Organism: Microbacterium sp. NPDC055599; assembly: GCF_053618975.1. Lineage (NCBI taxonomy): Bacteria > Bacillati > Actinomycetota > Actinomycetes > Micrococcales > Microbacteriaceae > Microbacterium > Microbacterium sp. NPDC055599. Next base: position 736 of record NZ_JBSHIM010000027.1, on the reverse strand, counting down.
GAAGGTTCCGGGAACGAACGCCCAGCCGCCCGCGTAGGCGAGCAGTGCGCCTCCGGGGAGTCCGCCGCGGTCCACCGCCAGCAGGCCGTACTGCACGCCGAACGCCGCGAGCCCCGAGCCCACGGCGTGCACCGCGAGCAGCACGGCGACCGGCTGCGGACGACGCACCAGGAGCACCGCGGCGAGGGGCGCGTACACCGCCGCGACCGTGAGGCCGATGTCGTCGAACCGGGCCTGCGCGGCCGGCGGGGCCGGAGAGAGGAAGGTGCCGGCGACGGGGGCCGCCGGGAGTTCGAACCGCCACGCCAGCAGGATCGACGCGGCCGCCAGACCCCAGGCGCTCGCGAGCACCGCGACCCCCGCGAGACGCCGAGCACCGCCGCCGGTCATGCGGGCACCGCCGTCACCGTGACCGCGCGGCGCCCGGTCGGCTCCTCCCCGGGCACGCGCTCGGCGACCCTGGCGTGCAGCGCCCGCACGATCGGGTCAACCCGCACCGCGGCCCCTACCACCCGCAGCACCGCGCGGTCGGCGGGGCCCACCGTGACCTCGATCCGCTCGACCCCGCCCTCCCGGCGGGCGCGCAGCATCGCCTCAGCGACCAGGTGGTACAGGTGCTCGGGGTGTTCGGGCGCCCGCCGCACCTCGGCGTGCAGCACCGGCTCCGGGAAGCGCGCGGCGAGCTCGGTCAGCGCGCCGGTCAGGTCGCCCGCGTCGAGCGCCCCGGGCAGCAGGG
>NZ_JBSHIM010000026.1:0-24776 GCF_053618975.1 Microbacterium sp. NPDC055599 | reverse complement strand
GAGCTGGGGGGTGGCCGGCGTGGCCCTGCCCGCGCTGCTGCGCGACGACCGCGCCCGCCGCGACGGCTTCACCCAGGAGATCGGCGCCGGGGGCGACACCCTGCTGGTGAAGAACCTCAGCGGCATGTGGCTGCTGCAGCAGACGCTGCGCGAGTGGGCAGCCGCCGACGGCGAGGCCGAGCCGTCGCTCGACATGCTCACCGCGCTGCTCGACGCGGCGGCCCGGTCGTCGTACCCCGGTCTCTTCGATCCCGCCGACCCCGCGCTGCAGGCCCCGGACGACCTGGTCGCGCGGCTGGTGCGGGCGTGCGTCGAGGGCGGGGCCGAGCCGCCGTCCACCAGGGCAGACCTCGTCCGCGCCATCGTGGACAGCCTCGCCGTCGCCTACGCCGACACCGTCGCGCTCGCCGCCCGCCGGAGCGGACGCACCCTGGAGCGCATCCGCATCGTCGGCGGCGGCGCGCGCAACGCCCTGCTGTGCGCCCGCACCGCCGCCCGCAGCGGGCTTCCCGTCATCGCCGGGCCCGTCGAGGCATCCGTCCGCGGTGTGCTGCTGCAGGTCGCGCTCGCCGCCGGCGACCTGCCCGACGCCGCGACCGCCCGTGCCCTCCCGGTCGACGACGGCGACGGCCCGCCGCGCGTCCACCACCCCGCCCCCACCCGATCGGAGCCCCTGCATGACCTCGCGTGAGCTGCTCGCCGCCCTCAGCCGCCGCCTCGGCGACCCCGCCCTCGACGCGGCCGTCCTCGGCGAGGGCAACACCTCGATGCGCGAGGGCGACACGATGCTGGTCAAGGCCTCGGGCGCCGTGCTCGGGGCCGCCCGCCCGGAGGACTTCGTGCCGCTGGTGCTCGCCGAGGCGCGCGAGCTCATCGACGACGAGCGCGCGACGGGCGCCGATGTCGACCGCTACTTCGACCGGGTCGCGGAGGCGGAGGGACGACGGCCCTCGGTCGAGGCGCTGCTGCACGTGGTGCTCTACGACCAGACGCCGGCGCGGGTGATCGCCCACGCGCATCCCACCGCGGTGAACGCCGTGCTGTGCTCGCAGCGACCCGAGCTGCTGGTGGAGGGTGCACTCTTCCCCGACCAGATCGTGGTGCTCGGAGCGACCCCGCTGCTGGTGCCCTACATCGATCCGGGTCTCGCCCTCGCGCGGGAGGTGCGGGCCCGGCTCGCGGCGTACATCGACGCCCACGGCTCACCGCCCGTCACCGTGTACCTGCAGAACCACGGGATGTTCGCCACCGGCGCGACGGCCGACCAGGTCATCGGGATGACCGCGATGGCGCAGAAGTGCGCGCGGGCGATCATCGGTGCCGAGACGCTGGGCGGGGTGCGGTTCATGCCGGCCGACGAGGTGCGGCGCATCGACACCCGGCCCGATGAGATCTACCGGCGGGCGCTGCTCGCAGAAGGAGGGGAACGATGAGCGGTGTGTCGGTGAAGGACCGGGTGGCGCTGCTGACCGGGGCGAGCTCGGGCATCGGGCTGGCGACCGCGCAGGCGCTCGCGGCAGCCGGCTGCCACGTGGTCGCCGTGGCGCGCGACGAGGAGCGGCTGGCGGCGCTCGCCGCGGAGCATCCGGAGCGGGTGACGACGATCGCCGCCGATGTGTCGGAGCCGCAGAGCGCCGAAGACGTCGTGGCCGAGACCCTGCGCCGCCACGGCCGCCTCGACATCGTGCTGCCCAACGCGGGGATCTATCTCGGCGGCGATCTCGCCGATGCGACGGTCGCTCAGATCGCGGCGGTGGTGGCCACCAACGTCACCGGTGTGATGGCGCTGGTGCGCGCGGCGCTCCCCCCGCTGCTGGCGCAGGGCAGCGGCGACATCCTCGTCACGAGCTCGGTGTCGGGGCACCAGGACATCGAGTGGGAGCCGGTGTACTCCGCCAGCAAGCACGCCGTGCAGTCGTTCGTGCACACGGTGCGTCGTCAGTACGCCGACAGCGGGGTGCGCATCGGGGCGATCGCGCCCGGGGTCGTCCTCAATCCGCTGTGGGGCTTCGCGCACGGCTCGCCCGAAGAGGCGGAGCGCATCGCCGAGGGCACGGGCATCCGGTCGTCGGACGTGGCGGATGCGATGCTGTTCATGCTGACCAGGCCGGCGCACGTGGTCGTGCGCGACCTGGTGCTGCTGCCGACCGGGCAGCCGATCTGAGCGAGGGGGACCAGCCGTGACCGAGCCGCGTGCGCTGCCGGAGGCGACCGCCGGGCCCGTCGTGACGCTGACGGCGGCCGGCGCGATCGATGCCACGTACCGGCTGCCCGTCCCGCTCGAGCGCGGAGCCTTCGTGCGCGCGTCCGGCTGGGAGCGGGAGGTCAGCGGCAAGGGCGTGAACGTGTCGGCGGCGCTGCGCGCGGCCGGGGTGGCCACCGCGGCGGTGGTGGTGCTCGGGGCGGACGACGTGGCGTTCGCGGCGCAGTCGCCGCTGGCCGACGTGCTGCGGATCGTGACCGTGCCGGGGGCCACCCGGGTCAACACGTCGATCATCGATGCGGGCGGTGCCACCACGAAGGTCAACGCGCCGACGCCGCCGCTCACACCCGCGGCCTGGGACGAGACACGGTCCGCCGTGGTGGGGGCGTGCCGCGCGCTCGCCGCCTCGTGGCTGGTGGTGTCGGGCACGCTCCCGGAGGTGACCGGCGCCGAGGCCCGGATCGCCGACGTCGTACGCGCGGTGCGCGGCGCCGGGGTGCGCGTGGCCGTGGACACCAGCGGCGCCGCGCTCGCGGAGCTGGTGGCCGACCCCACGGAGGTGGCGCTGCTGAAGCCGAACACGCACGAGCTCGCCGAGCTCGTGGGGCGTCCGCTGCGCACGGTCGGCGAGGTGACGGCGGCCGCGCGCGAGCTGGTCGCCCGCGGTGTCGCCACGGTGTACACGAGCATGGGGGCCGACGGCGTGCTGGTCGTGACGGATGCGGCGGTGATCCACGCGCGGGCGGTCGCTCCGGCCGTCGTGAACACGGCGGGCGCGGGCGATGCTTCTCTCGCCGGCTTCCTGCACGGTCTCGGCGGCGCGTCCGGGGGACGGGCGGCGCTGACGACGGCGGCGGCGACCGCGGCCTCCTGGGGGGCGCTCGCCGTGAGCCGTCCGACCACGCTGCTCGACGCGGTGGAGGCGGCGCCGCGCGCGGTCGTCACGGACGAGCCCGACCCGGCGACGCGGTTGACCGAACCGGCGGTCTGACCCCGCCCCGGGCGCCCGTCAGCCGAGCGGGCGCAGGTGCAGGCCGTCGGCGTCGGCGGTGAGCGCGACGCGGTCGAGGCCGTCCACGACCAGGTCGGCGGGCAGCGCCTCGGCGTCGACCGTGCCGGTGACCGCGAGCACCGTGCAGCCGGCGGCCCGGGCGGCCGCGATCCCCGCGGCCGCGTCCTCCACCACGAGGCAGCGCGCGGGGTCCACCCCCAGGCGTGTCGCCGCGGTGCGGAACGGCTCGGGGTCGGGCTTGCCGCGGGTGACGTCGTCGGCGGTGACGAACACCCCCGGTGCCGCGAACCCGGCGGCCGCCAGTCGTGCGGCGGCGAGGGGTGCGGCTCCCGAGGTGACGATGGCGCGCCGGTGCGCGGGGACCGCGTCGTAGAGGGCCCGCGCTCCCGGCACGCTCGGCAGGTCGACCGCGTCGGAGAGCTCCAGGTCGAGGATGCGGTCGAGGCCCTCGGTGTGCTGCGCGGGGGCGAGCAGCCGCGACACGAGCACGCGAGCGGGCTGCCCGTGGTTCTCGTGCAGGGCCTCGGCCGAGACGCCGTAGTGGGCGGCGAAGCGGCGCCACGACCGGATGACCGAGGCGGTGGAGTCGACGAGGGTGCCGTCGAGGTCGAACAGCACCGCGTCGAACGTCCGGCGGAAGACCACGGCGTCGGGGTCGAGCGACGGACGCGGCCCGACGACGACGCGCACGCGCGCGAGCTGCTGCGCGGTCGACAGGTCGGCGTCGATGCGGGTCACCGGGATCGCCGGGGGCGGCGGGGTCTCGTCGGCGCGGTGGAGGTCTCTCGGGGTCGCCCGTTCGGCACGTCGCGCGGCGAGCAGGTCGGGGTCGCCCGTGAGGTGGAGCACGTGCGGGGTCGCGGGAGCCACCGCGGCGCGGAGCAGCTCCCACGCCGCTCCGCCCTGCAGCTCGCGCGTGAAGGGCGCCACGAGCACGGCTCCGCCCGCGGTGGCGACGGCGTCGGCGGCCACGGCCCGCAGCGCGGCGTAGCGACCCTCGCGCACGGCGGCGGCATGCGGCCCGCGCAGCCAGTGGCCGTCCCAGAGCTCGGGCGGGAGCGCGTCGAGGAGGGGGGTCGTGACGGCGTCGAGGTCGAGGAGCGGGACGCCGAGCTCGGCGGCGAGGGCCCGGCCGAGGGTGGTCTTGCCGCTTCCCGCGACCCCGGCCACGACGACCACGTGGGCGTCCGACGGTTGACAGGTCTCGGTCATACCCCCACCATAGAAGAGAAAGACACCGGTGTCATGGCTGATTTTCCGCGGATCATCGGTTTCTGCCCACGAGAAGAGGAACCCATGCTCACCCGCACCGTCGCCAACCCGCTCACGACGCTCGAACGCCGTGCCCTGCAGTCCCTCTCCACCCCCGACGGCGGCATGCTCATCGTCGCCGCCGACCAGCGCAACGGCATGAAGGCCGCCATCCCCGACGCACCGGGCGGCCCCGACGCCATCACCCGCGAAGAGCTGTCGGCGGTGAAGGCCGACCTCGTGCGCCACCTGGCCGTGCACGCGCCGGCCATCCTGCTCGACCCCGAGGTCGCCCTGCCGGCCGTCGTCGACGACGGCGTGCTCGACCGCGACACCGCCCTCGTGGTGGGCCTCGACGCGTCTGGCTTCGAGACCGTCGACGGTCTGCGCTACACCCGCTTCGTGCCCGGCGTCACCCCGCGCACGGTGCGCGAGCTCGGCGGCGGGGTCGCCAAGATGCTCTACTACACGCGGCCCGACCGGCAGGGGCGCGACTCCCGCGTCGCCGACGAGATGCGCGCGCTCATCGCCGAGTGCGAGGCGGAGGGACTCCTGCTGATCGTCGAGCTGCTCACCTACCGCCTCGACGACGAGACCGAGGAGGAGTACGCGGACGCCTTCCCGGCGCTCGTCGCCGAGGGGGCCGCGCTCGCCGTCGCGGCCGGTGCGAAGATCCTCAAGCTGCAGTACCCGGGATCCGCCGAGGCCAGCGCCGCGGTGACCGAGGCGGCCCAGGGGGTGCCGTGGGCGGTGCTGTCGGCCGGGGTCGACCACGAGACCTTCATCGGTCAGGTCACCACGGCGGTCGCGAACGGGGCGGCGGGAGCGATGGCCGGACGCTCGCTGTGGAAGGACAGCCTCTCGTACGACGCCGCCCGCCGCGAGGAACTGCTGACGACCCGCGCGCTGCCGCGACTTCGCGAGCTGGCCGCCGCGGTCGACGGGCGCGGCTGAGCGCGGCGCGGCCGGTAGGGTGGCCGGAGGCTGCCCCGCCCCGGGGGCGAGGAGGTACCTGTGACGACCATGCGTGACGTCGCCGCGCGCGCGGGCGTGAGCACCAAGACGGTCTCGCGCGTGTTCAACGACGACCCGCACGTGCTGCCGCACACCAGGGCCCTGGTCGAGCAGGCCATGCGCGAGCTCAACTACGTCCCCAACGTGCTGGCGACCACCTTCCGCGCCGGGCGGACCTCGGTCATCGGGGTCGCGGTGCCCGACATCGTCGACCCGTTCTTCGCCTCGATCGCCCGCGCCATCGAAGACGTCGCGCGCGGGCGCGGACTGTCCACGCTCGTCACGAGTCTGGGGTCCGACCCGGAGGGGGAGCGTCCGGCGATCGAGTCGATGCTCGGCCGGCAGCTGTCGGGACTGGTGATCGCCCCGGTCGGGGTCGACCACTCCTGGCTGGAGCGGTGGCGCGAGCACACGCCGATCGTGTTCGTCGACCGGGCGCCCGTCGGCCTCGACGCCGACACGTTCGTCGAGGCCGACGAGCGCGGGGCCGTGGCGGCGGTGCAGCACCTAGTCGGCCACGGGCACCGGCGGATCGCCTACGTCGGCGACGCCGTGCACCTGTCCACCGAGGCGAACCGGCTGGAGGGCTGGCGCCGCGGGCTCGCGGAGGCGGGGATCGCGGCCGACGAGGAGCTGGTGCGGTCCGGCGTCTCGGATCGGGAGGCGGCGCGGCAGGCGGTGGCGCAACTGCGGGCCCTCGACGACCCGCCCACCGCCCTCTTCTCGGCCAACGCGCGGTGCTCGATGGCGCTCGCCGCGGCGCTGCGCGACGAGCCCCTCGCGATCGTCGGCTTCGGCGACTTCCCGATGGCCGACGTTCTGACGCCGGCGCTCACCGTGATCGACCAGGACCCGTATCGCCTGGGCACGCTCGCCGCGGAGCGCATCTTCGACCGGCTCGGCGGTGCGGAGCCCGCAGGGCCGGCGGTCGCGGTGATCGACGTCGACCTGGTCGAGCGCGAGTCGTGCCGCACCGGGGCCGCCCCGGTCTGAGCCGCTCGACCCGCGATCAGCCCAGGGCGGCGATGCTCGCGCGGGCCCCGAGCGTGCGGAGTGAGGCGCGCGCGGCGACGAACTCCGCCCGCAGCCGTGCGTCGCGCCCCAGATCGCCGAAGACCTCCGTGCAGTCCAGGAACGCGCCGGGTTCCGCGGCCTCGGCGGCCACCGCCGCGCGCAGCAGGGCGAGCCGGCGGTCGGACACCGGGGTCGGCGTCCCGTCTTCCGCGACACCCTCGAGGAAGACGCTCCAGGCCGCGAGCACGAGCACGGCGTGCGCGATCGAGCCGCCCGTGGCGAGCCGCTCCCGCACGACCGGGAGCAGGAAGGTGGGGATGCGGTCGGAGCCGTCCACGACCTGCCGGGCGAGGGTGTCGCGCACGGCCGTGCTGCCGAACCGGGCGAGCAGCTGCTCCCCGTACGCGTCGAGGTCGATGCCCGGTACGGGCCGCAGGGTGGGCACGGCCTCCTGCTGCATGTACCCGCGCAGGAAGGTGCGGAAGAGCGGGTCCGCGCACACCTCGTGCACCATGGTCGCCCCGGCGAGGATGCCGAGGTAGCTCATCGCCTGGTGCGAGGCGTTCAGCAGCCGGAGCTTCATGAGCTCGTACGGCTCGACGTCGTCGACGAGCTGCACGCCGACCGTGTCGAACGCCGGGCGGCCGAGCGGGAAACGGTCCTCGAGCACCCACTGCACGAAGTCCTCGGAGCGTACCGGCCACCGGTCGTCCACGCCGAAGCGCTCCCGGACGAGCGCGCGGGTCTCGTCGGTGGTCACCGGAGTGATGCGGTCGACCATCGAATGGGGGAACGCCACGTTCGTGCGGATCCAGGCCCCGAGTTCCGGGTCGAGCCGGTCGGCGAAGCCGCTGAGAGCCGTGCGGGCGACGCCGCCGTTGCCGGGGATGTTGTCGCACGACAGGACGGTGAACGGCGCGACCCCGGCCGCACGGCGGCGGGCGAGGGCGGCGGCGAGGTGTCCGAGAGCACTCCGGGGCGGGGTGCCGCGCCCGTGCGCGGCGTCGTCGAGGTCGGCGAGGGTCGCGGCGTCCTGCGGCACGAAGGCGCCGGTGCGCTCGTCGATCCCGTAGCCGCCCTCGGTGATCGTGAGCGAGACGATGCGCGTGGCGGGGTCGCTCAGGCGCGCCTGGACGGCCTCGGGGTCGTCGGGCGCGAAGAGATACTCCGTGAGTGCACCGATCACGCGGGCCGACTCCGTGCCGTCGGGCGTCACGGTCACGAGCGTGTACAGCCCGTCCTGCGCGGCGAGGGCGTCGCGCATGGCGGCGTCGTGGGGCAGCAGGCCGACGCCGGAGATGCCCCAGTCCGCGTCTCCCGCGGCCAGGAGCCGGTCGACGAACATGGCCTCGTGCGCGCGGTGGAAGTTGCCGACGCCGAGGTGCACGATGCCGGGTCGCACGCGGGCCCGGTCGTAGGCGGGACGGGCGACGGCGGCGGGCAGCCGCTGCAGCGTCCCGGCCGCGAGGGCGATCGGGGCGACCGGGGCGGCGGGTGACGAGAGCCGCACGACGAGGTCGGCGCGCGCGCGGCTCCCCTCGACCACGGCGGCGTTCGCCTCGTCCACGTCGCGCACCCACGCGGTCGCCTCGTCGAGGGGATGGCCGTGGCTGCGGCGTCGTGCCACCAGCCGCCGCCGGCGCGTGTCCGGCTCGACGTCGAGGAACCAGCTCTCGTCGAGCAGCTCGCGCACGCGCTCCCATCCGTGTCCGGTGTGCAGGAGGTAGTTGCCCTCGGTGATGATCAGCGGCACGTCGGCGGGGACCGGGATCGCGGAGGCGATCGGCTCCTCCAGCCCGCGGTCGAACGCGGGGGCGTACACGACGCCGTCGGCCGGGGCCCGGAGCCGCCGCAGCAGGGCGAGGTAGCCGTCGACGTCGAAGGTGTCGGGGGCGCCCTTGCGGTCGCGGCGATGGAGGCGCACGAGCTCGGCGTTCGCGAGGTGGAAGCCGTCCATGCCCACGACCACCGCCTGCGGCCCGAGCGCGTCGAGGAGGGCGGCGCTCACCGTCGACTTCCCGGCGCCGGGGGTGCCGGCGATCCCGAGGATGCGGCGGCGGCCGTCGGCGATGAGACGCCGCGCCCGTTCCACGAGATCGGAGAGCGCGACGTCGGAGTCGGGCGCGGGCGGCGGGGTCTGGATCACGGCTTCGTGGTCTTCCTGTGGTCGACGCGGGGCATCGGAGGGCGAGGGACGATGTGGGCGACTGCGGAGCACGCTACGCTGGCCATGTCACCGGTGTCAAGCAACCCGGGGCACAGGACAACACCCCTCGATGGAGAGAGACGCGCATGACCGAATTCCAGGGCCGCACCATCCTCGTCACCGGCGCCGGCGGCGGCATCGGCGGCGCGACCGTCCGCCACCTCGTCGCGGCCGGGGCCGACGTGCTCGCCGCGGGCCGCACCGCGGAGAGCGTCGCCGACATCGCACGCGAGACCGGCGCCACGCCGCTCGCCTTCGACCTCGAGGACGAGGGCGAGATCCGCGCGGCGATCGAGGGCCGCGACCTCTACGGCGTCGTCAACTGCGGCGGCTGGGGCGGCGAGATCGCCACCCCCATGGACACCGACATCTCGGTGTTCGACCGGGTCATGAGCATCAACGCGCGCGGGGCCCTGCTGGTGACCAAGTACGCCTCGCGCGAGATGATCCGCGGGGGCAAGGGCGGCGCGATCGTGAACGTGTCGAGCCAGGCGAGCCTCGTCGCCCTCGCCGGGCACATCTCCTACGGCTCGTCCAAGGCGGCGCTCGACAACATCACGCGCGTCTCGGCGCTCGAGCTGGGCGGCCACGGCATCCGGGTCAACAGCGTCAACCCGACCGTGGTGATGACGCCGATGTCGGCCTGGTACTGGGGACGCCCCGAGATCGAGGGTCCCTTCCTCGACGCGATGCCTCTGCACCGGTGGGCCACCGAAGACGACATCGCCGCCCCCATCGTCTTCCTGCTGGGCGACGGCGCCGCGATGATCTCGGGCGTCTCGCTCCCCATCGACGGCGGCTACACCAGTCGCTGAGGCGGCCACGGCGCCCGGCACCTCAGGGAAGCTGTCGCAGGCGCTCGGCGAAGCGCTCGACGGTGGCCGCGAACGCCGGAGCGTCCGGGCGGTTGAGGTGCCCGTGGGTGGTGCCCGGCTCGGTCGACACGTCGACGTCGACGCCGGCGGCCGAGAGGGCGCGCGCGAAGGCCTCTCCCGACATGCGCAGCTCGTCCGTCTCGTCGTTGACCATGATCGTCGGGGGGAAGCCCGCGAGCTGCGCGGGCGCGGCGGTCCCCGGGATCGCGTAGACGTCGGCGCGGTCCAGCGGTCCGCCCAGATAGTTCTCGTACATGCCGCGCACGAACGCGGCGGTGAAGACGTCGGCGTCCGGCTGCGCGTCCAGCAGGGCGCGCAGCTCGCGGGTGGGGGCGTCCTGAACGGCCTGGAGCGTCGGGTAGGCCAGGACCGCGAGGCCCGGGACCGGTCCGCCGTCGTGGGTCAGTCGCAGGGCGGCGCCGGCGGCGAGGTTGCCGCCCGCACTCGCGCCGCCGATCGCCCATCCCCGCGCGGCGATCGGGGAGGACACGGCCCAGCGGAACGCGGCGACCATCTCGTCGTGCGGCACCGGGTAGTGGATGCCGCCGCGCTCCGGCGAGCCCAGGCGGCTCGTCCAGTCCGGGGTCATCGGCGCCAGGCGGTAGTCCACGCTCACGACGACGATGCCGTGCGCCGCGAAGGCCCGCGCCACCGCATCCGCCTCCGGCATGTCGAGGTCGCCGCCCGCGAAGCCTCCGCCGTGCGCCCAGACGAGACCCGCGCCGGTCGGCGACGCCGGGGTGTAGAGGCGTACGCGCAGCGCGCCGTGCGGTCCGTCCAGCACCCGGTCGGCGATGTGGAGGTCCGCGCTCACGGCAGCACCGTGTACAGCAGCCAGACCGCGAGCGGGGTGCCGATCACGAAGAACAGCAGACCGATGATCGCGCCGCGGCGGGAGGGCTTCTCGTCGGGGGAGGACATGCGTCGAGCATGGCAGACGAGCGACGGTTCGCGCCGGTGGGTCAGGCTCCCCAGCCGGCCTGCACGCCGCCCACGCGCTCCTCCGCGATGCGCTGCTGGTACCCGGACGCCGCGTAGGCGGCCATCGGGTCGGCCGGCAGGCCGCGCGACTCGCGCCACTCCGCGAGCGCCGGGCGCACGTCGGTCGAGAACGCGTCCATGAACACGGCGTTCGCCGTCAGCACGTCGCCCGAGCGCTGCGCGGCAGACAGCGCCTCGCGGTCCACCAGCAGGGCACGCGCGGTCATCTCCTGCACGTTCAGCACGGAACGGATCTGCCCGGGGATCTTGTCCTCGACGTTGTGGCACTGGTCCAGCATGAAGGCGACGTCGGGGTTGTTCAGGCCGCCGCCGCGGATCACCTCGAACAGGATGCGGAACAGCTGGAACGGGTCGGCCGCGCCGACGATGAGGTCGTCGTCGGCGTAGAAGCGGGAGTTGAAGTCGAACGAGCCGAGCTTGCCGAGCCGCAGCAGCTGCATCACGATGAACTCGATGTTCGTGCCCGGCGCGTGGTGACCGGTGTCGAGGCACACGAGGGCCTTGTCGCCGAGCGCGCTCACCTGGGCGTACGACGTTCCCCAGTCCGGCACATCGGTGTGGTAGAACGCGGGCTCGAAGAACTTGTACTCGAGCACGAGCCGCTGGTCGTCGCCGAGGCGCTCGTAGATCTGCTGCAGCGAGTCGTGCAGGCGGTCCTGACGACCGCGCAGATCGGCCTGACCGGGGTAGTTGGAGCCCTCGGCGAGCCAGATCTTCAGGTCGCGGCTGCCCGTGGCGTCCATGACGTCGATGCACGCGAGGTGGTGGTCGATGGCCTTGCGGCGGATCGCGGCGTCCTCGTGCGTGAGCGCGCCGAACTTGTAGTCGTCGTCCTGGAAGGTGTTGGAGTTGACGGTGCCGAGCGTCACGCCGTGGTCTTCGGCGTGACGGCGCAGGTCGTCGAAGGAGTCGACCAGGTCCCACGGGATGTGCAGCGCCACGGTCGGCGCGAGGGCGGTGTGCGCGTGCACCTGGGCGGCGTCGGCGATCTTCTCGTAGGGGTCGCGCGGGGTGCCCGGCGTGCCGAACACCTTGAACCGGGTGCCGGAGTTGCCGAAGGCCCAGCTGGGCAGCTCGATGCTCTGCTTCTCGAGCGCGGCGAGGATGTCGGGGGTGAGGATGCTCACGATGCACGGCCTTCGGTGTCGGTGGTGGCGGAGGAGTCGGTGGCGCTCGCCGCGGCGAGCTGGTCTTCGAGGTGGAATACCTCGGTGAGGGAGGTGGCGGCCTGATCGGGGCGGCCGTCGAGGCCCACGAAGAAGCGGCTCATCTCGGCCTCCCACCGCGCGGCGACGGGCGACGCGGCGAGGTACGCCTGGGCCGCCCGGTCGTCGTCGGTCTCGTAGTAGCCGAAGAGCGTGCCGCCGGCGCCGAGGAAGAGGCTGTAGTCGCGTCGTCCGGCGGCGGCGATCTCCGCCAGCATCTCCTGCCGCACGGGGGAGTGCCTGGCCACGTACTCGTCGAGCAGCTCGGGGCGCACCTGGAGCTGGAAGGCCACGCGGGTCATGAGGGTCCTTTCGGTGTCCGGCCGGTGCCACGCGGCACCGGCCGGACGGGCGACTCAGAAGTCGAAGTCGCCGATGTTGTCGGCGTCGAACACGAACGGGTCGCCCAGCAGCACGACGCCGTCGGCGCCGACCGTGTACTCGCCGAGGTCGCCAGCGTCGAACGTGTCGCCTTCCTTGCCGGTGATGTCGCCGGCGATGAGGGCGTGGGCGGCGAACGCGGCGAGGTAGCCGAGGTCTTCCGGGTTCCACAGCGCGAACGACGTGACGGTGCCGTCCTCCACGTACTCGCGCATCTGGTTCGGGGTGCCGAGCCCGGTGAGGGCCACGGTGCCCTTGTAGTCGGACGTGGAGAGGTAGCGCGCGGCGGCCGCGATGCCGACCGTGGTGGGCGACACGATGCCCTTCAGGTCGGGGTGGCTCTGCAGCAGTGCCGCCGTCTTGTCGAAGGACGTCTGGTCGTCGTCGTCGCCGTACACGGTCTCGACGATCGTGATGTCGGGGTAGTCGCTCGCGACGTACTCCTTCATCAGGTCGATCCACGCGTTCTGGTTGGTCGCGTTGGCCGAGGCGGAGAGGATCGCGATCTCGCCCGCGCCGCCGATCTGCTCGGCGATCTGGTCGATCTGCACCTTCGCGATGCCCTCGGAGTCGGCCTGGTTGATGAACAGGTCGCGGCACTCGGTGTTGGTGTCGGAGTCGAACGTGACGACCTTGACACCCGCGTCGCGGGCCTCGTTCAGGGCGTCGCAGATGGCCTTGGGGTCGTTCGCCGAGACGACGAGCGCGCCGACGCCCTGCTGCGTGGCGGTGTTGATGTAGCTGACCTGGGCGTCGGGCGTGGCCTCGGCCGGTCCCACCTCGGAGAACGTGCCGCCGAACTCCTCGACGGCCTTCTTGCCGCCCTCGCTGGACGTGTCGAAGTACGGGTTGCCGAGGTTCTTCGGCAGGAAGGTGATCGAGGCGTCGCCGCCGCCTTCTCCGCCGCTGCCGCTGCCGCCGTCGCCGGATCCGGCGCAGCCGGTGAGGGCGACCGCCGCGGCCACCGCGAGGGCGGCGAAGGCGGTCACGCGCTTGCGTGCAAACGTCATTGTTCGTTCCTTTCGTCGGGGGATGCCGCGGTCGCGGCGTCCATCGGTGCCCCTGGCGCTGTGGTGCGGGCACCGGCGGGGGTTCTGCCCGGTCGGCGGCGTGCTTTCTGCAGCCAGGCCAGGACGCTTGCGGCCACCACCGAGATCACGAGGAGCGTGCCGGTGATGATGTTGATGACGTCGGAGGTGACGTTCACCAGGCGGAGCGCGCTCGCGAGCGCCCCGATGAGGAAGGCGGCGGCGATGACGCCGTAGATCTTGCCGCGACCGCCGAAGACGGACACCCCGCCGAGGACGACGGCGGCGATCACCTGGAGCTCGAGGCCGGTGGCGTTGTCGCCGCGGGCGCTGCCGTAGCGGAGCGTGTAGAAGATGCCGGCGAACGCGGCGACCGCGCCGGAGAGCACGAAGAGCACGAGCTTGGTGCGCTCGACGTGCACGCCGGAGAAGTGCGCGGCGTCCTTCGACAGTCCCACCGCGTACACGCCGCGACCGAACGGGGTGAAGTGCAGCAGGACCGCGAACACGGCCACCAGCACCAGGAACGGGATGGTGATGACGGGGATGGGCGTGCCGGCGATCTTGGCTTTCGCGAGGTCGCTCCAGAACTCCGGGAAGTCGGTGACGGCGGCCGTGCCGAGCAGGCCCACCGCGAGGCCGCGGTAGAGCGCGAGCGTGCCGATCGTGACCGCGAGCGAGGGGAGCCCGACGACGGTTACCAGGAAGCCGTTGAACGCGCCGCCGACGATGCCGACCGCGAGCGCGGCGAGCGCGGCGACCTCGAACGGGAGGCCGCCCTGCACGAGCGCTCCGGTGACCACGCTGGACAGTCCGACCATGCTGCCGACCGAGAGGTCGATCTCGCCCGTGATCATGATCAGCGTCATCGGCAACGCGATCAGCAGGATCGGGGCGATGTCGAGCAGCAGGTAGGTGAGGGTGATCGGCTGACCGAAGCCGCGGATGCTCGTGGCGGCCACGACGGCCACGACGATCAGCAGCCCGACGATCGCGGCCTCGCGCGTGAGGAGCAGCCGGCGCCACAGCGGCTTGTCGTAGTCGCGGATGACGCGGGCGCTCGCGGTGGTGGTGGTCGCGGTGGTCATGACTGGTCCCTCGCCTCGATGAGCCGCCGTCTCTGCCGGACCGCGAGCACGCGGTCGAGCACGATGGCGCCGATGATGAGCAGGCCGACGACGGCGCGCTGCCAGAAGTCGGGGATGCCGAGGATCGGCAGGGCACGGTTGATGGTGAGCAGCAGCACGGCTCCGATCGCCGCACCCCAGACCGAGCCGATGCCGCCCGTGATGGCGACGCCGCCGATCACCGCGGCGCCGACCGCGTCGAGCTCCCATCCGGCTCCGGCCTGGGAGTTGATGGTGCCGTAGCGTGCCGCGTAGAACACCCCGGCGAGCCCGGCGAGCGCACCCGACAGGACGAACGCGGTCAGCACGCGGCGCGTGACGCGCAGGCCGTACAGCTCGGCGGCTGCGGGGTCGGAGCCGATCGCGTAGAACTCCCGCCCGCCGCGCGTGTTCTTCAGGTACCAGGCGGCCGCGGCGAGCACGATCACCGCGACGACCGCGAGGATCGGGATGCCCAGGAGCTGTCCGGTGCCCAGCGCCAGGAAGTCGCGGGGGAGGTCGGAGGCGTTGACGCGGTCGCTGCCGGTCCACAGCACGTTGATGCCCCGGTAGGCGTAGAGCGTGCCGAGCGTGATGACCATGGCGGGCACCTTCGCGTAGGCGACGAGGGCGCCGTTGACGAGTCCGAGGAGGGCGCCGAGCACGACGGCGGCGATCACGACGAGCACGATGGGGATGCCGGGCACGTCGATGAAGAGCCGTCCGGTGAGGTAGGCCGTGAGGCCCATGACCGAGCCGACGGAGAGGTCGACGTTGCGGGTGATGAGCACGATGGCCTGACCGACCGCGACGAGCACGAGGATCGAGGGCGTGAGCAGCAGGTCGCGCCAGCCGTCGGCGCTGAACAGGAACTTCGGGTTGTTGAGGGTCGCGGCGGTGATCACGAGCACCAGGGCGAGCAGGATGCCGAACTCGCGCGCCCTGCCGATGCCGGAGATGCGCGTGGTGAGCGCGGAGACGGGGATAGCGGTGGTCACGAGGAGAGCTCCGATGCGTGCGTCGCGGCGAACATGACGATCTCGGAGGTGGCCTCCGAGCGGGGGATCTCGGCGGTGATGCGGCCCTCGCGCATCACCAGCACGCGGTCGGCCATGCCGAGCACCTCGGGCAGCTCCGACGAGATCATGAGGATGCCCATGCCCTGGCCGGCGAGCTGGGAGAGCAGCCGGTGCACCTCGGACTTGGTGCCGACGTCGATGCCGCGGGTGGGCTCGTCGATCAGCAGCACCCGGGGCTGCGTCGCGAGCCACTTCGCCAGGACGACCTTCTGCTGGTTGCCGCCGGAGAGGGTGGCGGCGACCGTGTCGAGCGCGTGCGTCTTCACCTCGAGGCGCGAGGCCCACTCACGGGCGGCCCGGTTCTCCATCGCGGTCGTCAGCAGGCCCAGCCGGGCCAGACGCCGGCGGATCGCGAGGGTGATGTTGCCGCCCACGCCGGACTCGATCACGAGGCCCTGCTTGCGACGGTCCTCGGGGACGAGCGCGAGTCCCGCCCGCATGGCGTCGACGGGGCGCCGCGGCGGGATGCGCCGGCCGGTCATGCGGACCGTGCCCTCGCGGTAGCCGTCCACGCCGAACACGGCCCGGGCGACCTCGCTGCGTCCCGCGCCGACGAGCCCGGCGAGTCCGACGATCTCGCCCGCGCGCACGGTGAAGGAGATGTCGTGGAAGAGCCCGGGGCTGGTGAGGCCCTCCACCTCGAGCAGCGGTTCGCCGATCGCGGCCTCCTGCTTGGGGAACAGCTCGGCGACCTCGCGGCCCACCATCTGGCGCACGAGCTCGTCGACCGTGGTGTCGGCCACGGCGGAGGTGGCGATGTACGCGCCGTCACGCATCACGGTGACGGTGTCGCAGAGGGCGAACACCTCGTCGAAGCGGTGCGAGATGAAGATGAGGCCGCGCCCCTCGTCGCGCAGGCTGCGCGCGATCGCGAACAGGCGCTCGACCTCCACGCCGGACAGGGCGGCGGTGGGCTCGTCCATGATGAGCAGTGCCGCGTCGAGGGAGACGGCCTTGGCGATCTCGATCACCTGCTGGTCGGCGATCGAGAGCCCCTCCGCGGGGCGGTCGGGGTCGATGGTGACGCCGAGGCGGGTGAAGAGCCGCTCGACCTCGTGCCGCATGGCCTTCCGATCGATGCGGCCGAAGCGTCCGAGGGGCTGGCGGCCCATGAAGATGTTCTCGGTCACCGACAGGTCGGGGAAGAGCGTCGGCTCCTGGTAGATGACGGCGACACCGGCTGCCTTGGACTGGGCGGTGGAGGTGAAGTCCACGTCGGCCCCGTTCAGGCGGAACGTTCCGGCGTCGCGCTGGTAGAGGCCGGCGACGATCTTCACGAGCGTGGACTTCCCGGCACCGTTCTCGCCGACGAGCGCGTGGATGGAGCCGGGGTCGACCGTGATCGTGCCGGAGCGCAGGGCGATCACCGAGCCGAAGGCCTTCTGGACGCCGGCGAGCTCGAGCACGGGCGCCGTCGCGGGTGAGGACATCATTTCTCTCTCCATTGAGGGAATGAATCGTTTCAAACCCTGTCGGAGATGAGATTAGGCGATGTGTTGACTGCTGTCAAGACGGCATGAGAGTGTGAGTCCTGAGCGGAATGTGAGTCGTTTCACACGCCGGAGGACGGGAGGTCGCGGATGGCGGTCAGCGTGCGCGAGGTCGCGGAGGACGCGGGTGTCTCGGTCGGCACGGTGTCGAACGTCCTCAACCGGCCGGAGAAGGTGGCCGCCGAGACGGTGGCCAGGGTCCAGGCGTCGATCGATCGGCTCGGCTTCGTGCGCAACGACGCGGCCAGGCAGCTCCGCGCCGGACGCAGCCGCACCATCGGACTGGTCGTGCTCGACATCCGCAACCCCTTCTTCGCTGAGGTGATCCGCGGTGCCGAGGAGCGCGCCGATCAGCACGGGCTCTCGGTGCTGGTGGCCAACAGCGACGAGAAGCAGGAGCGCGAGGCCATGCACCTCGACCTGTTCGAGGAGCAGCGGGTGACGGGCGTGCTGGTGACGCCCGTGGCCGAGTCGCTGCCGCGCCTGGCACGCATGCACGAGCGCGGCACGCACGCGGTGCTCGTCGACCGGGAGTCGCAGGACGAGCGCTTCGCCTCGGTCGCCGTGGACGACGTGGAGGGCGGCCGGATCGCTATGGAGCATCTGCTCGCGGTCGGCCGTCGGCGGATCGCCTTCGTCGGGGGACCCGTATCACTGCGGCAGGTGTCCGACCGGCTCAGCGGGGCACAGGCCGCGGCCGCCGACGCCGGGGTCGCCCTGGAGTTCCTCGCGACCGCCGCTCTCACGGTCGAGGAGGGGAGGCAGGCGGGGTCGCGGATCCTCGGCCGCGCCCCGGCGGATCGTCCGGATGCCGTGTTCGCGGCGAACGACCTCGTCGCGCTCGGCCTGCTGCAGAGCCTCGTGATGACCGGAGACGCCCGGGTGCCCGACGACATCGCGATCATCGGCTACGACGACATCGACTTCGCCGCGGCCGCCGTGATCCCGCTCAGCTCGGTGCGTCAGCCCGCCGCCCTGATCGGCTCCACCGCGGTCGATCTGCTGCTGCGGGGTCAGGGGGAGCGGGCGCCGGAGCCCGAGCACGTGCTGTTCCGCCCCGAGCTGGTGGCGCGGCGCTCCACGACCGGCGCATGACCCCGCCGGCGATGCCGTCAGGCTGAGGCCGACGACCGGTGCTGGGCGCTCGCGCCGCGCATGATGCGGGCGACCGCGGTGATCAGGAACAGCTGCCCCGTGATGCCCTCGGCCACCGCGACGGCCTGCATGCCGGCGCCCCGGGGGATGAGGTTGCCGTAGCCGGTCGTGGTGAGGGCGGTGAAGGAGAAGAACAGCTGATCGCCGAGCGAGTCGGTTTCCGCTCCGATGAAGAGCGGTTGCGACAGGAACTGCGAGGCGAGGTTGTACGCGAAGGCGAAGAACATCCCCACCAGGATGTACGCCGTCACCGCGGCGAGCAGCGCCTCGATGTCGAGCCCGCGTCGCGTGACCTGATGCGCGATGATCGCCCACGGTGCGACGAGCAGTGCCACCATCGAGGCCGCGGACAGCCCGACGGCGAGGGCGGGACTGCCGGTGCCGAAGAAGGTCGCCAGCAGGGCCGCCGCGCCCGCGGTGGACAGCACGACCCACGTCACCCGCTGCACGAGCGCACGGGCGCCCGTCACGCGGAACACGATCGCGACCGTCGCGAGCATGACCAGGAACGCCCACGGGCTCGGGTCGGCGCTCGGCTGCGCGGCGCACAGGCCGTACGAGACGCCCAAGAGCAGCAGCACGATCGCGTAGCCGACCGCCCGGTAGCTCCAGGCGCTGTCCTCGGTGCCCAGGGAAGCGCCGACGTGCGGGTGCGGATTCATGGCGATCCTCTCCGTCGCGGTGGTGTGACTCCCGCGCGCGGCCAGTATCCCAGCCGGTCGCGCGCGGGTCGGGAGGCGCGGCCGTGGCCGCGGTTCGTCAGGGCGCGTCGAACCCGTTACACTGGTCGAGTGCATCCGCGCTCTCGGGCCGGATGCCTGGAGACGTCGCATAGTCCGGCCTAGTGCACCACCCTGCTAAGGTGGAGTCCCCTTACGGGGACCAGGGGTTCAAATCCCCTCGTCTCCGCCAGTCCTTCCCCCTCGAACCGCGATCACGGTACGGCGCTCGATCTCGAGCGGTCGCTCAGCACGAGTCGCCCGCGGTCCGCCCGTGCGGTCGCCGCTCAGTGGCGCGGGAACGGTGCCGAGGAGCGCAGGTGCGCGGCGCCGAGCGGGTCGCACACGGTGGACTCGTCGACCACGCCGAACCGGAGCAGCGCGCCCGGATCGGTCGAGGAGGGCGGCGTGCGATCGGGTCGCGCGGAGAGCAGCACGAAGTCCGCCGCGGTCCCCGCGAGGTGCAGCGACCCCGCCGGCAGGCAGTGCAGGGCGATGCGGATCGCGGTGAGGTCGCGGTCGACCGCAGCGTCCGTGATCGACCACGCCGTGAAGCGGTTGGCCGACGCGGAGCCCGTCCACTCCTGGCGCACCGCCCCGGTCACCCGCAGCAGTGCCGTCGTGCCGCGGAGCCGTGTCGACTGGCGCAGTTCCAGCAGCACCCCGATCACACCGGCCGGGATGTCGACGATCACCCGCGTGACCTGGGCGTCCACGAGAGCCAGAGCGTCGGCGAACGGATCCTCCGTGTCTGCGAGCGGCGGGAGGCCGGAGGGGACGCCGAAAAGGAGGTCTCTCACCTGCATGCCGACTCGCTCCCCGTGCTCCCCCAGAAACTCCGACGATACGGGATGCGTGTTCACAGTGCAGTCAAACGGGGTGTGAACGGTGCACGGGGAACGGCAGCACACGACCGGAACGGACCAGAATGATCGGGTGCCGCACCCCGATGGACGGACACGCTGGTGGGGAAAGGAGGAACCCATGATCGGCACCCTCAACGCCCTGATCGACCGCGTCGAGGCCGCGCCAGACGAGGAGCTCGACGTCGCGGCCGTCGCGCGTGCGCACGGCACGACCGAGTACCACCTGCGGCGGATGTTCTCCGCCCTCGCGGGCATGCCCGTGTCGGAGTACGTGCGCCGTCGTCGGATGACGATCGCCGCCGCGGAACTGGTCGGCGGTGCGCCGAGCCTGCTCGACGTGGCCGTGCGGCACGGCTACGGCTCGGTCGAGGCGTTCGGCAGGGCGTTCCGCGCCGTGCACGGCATCGGTCCGGCCGAGGCGCGCCGTGACGGGGGTCCTCTCCGTACACAACCCACGCTCCGGTTCCGCCTGAGCGTCGAAGGGAGCACCCCGATGGACGTCACCATCACCCCCCGACCCGCCCTCCAGCTGGTCGGTCATGCCACGCAGGTCCCGCTGATCCACCGCGGCGAGAACCCGCACATCCAGCAGCACATCGCGGCCATCCCGGCGGAGGAGCACGCGCGGCTCAAGCGTCTGAACGACGCGGAGCCGTCGGGCATCCTCGCCGTGACAGCCGACGTGGAGCCGGACGCGCCAGAGGGCACACCGCTCACGTATCTCCACGGCGTCGCGCTGGAGGAGACGACCCCGGTGCCGGAGGATCTCGACGTGCTGCGGCTCGAGGCGGGCACCTGGGCCGTGTTCGCCGCCGACGGCCCGTTCCCGCAGACCCTGCAGGACCTGTGGGCGGCCACCGCGACCGAGTGGTTCCCGTCGAACCCGTGGCGACTGCGCCCCGGTCCGTCGATGGTGCGGTACCGCGAGTTCCGTGGGGACACGGCCTCGTGCGAGCTGTGGCTGCCCGTGGAAGCGGAGTGAGTCACCGGGGCGGGGCGGCCGAGCCGTCCCGCCCCGGTGTCGGAGGCCCCTGGCACACTGTGCCGCACCGAGCAGTCTCATCCAGAGAGGCAGGCGATGGCGGCCATCGACCCCAAGAAGACCCTCGACTCCTATCGCGCACGACGCGGAGAGTTCCGCGTGCTCGAGGTGCCGCCGCTGCGGTACCTCATGATCGACGGCGCGGGAGACCCCAACACCTCGCCCGTGTATGGGCAGGCCGTGGCGGCGCTGTTCCCCCTGGCGTACACGCTCAAGTTCGCGAGCCGTGAAGAGCTCGGCATCGACACCGTCGTGATGCCGCTCGAGGGGCTGTGGCACGCGGCCGACATGGAGTCGTTCACGTCGCGCCGGGACAAGTCGCAGTGGGAGTGGACGCTGCTTCTCCTGGTGGGCGACCACGTGACCCCCGACCTCTTCGCGCGCGCGGTCGACACCGTCGAGGCGAAGAGCGCGAAGAAGCGCGAGCCCCTGCCGGCCCTGCGCTCCGTGCGGCTGGAGACCCTGCACGAGGGGCTGTGCGTGCAGACGCTCCACGTCGGCCCCTTCGACGACGAGGCCCCGGTGCTCGATGAGCTGCACCACCGCTTCATCCCGGAGCACGGACTGCGCATGACCGGTCGGCACCACGAGGTGTACCTGAGCGACATCCGCCGCACCGACCCCGCGAAACTCCGCACGATCCTGCGGCAGCCGGTCGCGCGGGTCGAGTGAGTTCACCGCGGGCGCGGACGAAAGCAACCCCCTCTTCGGCTCGGATGCCGAGCGATACGCTTCCCCCATGAGCAGCGTGAAGCATGCGGCGCGCGCGGCGAAGGACTCGACCGCGTTCCGGAGGACCGCCCGTGTCGGCTTCGTCGTGCTGGGGCTCATCCACGTCGTGATCGGCGCGATCGCCCTCAGCATCGCGGTGGGCGGTTCGGGCGACGCCGACCAGGACGGGGCGATGGAGCGCATCCGCGACAACCCCATCGGCGGGTTGCTGCTGCTGTCGATCGCGGTGGGGCTCATCGCGCTCGCCGCCTGGCAGATCGCCAGCGCCTTCCTCGCCGCCGACCCCGCGGAGACGAAGAAGTGGGGCCGTCGTATCAAGCTCGCCGGGATCTCGGGCTCCTATCTCGTGGTCGCGGTCCTCGCGATCATCTACGCGGTGGGCGGTCGTGCCGAGTCGGAGGACGCGTCGCGCACGCTCAGCGAGATCGTGCTGTCGGCGCCCGGGGGCGTGGCGCTGCTGGTGATCCTCGGCCTGTCGGTGGTCGGCGTGGGCCTCGGGTTCATCGGCAGCGGCATCACGCGGTCGTTCGAGAAGCTGATCGAGCTGCCGACCGGCGCGGGGCGCGCGGGCATCGTGGTGCTCGGGGTGGCGGGCTACCTCGGCAAGGGCGTCGCGGTCGCCGTGACGGGGGTGCTTTTCGTGGTCGCCGCGGTCACCCAGGACCCGGAGAAGGCCGCGGGACTGGATGCGGCGCTGCACAGCCTGCTCGCGCTGCCGCTGGGCGGGCTGGTGCTCGGCGCGGTGGGGGTGGGGTTCGCCCTGTACGGCGTGTTCTGCATGGCCAGGGCCCGGCTCGCGCGCATGTCGTAGCCCCAGACCCCCGCGCCGGCCGCGTTCGGAAGATGGGAGACTGGAACGATGAGCGCTTCTCCCGGAGTCGACGTGATCGCACCGCTGACCGAGACCGAGGTGCAGCGGATCCGCGGGGACTTCCCGATCCTGCGCGCGCAGGTGAACGGCCATCCGCTGGTGTACCTCGACTCGGGCGCGACGTCGCAGCGACCGGACGCCGTGCTCGACGCCGAGCGCGACTACGCGACCACGATGAACGCCGCGGTGCACCGGGGTGCGCACACGCTGGCGGCCGAGGCGACCGAGCTGTTCGAGGATGCGCGGGCCGCCGTCGCCCGCTTCGTCGGTGCCGACGACGACGAGATCGTGTGGACCTCGAACGCGACCGAGGCGATCAACCTCGTCGCCTACTCCCTCTCGAACGCCTCGCTCGGACGCGGCGGCACGGCCGCGGAGCGCCTGCGCCTCCGCGAGGGAGACGAGATCGTCACCACCGAGATGGAGCACCACGCCAACCTCATCCCGTGGCAGGAGCTCGCCGCGCGCACGGGCGCCACGCTGCGGGTGATCCCGCTCGACGACGACGGCGCCCTCCGGCTCGACGTGGCCGCCGAGCTCGTCACCGACCGCACGAAACTGATCGCCTTCACGCACGTGTCCAACGTGCTCGGCGTGATCAACCCGGTCGACGAGCTGGTCGCGCTCGCCCGCGGGGTCGGTGCCCTGACGCTGCTCGACGCGTGCCAGTCCGCCCCGCACCTGCCGCTCGACGTGCGGGCGCTGGGCGTGGACTTCGCGGTGCTCTCCGGCCACAAGATGCTGGGGCCGACGGGCATCGGTGCGCTGTATGGCCGGCGCGAGGTGCTGGCCGCGATGCCCCCGTTCCTCACGGGCGGCTCGATGATCACGACCGTCACCACGACCGAGGCCGAGTACCTGCCGCCGCCGCAGCGCTTCGAGGCGGGCACGCAGCGGGTGTCGCAGGCGATCGCGCTCGCCGCGGCGGTCGGCTACCTGGACGAGGTGGGCATGTCGCGCATCGCCGCGCACGAGGCCGCCTTCGGCCGGCGCCTGGTGGACGGGCTCCGCGCGATCGACGGCGTGCGCGTGCTCGGAGCCGGCATCGATCTGCCGCGCGTGGGACTCGCGAGCTTCGACGTGGCGGGCATCCACGCGCACGACGTCGGACAGTTCCTCGACGACCTGGGCATCGCGGTGCGTGTGGGGCACCACTGCGCGCAGCCGCTGCACCGGCGGCTCGGGGTCACGTCGTCGACAAGGGCCAGCACGTACCTGTACACGACCGAGGCCGAGGTCGACGCCGTGATCGCGGGTGTCGCCGGGGCGATCGACTTCTTCCGGAGGGGCGCATGAGCGACCTGCAGAGCCTGTATCAGGAACTGATCCTCGACCACTCGCGCACGCCGCACGGCTACGGGCTGCGCGACGAGATCCCGGCGCAGTCGCACCAGCTCAACCCGACGTGCGGTGACGAGATCACCCTGCAGGTGCACCGGGGCGACGACGGGACGATCGATGCCATCGCGTGGGAGGGGCACGGGTGCGCGATCTCGCAGGCGTCCGCGTCGCTGCTGGCCGAGCTCGCCGAGGGGCTCAGCGTGGCGGAGCTCGAGGTGCGCATCGCGGCGTTCCGCGACGCCATGCGCTCGCGCGGCACGATCGCACCCGATGAGGAGCTGCTCGGCGACGCGGCCGCGCTCGGCGGGGTCTCGAAGTACGTCGCGCGCGTGAAGTGCGCGATGCTCGCGTGGGTGGCGACCGAGGACGCACTGACGCGCCTGTGAGCCGTCCCCGATGACCGATTCACGGGAATAGAGTCGCCCGCTCGGCGTTGGGCCGAACATGACTACTCTCGGAATCATCGGTGCAGGCAACATCGGCAGCCAGGTCGCGCGCGTCGCGGTGGCGAACGGCTACGACGTGGTGATCGCGAACTCGCGCGGCCCGGAGACGCTGGCCGACCTCGTCGCGGAGCTGGGCCCGAAGGCGCGGGCGGCGACCGCGGAGGAGGCGGCGGCGGCCGCCGACGTGGCGGTGGTGACCGTGCCGCTGCACGCGATCGACCAGCTGCCGACCGAGCAGCTGGCGGGCAAGATCGTGCTCGACACCAACAACTACTACTTCGAGCGTGACGGTCACATCGAGGCTCTCGACCGGGGCGAGACGACCACGTCCGAGCTGCTGCAGCAGCAGCTGCCGACCTCGAAGATCGCCAAGGCGTTCAACCACATCTACGCGAGCGACATCACGACCGGCGGCACCCCGGCCGGCACCCCGGACCGTCGCGCGCTGGCGACCGCGGGTGACGACGCCGAGGCGGTGGCGTTCGTGACCCGGTTCTACGACCAGGCGGGCTTCGACACCGTGAACATCGGCCCGCTGAGCGAGTCGTGGCGGGTCGAGCGCGACCGTCCCGCGTACGTCACGCGCCAGAACGCCGAGGAGCTGACGGCGAACCTGGCGAAGGCGAACCGCCTGCCCTGAGTCGCCGCGGGCGAGCCCGTCCACCCCGGCTGGGATACCAAAAGTTGAGGAACCCCGGCCGGGGTGGGACAATGCCCGGATGGCGGGGGCTATGGGGG
>NZ_JBSHIM010000025.1:21104-25296 GCF_053618975.1 Microbacterium sp. NPDC055599 | reverse complement strand
GTGTAGGTCTCCTCGATGCGCTCGTTCACCGACCGGTCGATCTCGGCGACCACCGTGACGGTCGCGTTGCCGGGGCCGACCACGGTGTCGAGCATCTGCTGCACGCTCGCCGTGACGCGTGCCTCGTAGTCGCCCGCCTGCTGGTCGAGGCCGCCCGTCGAGCCGACGCCGACGGCCGACAGCGTGCGCCCGGTCTGGTCGACCACGGCGACGTTCTCCGGCTTCATGCCGCTGACCGCCGCGGAGGTGAGGTGCACGATCGCCTCGACCTGCTTCTGGTCGAGGGTGCTGTTGCCCGCGGTCTCCACGAACACGGAGGCGGTCGCGTCGACGGTCTCCGACACGAAGACGCTCTCCTCGGGGATCGCGAGCTGCACGGAGGCGGCGGAGACCCCGTCGATCGCGGAGATCGTGGCGGCGAGCTCGCCCTCGATGGCGCGCTTGTACGTCACCGACTGCTGGAACTCGGAGGTGGTGACGCCCATGTCGTCGAGCAGCGAGTAGCCGGCGCTGTTGGCGCTGGGCAGTCCGGCGGATGCGGCGGCGAGGCGCTGGTCGTACACGTCCTTCTCCGGCACGAGGACGGTGGCGCCGCCGTCGGCGAGCTCGTACGGCACCGACGCGGAGCGGAGCTGCTCGACCACGGCGTTGGCGTCGGTCGCGCTCAGCCCGGAGAACAGCGGGGTGTAGGTGGGGCGGGTGAGCCAGCTCGACAGGGCGATGATGCCGAGGGCGAGCACGGCGACACCGATGATGGCGATGGTGCGCTGGGCGAGCGAGAACCCCGCGATGACACGGCGGATGCGCTGGAACGCACCGGCGACGGCCGGGGGCATCAGGCCTGCATCCGCATGATCTCGTTGAACGCGTCGACGCCCTTGTTGCGCACGGCGGCGACGAGCTCGAGCGTCACGGCCGCGCGCGACGACGCGATCATGGCCGCGTGGATGTCGTCGAGGTCGCCCGTGACCGCGGCGACCTTGAGCGCGTCGGAGTCGGACTGCAGCGAGCGCAGCTCGTCGATCGCGCCCGTGACGCTGTTCGCGAAGGCGGAGCCGTCGGTCGTCTTCGCCCCGGTGACGGGGGAGGTGGTGAGACCGAGGGACGAGGCGACGGCCTCGATTCCGGAGACCGCGCTCATGCGTTGCGTCCGATCTGCAGGGCCGACTCGTAGGTCGTGCGGGCTCGGTCGACGATCGCCGCGCTGGCCTGGTAGCCGCGCTGCGCGAGGATGAGCTGGCTCATCTGGTCGCCGAGGTCGATGTCGGGGTAGCGTACGTAGCCGTTCGCGTCGGCGAGGGGGTGGTCGGGCTGGTGCACGAGGCGGCCCTCGGCGCTGCCCTGCACGGTGCCGGCGACGTAGACGCCCGGCGACTGGGCGCTGGTCTGCGCGAGCACGTAGCGCGCACGGAACGCGGCGCCGTCGGTCGAGCGCACCGTGTTGATGTTGGAGATGTTGTCGCTGATGGCGTCGAGCCACTTGCGGTGCACGGTCAGTCCGGTGCCGGCGATGCCGATCGCGTCGAAGGTCATGAGGTCCTCATCGCGGTGCGCATGGAGGAGAACGAGCCGTTCACGGCCTGCGTCGCGAACTGGTAGCGCAGCATGGTGTCGATGCTGGAGAGGGTCTCGGTGTCGAGGTTGACGTTGTTCCCGTTGAGCCTGGTCGGCTCCAGCGAGGTGCCGACCGTCGCCGACACGCGTCCGTCGCCGCGGGCGATCGAGTCCGCGAGGGCCTCCTCGAACCGCACGCGCTTGGCGTGGTAGTCGGGGGTGTTGATGTTGGCGATGTTGTCGGCGATGGCCCGCTGGCGCAGCGAGAGCCCATCGAGCGCACTCGTGAGTGCGGTGATGGTGACAGAGTCGAACACGAACCGGCTCCCCGTGTGTGGTGGAAATGGCCGATCCCTGGCCGAGTCTTGCGAGCCATCCGTGCTCACGGTGCACTGTCGGCAGGCAGGCCGGGTGCGTTAGGCGGCCGTCAGCCGTCCACGTCGAGGTAGGCCGGTGCGTCGGGTTCGCGCGGTGCCGGTACGCGCCCCACGGCGCCGAGGTGCTGGCGGACGCCGTCGATCTCGTGGCGTACGCGGTCCATGGCCGCGCGCTGGCGGTCGATCACGCGGCGGGCGCGGTCGGCGAGGTGCGCGGGCAGCGGCGCGGGCGGCGGCGTCCAGGGCGGCAGCTCGTGCGTCTCGACGGCTCCGTCGGGTGCGGCGAGGATGCGCTCGGCCTCCTGCTCCAGCCGGTCCAGCAGCTCCTCCCAGGCGTCGGCGCTCACGCGCGGCTCTCCGCGAGCGACCGGGACGCCTCGTGCCAGGCGTCGCGCAGCGGGGCGACGATGCCGTGGCAGGCCCTGGTGCGTTCGGGGTCGCGGCCGATGTTCGCGCCGATGAGCGTCTGACTGAGGAAGACGTAGAGCGAGCGGAGGCCGGCGCTGCCGTTCCACTCGTCGGTGAGCGAAGACGACAGTTCGGCGACGATGGCCTGCGCGTGCTGCAGCTGCGCGTTCGCCTCGGCCCAGTCGCCCGCGCGCTGGGCGGTCTCGCCGCGTTCGATGTCGAGCAGCAGGCGGTCGTAGAGCATGGTGACCAGTCGCTCCGGCGGCGCGGAGAGGATGGCGTCCTCGCGGTAGCGCTGCTGGGCGCGCAGGGCGGCGTTCATGCTCACGAGTCCGATCCGGAGCGGCTGCTCGGCAGCGAGTTGATCTGCGACGCCAGGTACGACGATTGCGACTGCATCTGCGACAGCATCACCTCGAGCCGGGCGTAGGTGCGCTCGAGGGTGGCCTTGCGCTGCGCGAGGCGCACGTCCCAGCGCTCCATCTGCTCGCCGAGGCTCTTGACCTCGCTCTCCTGCCCGGTGATGCGGGTGGTGAGCAGCCCGTCGTACTTGTCGGAGAACGACGTCGCGGTCTCCTCGATGCGCGCGGCGACCGCGGAGAAGAGCGCGCCGACCGCGTCCGGGTCCTTCGCGAGCTCCTCGGCGAACTTGTCCTCGTCGAACGTGAGCTTGCCGTACATGTCGGTCGAGATGCCGATGGTGGAGGGCGAGACGCCGTCGACCGGGTGCTGCACGGCGTCGGCGAGCGCGGTGCGCATGCCGCGGATGGTGCTGTCGCCGGTGAACACGCCGAGGGTCGTCTTGCCGCCCTGACCGGTGGGGACGGTCGCCTTCGAGCCGTTGTCGATGCGGGTGAAGATGTCGGTCACGAGGGCGATGAACTCGCCGGAGGCCTTGGTGCGGGCGGCCGTGTCGACGGCGACGGTCACGGTGACGGGGGTGGTGGAGGGGGTGGAGACGGTGACGTCGACGCCTTCGAACAGGTCGGTGAAGGTGTTGCTGGTCGAGGTGAGCACCTGCTCGGCGCCGGTTCCTGCCCACAGGCGCACCTGCGCGTCGGTGCCGGTGGCGATCACGGCCGCGCCGGTCTCGGTGGCGACGTCGGTCGCCGTTCCGTTCTGCACGGCGGCGATATCGCCGCGGTAGACGCGGAAGCGCCCGGCCTCGCCGGAGTCCTCGGCGCGCAGCTGCAGGCGGTGCAGCGGGTTGCCGTCGGCGTCGCGCCCGGCGGGCACGGCGGTGGCCACGATCCCCGTGTCGGCGTCGTTGATCGCCTGCGCGATGTCCTGGATCGACGCGGAGTCGGCCTGCACCTGCACGCGCTCGCCCGCGGCGTTCTCCAGGGTGAGCACGGGCGGGTCGACGGGCCAGCCGCGCGAGGCGGCGGTGACGACGGTGTGGGTCTGGGCGACGCGGTCGACGACGATGTCGGTGGTGAGCGGGACGGCTCCGGCCCGCAGCGCGACCTTCACGGTGTCGGACGACGAGGTGCCGGTGAAGCGGTCGAGACCACCGGGGGCTGCGGCCTTCTCGGCGGCGGTCGCGAGGTTCTGCACGGCGGTGTTGAGGGTGCGCAGCTGCGTCATGACGGCGTTCTTGTCGTCGATCTTCGCCTTGAGCAGCGTGCGCGGGATCGCGTGCACGTCCATCAGCGCCTTGATGATGTCGGTGGTCTTCAGGCCGGACACGAGGCCGTCGAGCGAGAGCGACATGCGCGATCCCTTCCGTGTGGGGGAGGGTCCGGGGGGGGGGAGGGGGCGTCCCCCCGACCCCCCATTCGGTTTCCTTCTTTTGTTTTGGGCCGCGCCACAAACCGAAAACACCCCCGTTTTCCTCTTTTTTCTTTTTTCGC
>NZ_JBSHIM010000025.1:0-21094 GCF_053618975.1 Microbacterium sp. NPDC055599 | reverse complement strand
GAGGGTCCCGGTGGCAGACGGCGCCATCCCCCGGACCCCCGGTGCGATTCAGTGCTGCGGTGCGGATCAGCGCAGCAGCTGGAGCACGCCCTGGTTGGCCTGGTTGGCCTGTGCGAGCATCGCCGTTCCCGCCTGCGACAGGATGTTCGCCGACGTGAACTTGACCATCTCGGACGCCATGTCGGTGTCGCGGATGCGGCTCTCGGCGGCGGCGAGGTTCTCGGCCGACACGTTGAGGCTGTTGATGGTCGACTCGAAGCGGTTCTGCAGCGCACCGTAGCCGGCACGTGCGGTCGAGACCGCCTGGATCTGCGTGTCGATGCCCGCCAGAGCAGCGCCGTACGATGCCGCGTCCGTCATGCCCGTCGCGAGCGTCTTGATGTCGGCACCGAGCGTGGCGAAGTTGGTCAGGTTCACCGAGATCTGGTCCTCGGCGGCGACCGCTCCCGCGCCCACCTGGAACGTCAGCGTCGTACCGCCCGAGAGCAGCTTGATGCCGTTGAAGTTGGTGCTCGCCGCGATCCGGGTGAGCTCGTCGCCCAGGGCGGAGATCTCGGTCTGGATGGCGTTGCGCGACTTCGCGTTGTTCGAGTCGTTCGCGCCCTGGTTGGTCAGGTCGCGAACGCGCTGCAGGATGGAGTGCACTTCGGTCAGGGCGCCTTCTGCGGTCTGGATGACCGAGATGCCGTCCTGGGCGTTGCGGGCCGCGACGTTCAGGCCGTTGACCTGCGAGCGCAGGCCCTCGGAGATCGCGAGGCCGGCGGCGTCGTCCGCTGCGCGGTTGATGCGGAAACCGCTCGAGAGCTTCTCGAGCGACTTCGACACGTCGTTCTGCGTGTTGGACAGGTTGCGGTAGGCGTTGAGCGCCGACACGTTGGTGTTGATCTGCATACCCATGAGGGTTTCCTCCGTGATGTGTTGTACGGGGGACCGTCCGTGGTCTCCCGCTCACACCTATCGGCGGAGGAGGCGCGCGCGTTAGGGATGCGGCGTGGTCAGGCGGGGGCCGCGGTGCGGAACACCTCGCCGATGCGGGCGCCGGCGGCCTCGGCGATCCGGCCGAAGTAGGCGTCGCGGGCGGCGGGGGAGATGCGGGTGGAGGCGACGGGTTCCACCGTGCCCTCGGCGAAGTAGCGGTCGAGCGCGTCGCGCAGCAGCCGCACGGCCTCCGATCGCTGCTGCGAGACGGCGGAGTGGGTCACCCCCAGCTCTTCGGCGATCTCCTTCACGGGCCGTTCCTCGATGTACACGGCCAGCACGATGCGGCGCATGCGCTCGGGAAGGGCGGCGATCGCGTGCTCCAGCACCTCGCGGCGCTCCCCGACCAGGGCGGACTCCTCGGGCAGGGGCACGTCGGCGACCAGGTCGCGGGCGGCCGGGTCGTCGATGGTGGAGACGGTGCGCGCGGCGTCGGCGAGTGCTTCCGACACGGCCTCCCTGGGCGAGCCCATGGCCGTCGCGACCTCGGTCACGGTGGCCGTGCGGCCGAGGGCGGCGGTGAGGGTGTCGCGCACGGCGACGGTCTCCTTGATGCGCTTGCGGATGCCGCGGGACGCCCAGTCCATGGAGCGCATCTCGTCGGCGAACGCACCGAGGATGCGGCGCCGGGCGTAGGCGCCGAAGGGGACGCCGAGCGCGGGGTCGTAGGCGTCGGCGGCGGTCACGAGGGCGAGCGCGCCGACGGCGGCGAGCTCTTCGCGGGGGATGTGGGTTGCCCGAGCATGGGTGTCCGCAGCGAGATAGCCGACCAGGGGAAGGTTGGCCTCGACGAGGCGGTTGCGCTCAGCGCGCGACGACATGGGGGATGATCCACCTCTCTGGATGCACTCCGGAAGCTCCATGGCGAGGGGTAGATGCGCATATCACATAATTCGCGATATGTACATGGGGAGAACTAACCACCGCCGTTCCACATAGTAACCTTATGGGCGCGGCGGCCGATAGGGATTAAGGAACCGTTAACAGGCGGGTCGATCGCACCGGCGTTGGGGCGGGGGATCGCTGGGGAACAAGGGGATCATGGGAGCCAACGAACTATCGATGCAGCTCTGGCGCGAGCGCGAGCTGCTCGAGATGCTGCTTTTCAAGCTCGACGAGCAGCAACTGCTGCTCGCGGCTGGCCGATCGCACTGGATACAGTTTGCGGCACGCGAGATCGATCAGGTACTCGATCGTCTGCGCAGTGCAGGACTGTCCAGGGCCGTCGAGGTCGCCGGAGTCGCGCAGGAGTGGGGCGCCTCGGACGAGGCGACCATCACGGAGCTCATCGAGCACGCGCCGGAGGGGGCGTGGGCCGACGTGCTCACCGACCACCTGCGCGCGCTCGTGCGGCTGACGGCGGAGGTCGAGCAGATGCGCGACTCCACCGCCGAGCAGCTCAGCGGCGTGCTCCGCGCGACGCAGGAGACCATCGCCGCACTCGGCCTCGAGAGCGGCGAGTACACCACCCGTGGAGACCGCGCCCGCGAGGACTCCGCCCGCATCATCGACACAGAGATGTGACCGAGAGGGGACCATGTCGACCTTCAGTGGACTGAACACCGCCGCGAGCGGACTCGCCGCGGCACGCCGCGGCATGGACGTCGTCGGACAGAACATCGCCAACCAGAAGACCGAGGGGTACACGCGGCAGCGGGTCGAGACCTCGTCGATCGCCGCCGTCGCCCAGACGGGCCGCTTCAGCATGGGGGCGCTCCCCGGCCACGGCGTGTCGATCGACGGCGTCGCCCGGCTCGGTGACGCCCTGCTCGACGCGCGGGTGCGCGACACCCTCGGCACCTCGGGCTACTGGTCGGCGCGCGCCCTCGCCGCGACCACGGCCGAGGCTGCTCTGGGCGAGCCGACCGACAAGGGCCTCGCCAACCGCCTCACCTCCTTCTGGGCGGGGTGGCAGGAGCTCGCGAACACGCCCGACTCCGGCGCCGCCGCGGCGAGCGTCCTGGAGTCCGCGAAGGAGCTCGCCGCGCACGTGGCCGGCGGCTACCGCACGGTGGCAGCGCAGTGGACGGCCGCACGCGAGTCGGCGGGTCGCGCGGTCGATCAGGTGAATGCGGCCGCCGAGCAGATCGCCGTGCTCAACAGCGAGATCCGCGACGCGCTCGCCGCCGGGCGTTCCGCGAACGAGCTGATGGATCGCCGGACCGTGCTCGCGGAGGATGTCGCCCGCCTCACGGGCGGCACCGGGACCCTGGAGAGCGACGGCACGCTCACGCTGCGCCTCGGCGGCAACGCCCTGGTCTCCGGCGGCGACGCCCGGCGTCTCACCCTCACCGGGCCGACCGCGATCGAGGCGGGGCAGCGCGTCGGAGTGATCTGGGAGTCGGCACCCGACCTTCCGGTCTCGGTCGACGGCGGCGAGCTGGGCGGCACGCTGTCGGTGCTGGCGCCGGCCGCCGACGGGGGCATGCTCGCGCAGCTCGCCTCGACCTACGACCGTGTGGCGACCGCGCTGGCCGAGTCGCTCAACGCGCAGCACCGGGCCGGTGTCACGGCCTCCGGTCAGCCGGGCGGCGACTTCTTCACCCTCCCGGCGACGGGTTCCGCGGCCCTCGGGCTGCGCGTGGCCGTGACGAGCGCCGACCAGCTGGCCCTGGCGGCTCCGGGCGCGGGGGCGAAGGATGCGAGCAACGCCGATCTCATCTCGCAGATCGGACGGCGCGCCACCTCGCCCGATGCGCTGTGGACCGACCAGGTCACCCGCTTCGGCGTCTCGACCGCGGCCGACGTGCAGCGCGCGAAGGTGTCGGAGTCGGCGGCGGCGGGGGCCATCGGCGCCCAGCAGTCCGTCGCGGCCGTCGACGGCGACGAGGAGACGATCAGCCTCCTCACCTACCAGACCGCGTATCAGGCGGCCGCCCGCGTGCTCACCGCCGTGGACGAGGCCCTCGACGTCCTGATCAACCGCACGGGCGTCGTCGGACGCTGATCGGAGGAGCACCGTGATCTCTCGCGTGACGCAGTCCACCATGACCCAGACGGCCATGCGCCAGTTGCAGGCCAACCTGTCCGAGCTCGCGCGGCTGCAGGACCAGGCGACCTCGCAGAAGGCGTTCGCGGCACCGTCGGACGACCCGACCGCCGCGGCCGCGACCCTGGCGCTGCACGCCGAGCAGCGCCGCACCGAGCAGTACGCCCGCAACATCGACGACGGGCTGGCGTGGGTGACCGCGGCCGACAGCGCCATCACCGCCAGCACCTCGCTGCTCTCCCGCGTGCGCGACCTCACGGCGCAGGGCGCCAACGACGGCGCGCTCGACGCGACCGCCAAAGAGGCCCTGGCGGTGGAGCTGGAGGGCATCAGGGGCGAGTTGCTCGCGCAGGCGAACACCCGCCTGCTCGGCCGCTCCGTGTTCGCCGGCACGTCGGACACCGCGGCCTTCGCGGCCGACTACTCGTACAGCGGCGTCGCGGGCTCCGAGGTCACGCGCCGCGTGTCCGACGCCGCCTCGGTCCGCGTCGACACCGACGGCGCGGCCGTGTTCGGCGCGGGGGACGACTCCGTGTTCGCGCTGGTCGACCGCATCGTGGCGGATCTCCGCTCCGGCACCAACGTCGGGCCGCGGCTCGGCGATATCGACGACCGCCGCACCGCGATGCTCGGGGTGCAGGGCTCGGTCGGCACCCGTCAGTCCCAGATCGAACGCGCCAAGGAGGCGGCCGTGCAGAATTCCGTGTCCCTCGAGTCCCGCCGCGCGGCGGTCGAGGACGTCGACTCCGTGGAGGTCCTCATCCGCCTCCAAGCCCAGGAGCTCGTCTACCGGTCGGCGCTCGCGGTGAACGCCCGCGTGCTGCAGCCCTCGCTGATGGACTTCCTGCGATGACCGCGGCGCTCACCTTCACCGCCCCGCCTCCCGGGCTCGCCCCGCACGTCGACTTCGCGCTCGCGCCGATCGACGGCGCCGACGGGCTGTTCGCGCTGCGGGCCGTGGCCGACGAGGCGCTGCGGCTGTACCTGGTCGACCCGAGCACCGTGCTCGGGGAGTATGCGCCGACGCTGAGCGACGCCCAGGTGGACGACCTGGCACTGCGCTCGCCCGACGATGCCCTGGTGCTCGTGGTCGCGCACCCCTCGGCGGATGGCGTGAGCGTGAACCTCCTGGCGCCCGTGGTCGTGAACCGGACGACGGGCGCGGCCGCCCAGGTCATCCTGGAGGATCAGGACTACCCGGTCAGGGCGCCCCTGGGCTGAGCGGGCCGCCCCCTCCTGCACGGCGCCGGAGGGCCCGTGACGACTACCCTGGAGGGGTGATCCTCGCCGTCGACACGTCCCTTGGCACCGCCGTCGCTCTCATCGACCCCGACGGGACGCCGCGGGCCGAGGCGGGCACCGCCGATCCGCTCGGTCATGCGGAGGTGATCGGCGATCTGCTCGCCGGGGTGCTCCGCGACGGAGGCTCCGACGGCATCACCCACGTCGTGTCCGGCATGGGTCCTGGACCGTTCACCGGGCTGCGCATCGGGATCGCCGCCGCCCGCGCGTTCGCCCTCGGCCGCGGTCTGCCCGTG
This sequence comes from Microbacterium sp. NPDC055599, assembly GCF_053618975.1. Lineage (NCBI taxonomy): Bacteria > Bacillati > Actinomycetota > Actinomycetes > Micrococcales > Microbacteriaceae > Microbacterium > Microbacterium sp. NPDC055599. The sequence goes on along the minus strand of NZ_JBSHIM010000025.1, from coordinate 15,589 downwards.
CTGCCGGTCCCGAGCCACACCGCGGCGGCGCTCACGGCCCTGCCGACGCAGTCCGGCCCGTTCGCGATCGTCACCGACGCACGCCGCCGCGAGGTCGCGGTCACGGTGTTCGACGGGCTCGACGACGACGGACTGCCGGTGGTCGTGGCCGACACGGTGCTGGTGCGGGCCGTCGATGCGGACACCCACCTCGACGGCATCCCGCGCGTCGACACGACCGTGCTCTCCGCGGTCGACCTGGCCAGGGCGGGCGCGCGGGCGCTGGCCGCGGGCCGCACGCTCGCCGACGCCGAGCCGCTGTACCTCCGTCACCCCGACGTGACGCTGCCCGGAGCGCCGAAGAAGGTGGGTTCGTGACGCTGCGGGAGGCGGTGCCGGGCGACCTCGACGCGATCATGGCGATCGAGGAGCGGTCGTTTCCCACCGACGCCTGGAGCCGCGAGACCATGGCGAGCGAGCTGTCGAGTCCGCACGGCCGCTATCTGGTCGACGAGGTCGACGGCGAGATCGTGGGGTACGGCGGGGTCAGGGCTCTGCAGGGCGGCGCCGACGCCGACATCCAGACCATCGCCCTGCTCGCGGAGCACCGGGGTCGGGGCCGGGGGCGTGCGCTGCTGCACGCTCTGCTCCGGGCGGCGGCCGCCCGGGGAGCCAGGGAGATGTTCCTCGAGGTGCGGGCCGACAACCCGCCGGCGGAGGGGCTGTACCGGGCCGAGGGCTTCGAGGAGATCGGCAGACGCCCCCGCTACTATCAGCCCGACGACGTCGACGCGATCGTGATGCGTCTGGACCTGCGCCGCCACCCCGCGGTCGCCGATACGCCGGAGGAGGCGAACGCATGAGCGAGCCCCTGGTGCTCGGCATCGAGACGAGCTGCGACGAGACCGGTATCGGGATCGTGCGCGGCCGCACGCTGCTGTCCAACACGATCGCGTCGAGCATGGATGAGCACGCCCGTTACGGCGGCGTCGTGCCGGAGGTCGCGGCTCGTGCGCACCTGGAGGCGCTGCAGCCGGCGATCGACGCCGCGCTCGCCGAGGCCGGGGTGCGCCTGGATCAGCTCGACGCGGTCGCCGTCACGAGCGGTCCGGGACTGGCGGGCGCGCTCATGGTGGGTGTCGGCGCGGCGAAGGGGCTCGCGGTGTCGCTCGACAAGCCGCTGTACGCCGTCAACCACCTGGTCGGTCACATCGCCGCCGACATCCTGACGCCGGAGTCGGAGGCGCTCGAGTACCCGACGATCGCGCTGCTGGTGTCGGGCGGGCACACGTCGCTGCTGCACGTGCGCGACCTCACGACCGATGTCGAGCTGCTGGGCGAGACGGTCGACGATGCGGCGGGCGAGGCGTTCGACAAGGTCGCGCGGCTGCTGTCGCTGCCGTACCCCGGAGGCCCCGAGATCGACAGGGCCGCGGTGGGCGGGGATCCCGAGGCGATCCGGTTCCCGCGCGGGCTGTCCCGGGCGTCCGACCTCGCGAAGCACCGGTACGACTTCTCGTTCTCCGGGCTCAAGACCGCCGTCGCGCGGTGGGTGGAGCGGTTCGAGGCGGAGGCCGCGGCGGCGGGCGACGAGGCCCCGGCGCTGCCCATCGCCGATGTCGCCGCGAGCTTCCGCGAGGCTGTGGTCGATGTGCTCGTCACGAAGGCGCTGGCCGCCTGCGCCGACCTGGGAGTCCCGCGGCTCCTGCTCGGCGGCGGCGTGATCGCGAACCGGCGGCTGCGCGAGGTCGCCCTGGCGCGAGCCGCGGAGGCGGGCGTCACGGTCCGCATCCCGCCGCTGTCGCTGTGCACCGACAACGGCGCGATGATCGCGGCGCTCGCCGCCGAGCTGATCTCGTCTGGTCGTCCGCCGTCGACCCTCGCGTTCGGCGCCGACTCGACCCTGCCGGTGACCGAGATCCAGGTCGCGGAGGCGGTGGCGGTATGAGCGACGTGCCGCGACCGGCGGGAGACGCGACCCCGACGCCCCCTGCGCGACTCGAGCGGGCGAGCGAACAGGTGGACCGTTCGGCGGCGACGGCGCGGATCCCCGGCGCGCGGCGCGACGGATACAGCAAGCTGCCCACGGGTCCGGTCGGCATCGAGCCCGTGGTGGTGAGTGGCCCGGACATCGACCGTCACGAGGATGCGGAGTGGGAGCCGTCGGTCACCGAGCCGGCGCCCGTCGACGACACGCGGCTCGCGCCCTGGGCCCTGCTGGCGGCGATCGTGGCGCTGGGCGCGTCGTTCTTCGTCGGCTGGGGGATCCCGGTCGCGGTGGTCGCGGTGATCGCGGCGATCATGTCGCTGCGGCGTCCGATGGAGAACCGCGCGATCGCGCGCTGGGCGCTCGCTCTCGGCCTGTGCGCGACCGTGTACAGCCTGGCCTGGCTGTTGTGGGCCGGTATGCAGTTCGAGAGGCTCGGCTAGCGATGCCGTCGGCGGGGGGCGACGACGAGCTGCGGGCGCTGCAGCGGAAGGCCTACGCCCGCGATGGCGCCCTCACGGCCGCCGAGGCCGCCCGGCTGGCCGCTCTCGAAGAGCTCCGGCGTGCCGGGCGTGCGGACGCCTCCGGGGTGCCGGCTCGCGATGCCGCGGCATGCGACACCGGCCCGGCTTCCGATGCCAACACGGCCTCGGCATCGGGCGCGGACGCGGTGTCCGGTGGCGGCCCGGGCGACGCGTCGCCGGAGAGTGCAGACGGCTCGGATCCGGGTGCCGGCGTCGACAGCGAGTCTTCGGGGGGCACCGACGCGACGGGCGTCCTCGGGACGCTGCGGAACCGTCGTCCCCTCGTCCTCGCGCTCGCCGCGGTGCTCCTGGTCGCGGTCGGCGTGGGCATCGGCTGGGCGGCGTTCGGCCGATCTGCGGCGCCGGCGGTCGCGCTGACGGCCGAGCAACAGGTGTGGCACAACGACCTCGTCGCCTCAGGCGTCTACGACCCCGGGTCGGTGCGGGCGCTCGCGGTGGAGGACGACGTGGTCATCTGGACGGCGACCCAGGAGCAGCGCGCGCGCATCTGCCTCGTCCTGGGGTCGGGCAAGAGCACCATGCCCAGTTGCGGTCCTGCCGAGCAGGTCGAGAACACCGGGCTGTACGGCTCGCTGACCCTCGGCGCCGACGAGGAGCGGCAGAGGCAGGTCAGCGCGCAGCTGCTGCTGACCGCGAGCGGCGAGGCCGCGGTCGCCGCCGCCTCCTCCGACTACTCGAGCACCGTGACCGGCATCGAGTACGCGAACGACGAGGAGACCGCCACCGCCGAGCGCTTGGCGGAGGACGGGTTCGATCCGAACTCGATCTGGGTGGCCGGGTACGACGGCGATGTTCCGCTGTGGGTGGCCTCGCGGATCGGCGAGGGACGGCAGTGCCTGATCTACGACGGCTCGACCGCGGAGGCGCCGATGACGTGCGAGGCCGCCGAGACGTTCGGCGAGTACGGACGCGGGCTCACGCTGGAGGTCGCCGATGTGGCCTCGGGCGCGATGACGCGCTACGAGCTGCCGATGGATGCGGGGCCCATGTTCCTGGTGATCACGCGCGAGGGGGGTGTCGCCGGTGCCGGAGGGGACTGAGACGCCCGACGCCGCAGCGACGCCCGGCACCGAGGGGTCGTGGACCGACGCGGCGGAGCGTGAGCTGCGCGAGCTGGAGCGTCGCGCCTACGGCCGCGGCCCCGGGCTCGACGACGTGCAGGCGCGCCGCCTCCGCGCGCTGCACGACGCCCGCCGCGCCTCCGCCTCCGGCTCCGGTGTGTCCGGCCCCGGTGCGTCCGCCTCCGCCTCCGCCTCCGCCCTGCACGAGAGCGCGGCGTCCGGGCCGCGCGAGGCTGGGCCCGGTGCCTTGGGTCCTGGCGTCCCCGGACCCGCCACCTCCTTGGGCTCCGCCTCCGGGCCACGCGCCTCGGGTCCCGGCGTCTCCGGACCCGCCTCCGCCTCCGGCCCCGCCTCCGCCTCCGCCTCCGCCCGGCACGAGAGCGCGGCGTCCGGGCCGCGCGAGGCCGCCCCGGAGGCCGCCGCCGGGCACAACGTCGACCCCTCGTCCGAGGGGGACGCTGTCCCGAAGCCCCACGGCACCGCGGCGGAGGACGCACCGTCGCTGCCGCTCGCGCGGCGTCGCCGGGCGTCGATCGTCGTCGCCGCGGCCCTCGCACTGGTGGCGGTCGGGGTGGGAGCGGGCTGGGCGCTGTTCGCCCCGCGCGACGCCGCGCTGCCCTTGACCGCCGCGCAGGAGCAGCGCCGCGCCGAGCTCGCGGCCGAGGACTACGACCGGGGATCGGTGCGGGCGGTGGCGCAGAGCGACGACGCGCTCGCGTGGTTCGCGACGCAGGACGACGCCCGGCGACTGTGCCTGGTGCTCGATGTGGGCGACCGCTCGCAGTCGACCTGCCTGCCCGCGGACGACGCCGCGGACGGCATGAACGTCACGGTCCCTGTCCCGATCGACCCGCCGGGCGACGAGGGCGGGGCCGCGGTCGAGAACGTCGTGGCCACGCTGCTGCTGTCGGTCGACGACGAGCCGATGGTGAGCATCCAGCGCTGGAGCATGAACTCGTCGGTGCTGTCGCAGTTCGAGGGCGAGCAGCGCACCAGGGCCGAGGAGCTCCTGGCGGACGGCTACGAGCTCGGGCTGTCGCTGGTGGGGTTCTTCCACGGGGAACCGGTGTGGCTGGCCGACCGTCCGTCGGACACCGGTGTGTCCCTGCGGTGTCTGATCGTGGATGCCGACGCCTCGCGCCAGTGCGCCCCGATCAGCGAGGCCCTGGAGTCCGGGCTGGGGGTGCAGGTGGTCGACGTCGATCAGGAGTCGGGAGACGTGATCGCGGTCTCGGTGGTCCAGGTGGAGTTCACGCGCTGGCAGGCCCCGTACCTGTCGGTCACGACCGGGGCGGTGTTCTCCGAGGCGCCGTCCGGAGACTCGTATCTGGTGACGACGGGTCCGCCCGGCGATCCGATCCGGGTGGAGATCCCCGATCGCGACCCGGACGGCTGAGCGATCAGTCGGCCGCGGACACCCGGTCGGCGAGGATCGCGCGGCGCCGGTCGCCGATCCGCACGAGGATCAGGGTCGCCTCGGCGTCGCCCTTCAGCGTGAGCGTGCGCCGGAACGCCGCGGGATCCACGTCCACCCCGCGCTTCTTGATCTCCAGCCGCCCGATGCCGTTCGCCTTCAACGCCGCGTTGATGCCCTTGGTGTTCATCGGCAGCACGTCCCGCACGCGGAAGCTCTGCACGAACGGGCTCGTCAGGGCGGTGTCCGACGTGAGGTAGGCGATGCGGGGGTCGAGCATGCCCGCGTCGAGGCTGCGCGCGACATCCCCGATCAGGCGGGCGCGGATCACGGCGCCGTCCGGCTCGTGGAGGAACGCGCCGAGGTCGCGCACCGGGGCGTCCTCCGCATCCGCCGCGGCGGTGAGCTCGTGGGACCGGTCGCCGCGGACGAGCAGCGCCGAGCGGCGCACACCGTCTCGCGCGAGCTCGCGCGTCCACACCACGAGCTCGACCACGCTCCCGTCGGCGCTGATCCACTGCGTCTCGGCGTCGTCGGGCAGGGCGTCGCGGTCGTGCGCGGGGCCGAGCTTGATCCCTGTGGGCTGCCGCGCGGCGACCCCGAAGGCCCAGTCGAGCGAGGGGGAGTAGTCGTCCGCGGCGACGCGGCGGGTCTCGCTGTGCCCAGAGGTGCGGCGGGCGGGGTCCATCCATACGGCGCGGCCGGGTCGTGGCTCCCCGAGTGCGTCCTCCGCGGTGTCGTGCCGCACGGTGACGCTGTCGCCGAAGGGCGCGAGGTTGTAGGCGGCGATCGCGGCGGTGACCTCGTCGGCGTCGACCGCCAGCACGTCGAGTCCGGCGCCCGCGAACGCGAGCGCATCACCGCCGATGCCGCAGCCGAGGTCGGCCACGGCCGTCATCCCCGCGCTGCGCAGGCGCTGCGCGTGCCGGGCTGCGACACCCAGGCGCGTGGCCTGTTCGAGGCCGGCCCTGGTGAACAGCATGCGGGCCGCGAAGGGGCCGAACTTCGCGGCGGCCTTCGCCCGCAGGTGCGCCTGGCCGACCACGGCGGAGACGAGGTCGGGAGAGTGCCCGGCCGCGCGCAGACGCGACACCGCGGCGGCGGCCTCTGCGGTCGAGCCCACCTCGCCGGTGCCGTCGAGCAGTTCGAGGCCGGCGGGGGTCAGCAGGGCACGCAGCTCGGACATCTCCACTCCTTCAGCCTAGGCGCGCGGGGGCGGACGTTCCCGGGCTGGCACTCGCATTGCATGAGTGCCAGCCGACCGCCTACACTGGCATTAGCACTCTCGGGTTGAGAGTGCGAACGAGTCTTTCGTGTCAGCGTCAAGAAAGAAGAGGTAGACCGTGTCGGTTTCCATCAAGCCGCTCGAGGACCGCATCGTCATCAAGCAGGTCGAGGCCGAGCAGACCACCGCGAGTGGCCTGGTCATCCCCGACACCGCCAAGGAGAAGCCCCAGGAGGGCGAGGTCGTGGCGGTCGGCCCCGGCCGCATCGACGACAACGGCAACCGCGTTCCGCTCGACGTCGCCGTCGGCGACCGCGTGCTCTACAGCAAGTACGGCGGCACCGAGGTGAAGTTCGGCGCCGACGAGTTCCTCGTCCTGTCGGCTCGCGACGTCCTCGCGGTCGTCGTCCGCTGATCAGCTGAATCCCGTCCCCGCCGCGCGCGGGGCCACGGATCCGAAGGGGTCCGGATGCCACGGCATCCGGACCCCTTCTGCGTTTCCGCCAATCGTCGGTCACTTCCCGCCGATCTTCCCGAGCGGCCCGGTGACCGGCGCGGTGGGGTCGCGCCGCGGGCATAGGGTTGTGCGGTGACCCCCGAGACCGCCCGCGCCACCCCGACCGCGGGCGTCGTCTACGCCGCGTCCGCCTACGTCCTGTGGGGGGTCCTGCCGCTGTACTTCCTGCTCCTGGCGCCGACGGGCCCGTGGGAGGTCGTCGCGTGGCGCGTGGTGCTGTCCTTCGTGTTCTGCCTGCTGCTGCTCACGGTCACGCGCGGGTGGGCGGCCATCCGCGTGATCCTCCGCACGCCCCGGCTGCTCGGGTGGACGGCACTGGCCGGTCTGCTCATCTACATCAACTGGCAGGTGTTCCTGCTGGGCACGCTCAGCGGCAACGTGGTCGAGACGGCGCTGGGCTACTTCATCAACCCGATCACGACCGTGCTGCTCGGGGTATTCGTGCTCAAGGAGCGCATCCGCCGCCTGCAGTGGGTCGCGGTGGGCATCGCCGCGATCGCGGTGGTCGTGATCATCGTGGCGTACCGCTCCTTCCCGTGGATCGCGCTGTCGCTCACCGCCTCGTTCGGTGTGTACGGGCTCATCAAGAAGAAGATCGGTCCGGCGGTCGACGCGGTCAGCGGGCTCACGCTGGAGTCGTTCTGGCTGCTGCCGATCGCGGTGGTGCAGCTGGTGGTGGTGGCGCAGACCTCCGGCCTCACGATGGGCGCGAACGGTGTGGTGCACGCGCTGCTGCTGGGTTTCGCGGGCGTCGCGACGGCGGTGCCGCTGCTGTTGTTCGCGGCGGGGACGCGCCGCGTGAACCTGGCCGTGATCGGCATGATCCAGTTCCTCACGCCGATCATGCAGTTCCTGATCGGCGTGGTGGTGCTGCACGAGCCGATGCCGCCGGAGCGATGGATCGGGTTCGTGCTCGTGTGGATCGCGATCGCGGTGTTCGTCGCCGACCTGCTGCTGGCCGGGCGGCGGGGACGCCGGATCGCGCGCGCCGCCCTGCTCTGATCCCCGGGCTCGACCGCGGCGACACCGGGTGTCGGATCGTTAACGCACCGAGATACTTGCACCCCCTGCGCGCTGACCTCACGCCCTAGTGTTAGAGCACCCGCCTGTGGTCACAATCCACGTTCAGTCACGCAAGGGAGCATCCATGAACGCACTGAAGGGCTCGCGCACCGCGAAGGTCTTCGCCGGGATCGCGCTGGTCAGCGCATCCGCCATCGTCATCGCCGGCTGCAGCAGCACGCCGAACGCCGAGCCGTCGGAGGGTGGCGGCGACAAGCCGGCCGCCGACCTGACGCTCAAGCTCGGCTCGCTGCTGCCCGCCACCGGATCGCTCGCCTTCCTCGGCGCTCCCATGGAAGCCGGCGTGCAGCTCGCCGTGCAGCAGATCAACGAGGCCGACGCCGGTGTCACGATCGACCTGACCACCGCCGACGAGGGCGACCTCGACAATAAGGCCTACGAGACGTCGATCACCAACCTGCAGAACGCGGGCATCACCGCGATGATCGGTGCCGCGTCGTCGAGCGTCACCAAGCTGATCCTCGACAGCAACGCCGGTGCGGGCATCCTCACCGTCTCGCCGTCGAACACGTCGCCGGACTTCACGGGCATCAACCCGCTGTACTTCCGCACGGCGCCGAGCGACAACCTGCAGGGCGAGGTGCTGGGCAACCAGATCGCCGAGGACGGCCACAAGACGCTGGGCATCATCTACCAGAACGACCCGTACGGCACGGGCCTGTTCGAGGCCATCAAGGCCACGTTCGAGGGCACCGGCGGCGAGGTCGTCGCCGACGCGTCGTACAACCAGGGTGACGGCCAGTTCAACGCCCAGGTGTCGGAGATCGCGGCCGCCAAGCCCGACGCGGTCGCCGTGGTCTCGTACGACCAGTTCGCGACCATCGCGCCGCTGCTCGCCAACGCGGGCATCGACACCGGCTCGCTCTACCTGGTCGACGGAAACCTGAAGGACTGGGGCTCCGACATCCCGGTGAGCCTCGAGGGCTCGAAGGGCACGCGCGCCGGCGCCGAGCTGCCGCAGGACTTCCTCGACCAGCTCAACGAGGTCTGGACGGCCGACGGCAACGACCCGATCGACGCCGTGACCTACTCGGCCGAGGCCTACGACGCCGTGATCCTGATCGCCCTGGCGGCCCTGAAGGCCGGCTCGGTCGAGGGTGCCGACATCGCCGAGCAGATGATCACCGTCTCGGGTGGCGAGGGCGACGGCGAGAAGTGCAAGGACTTCGCCGAGTGCGCCGCGATCATCAACGACGGAGGCACGCCGGATTACGACGGCCTCTCCGGTGAGATCACGTTCGACGAGAACAACGACCCGAAGGGCGCCGCGATCGGCGTCTACGAGTTCGGCGCAGACAACACCACCACGCGGATCAAGTAAGCCGCATCGCGAAGGCCCCGGGCTCCGGCTCGGGGCCTTCGTCGTGTCCCACGGCGGGCACGGCGCGACGCGTTCCGCACGCAGAAGGGCCCGGCATCCGCGGATGCCGGGCCCTTCGCGGCGCGTGTCAGGCGGCGTCGGTGCCGAGCGTGCCCAGGTAGAGGCCGATGACCTTCGGGTCGTTCAGCAGCTCGCGGCCGGTGCCCTCGTAGGCGTCGCGGCCCTGATCGAGTACGTAGCCGCGGTCGCAGATCTGCAGGCAGCGGCGCGCGTTCTGCTCGACCATGATCGTGGTCACGCCCGCCTTGTTGATGTCGGAGACGCGGATGAACGCGTCGTCCTGCCGCACGGGGGAGAGGCCGGCCGACGGCTCGTCGAGCAGCAGCACCGACGGGTCCATCATGAGCGCGCGCGACATGGCCACCATCTGGCGCTCGCCGCCGGACAGCGATCCGGCACGCTGCTTGAGGCGCTTGCCGAGTTCGCCGAAGATGCTGGAGACGAACTCCAGCCGCTCCGCGAAGATCTTCGGGTTCTGGTAGAGCCCCATCTCGAGGTTCTCCTGGATCGTGAGCGACGGGAACACGTTGTTCGTCTGCGGGACGAACGCGACACCGCGCGCCACGAGCTTGTCCGCCTTGAGGCCGACGATGCTCTCGCCCTTGACCGTGATGTCGCCGTCGCGCACGTTCACCATGCCGAAGATGGCCTTCAGCAGCGTCGACTTGCCGGCGCCGTTGGGGCCGATGATGCCGATCAGCTCGCCCTTGTGGGCCACGAGGTTCGCGCCGTTGAGGATGTTCACCCCGGGCAGATACCCGGCGTGCACGTTGGTGAGCTCGACGACCACGTCGTCGTTCTTGATCTCGTTCCGCTCGACGGGCGCGTCGGTCATGGCTTCTCCTCCTCGGCCTCTTCGGCCTCCACCTCGGCTTCGACCTCGGTCTCGATCTGCTCGCGGATGCGCTCCGCGTCGGCGTCCGAGATCACGGGCAGACGTCCGGTCACGGCACCCAGGTCCACGTCCTGATGCGCGCCCAGGTAGGCGTCGACGACCGCGGGGTCCTCCATCACGGTGTCCGGCGGCCCCTCGGCCACGACGCGTCCCTCGGCCATCACGACCACCCAGTCGGCGATGTGACGCACCATGTGCATGTCGTGCTCCACGAACAGCACCGTCATGCCCAGGTCCTTGAGGTCGAGGATGTGGTCGAGCAGCGACTGCGTCAGCGCCGGGTTCACGCCGGCCATGGGCTCGTCGAGCATCACCAGTGTCGGGTTGCTCATCAGTGCGCGCGCCATCTCCAGCAGCTTGCGCTGGCCTCCGGAGAGCGACGCCGCGAAGTCCTGCTCCTTGGCGTCGAGCTTGAACCGCGTCAGCAGCTCGTGGGCGCGCTGTTCGATCTCCTGGTCCTGCTTGCGCCAGAGGAAGGGGAAGAGCCCGGCCCAGAAGCCCTCGCCGCGCTGGTCCTTCGCGCCGAGCTTCATGTTCTCCAGCACGGTCAGCAGCGACAGCGACTTGGTGAGCTGGAACGTGCGCACCTGCCCCATGCGGGCGACCTTGAAGGAGGGGATGCCGGAGAGGTTGGTGCCGTCGAACGACCAGGTGCCGCTGTTGGGCTTGTCGAAGCCGCACAGCAGGTTGAACAGCGTCGTCTTGCCGGCGCCGTTCGGGCCGATCAGGGCCGTGATGGCGCCGCGCGGGATCTCCAGGTGGTCGACGTCGACGGCCGTGAGGCCGCCGAAGCGCCGCTGCACGGCGTCCACGACGAGGATCGGGTCGACCTTCTTGACGCCGGGCACCGCGGGGCCGGCGGTGAGGCCGGTCGTCTTGGCGCGCGGGGTGCTCTTCGCGGGCGTGACCGCCGCGTCGTTCTCACTTGACAAAGGTCATCTCCCTCTTGTTTCCGAGGATGCCCTGCGGGCGGAAGATCACGATCAGCATCAGCACGATGCCGATGAGGATGTACCGCACGACATCGGCCTGCGCGCCCGACATGGGCAGGTAACCGGCGTTCGCCATGGCGGGCAGCAGCGCGCCGAGGAACGCGAACACGATCCAGAACAGCACGGCGCCCAGCGTGGGCCCGAGCACCGTCGCGGCGCCGCCGAGCAGCAGGATCGTCCACAGGAAGAACGTCAGCGACGTGGAGTAGCTGCCGGGGATCACGGCCGACGGCAGGATGAACACGATGCCGCCGAGCGCGCCGATGATGCCGCCGACCACGAGCGCCTGCATCTTGTACGCGAAGACGTTCTTGCCGAGCGAGCGCACCGCGTCCTCGTCCTCGCGGATGCCCTTGAGCACGCGACCCCACGGGCTGCGCATGAGCGCCCACACCACCAGCACCGCGAGGGCCAGGGCGATCAGGCCGACCACGCGCACCCACAGGTCGGTCGCGTTGTAGGTCCAGGGACCGAAGCCGTACGTGCCGGTGGGGAAGGGGTTCGCGTCGCGGAAGCTCTGGTGGTAGCCGGAGAGGCCGCCCGCGGAGTTGGTCCAGTCCTTGAACAGCTCCGTCACGAACATGAGCCTCACGACCTCCGCGGCCGCGATGGTCGCGATGGCGAGGTAGTCGGCGCGCAGCCGCAGCGTGGGGATGCCGAGCAGCAGGGCGAACAGGGCCCCGCCCAGCACGCCGACCAGCACGCCGGCCCACCACGGGAAGCCGAAGGTGAGGATCGAGATCGCGTAGCCGTAGCCGCCGATCGCCATGAACGCGGCCATGCCGAAGTTGAGCAGTCCGGTGTAGCCGAAGTGCACCGCGAGGCCGGTCGCCGCGAGCGCGTACGCGATCGTCGTCGGGCTGAACAGATAGGAGGCGGTGTTGCCGAAGATGCTTCCGAAGTCCATGTGTCAGCCCAACCTTTCCTTGCGTCCGAGGATGCCCTGCGGTCGCACGAGCAGGATGATGATCAGCGCGACCAGGGCGCTGGCGTACTTGAGGTCGGAGGGGACGCCCAGCAGCGTGGACACCTCCACCGCGAGCCCGACGATGATCGAGCCGATCAGGGCGCCGATCGCCGAACCCAGGCCGCCGAGGGTGATGGCGCAGAACATCAGCAGCAGCATCTGCATGCCCATGTCCCACTTCACTCCCGGGCGGAAGTACGCCCAGAGGATGCCCGAGATGGCGGCGAGCGTGCCGGCCAGGATCCACACGATGCGGATGACCTTGTCGACGTCGATGCCGGAGGCGGCCGCGAGCTGCGGGTTGTCCGAGATCGCCCTCGTCGCCTTGCCCGTCCGGGTGCGGGTGAGGAAGAACGCGACGCCGAGGATGACGATGATGCTGGTGGCCATGCCGATCATGTCGATGTACGACAGCGAGATCGGCCCGAGGCGGATCGGCTCGGGGCTCGCGCCGGGGAGCTGGTAGGTGTTGCCGCCGATGATGTACTGCAGCGTGTACCGCAGCGCGAGCGAGAGGCCGATGCTCACGATCATGAGCTGCACCACCCCGAGGCCCTTGCGGCGCAGCGGCTTCCAGATGCCGGCGTCGAGCGCCCAGCCCAGGGCCGCGCCGCCGATCACCGCCGCGATGATGCCCGCCCACAGCGGCAGCTGCCAGAAGGTCGTGAACACGAGGGTGATCACGGCACCCCAGGTCACCATCTCGCCGTGCGCGAAGTTCGACAGCCGTGTGGTGCCGTAGATGAGAGCGGCGCCCATCGACGCCAGGCCGAGCAGGAGCCCGAAGTTCAGGCCGCCGACGATGCGCGACAGCAGCTGATCGAGGAACGACACTGTGACCCGCTCGCCCGCGCCGAGGAAGAGGTTGACGATCTTGGTGCCGGTGAGTCCGAACTCCAGTTCGAACGAGGCCGTTGTGCCCGACACCGGCTGGATGCCCTCGGGCAGCTGCGAGGCGTCGACGATCACACCGTCGGGGAGCGTGGACTCGTCCACCGTCAGGGTGTACGTCTCCTTCTCCGGCACGTACAGGCGCCACTTGCCCTCGGCGTCGGTCTCGGTCTCGGCCTCGAAGCCGTTGCCCTCGATCGACATGACCACGCCCTCGACGGGCTCATCGGCGTTGGTGACCACACCCGCGAAGTAGAAGTCGGTGACCTCTTGCCCGTCGTCGGTGGTGTCGGCGGAGGCCGCTGAGGGAGGGAGCAGCAGTGAGGCCGCGAGCGCCATGAGGATTCCCAAGAAGACGAAAGCCCAGGGGCGCTTCCGCGGTCCGGCGAGTGCTGTGGGTCCCACGCAACCTCCACTGTGAGTGCTGTCTCCGCGGACTCGGGTCGAACCGCGGGGATGGACGACGCACTTGAGCGTAATGGGCGATCCGCGAATCACCTACCTCTCGGGCCAACGGTCCGGTAACGACGGGGGACTGGGAATGTTCTCGGGCGTGTCTCGCTTAGAATCTGCATACGGGCACAGCCCCGCCCCGGCCGATGTCGACCACCCACTCGCACCCGGACCCGCGCCACGCGCGCAGGAGGAGATTCCATGGACCAGCACGATCCCTTCGGCTTCGTCGGACTGACCTACGATGACGTTCTGCTCCTGCCGGGGCATACCGACGTCATCCCCAGTGAGGCCGACACGTCGTCGCGGATCACGCGTCGCATCTCCGTCGCGACGCCTCTGCTGTCCAGCGCCATGGACACCGTCACCGAGTCGCGCATGGCCATCGCGATGGCGCGCGAGGGCGGCATCGGCATCCTGCACCGCAACCTGTCGATCGCCGACCAGGCCGCGCACGTCGACCGCGTCAAGCGCAGCGAGTCGGGCATGATCACCGACCCCATCACCACGACCGCCGACGCGACGGTGGAGGAGGTCGACGCGCTGTGCGCCAAGTACCGCATCTCGGGCCTTCCCGTGGTCGACGCCGAGGGCCGCCTGGTGGGCATCATCACGAACCGCGACATGCGGTTCGTCTCGGGGTTCGAGCGTCAGACCACGTTCGTGAAAGACGTCATGACGAGCGAGAACCTCGTCACCGCACCGGTGGGCGTCGCGGCGGGCGAGGTCATCGCCCTGTTCGCGAAGCACCGCGTGGAGAAGCTGCCGCTGATCGACGAGGACGGCAAGCTCGCCGGGCTCATCACCATCAAGGACTTCGACAAGAGCGAGAAGTACCCGCTCGCGACCAAGGACGACCAGGGCCGCCTGCGCGTCGGTGCGGCGATCGGCTTCTTCGGCGACGCGTGGGAGCGGGCCGAGGCGCTGCGTGACGCGGGCGTCGACGTGCTCGTGGTCGACACGGCCAACGGCCAGTCGCAGGGCGTGATCGACCTGGTCAAGCGCCTCAAGGCCGACGAGTCCTTCGCCCACATCGACGTGATCGGCGGCAACGTCGCGACGCGTGAGGGCGCACAGGCGCTGGTCGACGCGGGCGTCGACGCGGTCAAGGTCGGCGTCGGCCCCGGCTCCATCTGCACCACGCGCGTGGTCGCGGGCGTCGGAGTGCCGCAGGTGACCGCCGTGTACGAGGCGTCGCTCGCCGCCCGTCCGGCCGGCATCCCCGTGATCGCCGACGGTGGCCTGCAGTACTCGGGCGACATCGCGAAGGCCCTCGTCGCGGGCGCCGACGCGGTCATGCTCGGTTCGCTGCTCGCCGGTACCGACGAGTCGCCGGGCGAGATCGTGTTCCAGTCGGGCAAGCAGTTCAAGCAGTACCGCGGCATGGGCTCGCTCGGGGCGATGCAGACCCGCGGCAAGCAGACCTCCTACTCCAAGGACCGCTACTTCCAGGCCGACGTGCCCAGCGACGACAAGCTGATCCCCGAGGGCATCGAGGGGCAGGTGCCGTACCGCGGCCCGCTCTCCGCCGTCGCCTACCAGCTCGTCGGCGGGCTGCGGCAGTCGATGTTCTACGTCGGCGCCCGCACGATCGAGGAGCTCAAGGCCCGCGGCAAGTTCGTGCGCATCACCTCGGCCGGGCTCAAGGAGTCGCACCCGCACGACGTGCAGATCGTGGTCGAGGCGCCCAACTACAAGAAGTGAACAGCGCCCCGCACCGGGGCGACGACGAGGGGCCGGATGCGCGCAGCATCCGGCCCCTCGTGTGTGTTGCGGGTTCAGCCGCAGCGGTAGGTGACGCCGCCGACCTCCCACACGCCGGGGCCGAGCTCGGCGCACATCCCGAAGATGCCCGCGAACACGGTCACCAGCAGGATGATGCCGATGATCTCCAGGATGGTCAGCACCGCGCCGACGATGATGCCGGCGATCGCGAGGCCCTTCGGCGCGTGCGCCTTCCCCAGCTGCACCGCGGCGATGATGCTGAGGATGAGGCCGATCGGCGGCAGCAGGAACGCCAGCACGAGTCCGACGATCGACAGCACGCGTCCGGGAGGCGAGGCCGGCGCGGTCTGGCCGTAGGCGCCGGGAGCCGCGGGACCGGGCGGCGGCGGGTACGCGGCGGCCGGGTCGTTCGCGGGGGTGCTGTTCCAGGCGGGGGGAGGGGTGCCGGGCTGCGACGCCTCGGGGGGCGGGGGG
>NZ_JBSHIM010000024.1:0-26277 GCF_053618975.1 Microbacterium sp. NPDC055599 | reverse complement strand
CCGCGACCCCCAGCTCGACCTCGGTGCGTCGATCGCAGCCATGGCGGAGGGCGAGCTCGACGGGTTCTTCTGGGTGGGCGGGCTGCCGACCCCGGGGATCGCGCAGCTGGCACGGACCGCGGACGTGCGCCTGCTGCCGATCGAGCAGGAGTGGGTGAACGAGGTCAACGACCGCTACTCGCACGCGTACAGGCCCGCCGACGTGCCGGCGGGGACGTACGGGCTCGCTGCCGCGGTCACCACCCTCGCCGTGCCGAACTACCTGGTCACGGCGGGCTCGACGCCCGCGGGGGTGGTGCGGGATGTGCTGGCGACGCTGTTCGATGCCAGGACGGCTCTCGCGCAACAGGTGCCGGCGGCGGCGCTGCTCGACCGGAGGTCGGCCATCTTCACGGGTCCGGTGCCGTTGCACCCCGGCGCGCAGGAGTACTACCGCGACCTGCGGGGCTGATCCGTGGCGGCCGTCCGGCTGCTCAAGAAATCCTCAAGAAGTCGGACGACACCCGAGCAGCTCTGCCAGGGTGAGGTCGATCGCACACGATCGGACACCTGCTGCCTGCTGTCGCTGGGAGCGTGGCAGCAGGGCGATCCCACGGCCCGAGGGGGCGGGCCGTGGGGCGACCCTGCACTGCCGCATTGTCGCCGCGATCAGGTGATTACGAACGTGTAAACCTCACCGTGGTGCCTGGAACCGCGCGCAACGCGTGGCTAGTTTGGAGAAATGATGACCTCTGAAACCCCTCTCGTCGTCGTGGAGAACGTCCAGAAGCACTACGGCGAGTTCCAGGCGCTCAGCGACATCGACCTGACCGTGAACACCGGCGAGGTCGTCGTCGTGATCGGCCCGTCCGGGTCGGGCAAGTCGACGCTGTGTCGCACGATCAACCGCCTGGAGACGATCACGAGCGGCTCGATCCGCATCGACGGCAAGGAGCTCCCCGCCGAGGGCAAGGCGCTCGCGCACCTGCGCGCCGACGTCGGCATGGTGTTCCAGTCGTTCAACCTCTTCGCCCACCTCACGATCCTGGAGAACGTGACGCTCGGGCCGATCAAGGTCCGCGGCCTCAAGAAGTCGGAGGCCGAGGCCGAGGCGATGACGCTGCTGAAGCGCGTGGGCGTCGCGCAGCAGGCGAACAAGCTCCCCGCGCAGCTCTCCGGCGGTCAGCAGCAGCGCGTCGCGATCGCGCGGGCCCTGGCGATGCAGCCCAAGGTCATGCTGTTCGACGAGCCCACCAGTGCGCTCGACCCGGAGATGATCAACGAGGTCCTCGACGTCATGGTCGAGCTCGCCCAGGACGGCATGACGATGATCGTCGTCACGCACGAGATGGGCTTCGCGCGCAAGGCCGCCGACCGTGTCGTGTTCATGGCCGACGGCCGGATCGTCGAGGAGGCGAAGCCGGAGGAGTTCTTCACCAACCCGAAGAGCGACCGCGCCAAGGACTTCCTCTCGAAGCTCCTCACTCACTGACCCCACCAGACCCTGCACCCACAGCACACGAAGGAGACGCACATGCGACGCACACGGACACTGGCAGGCATCGGGATCGCGGCGGCGGCGCTGCTCGCCCTGACCGCCTGCAACAGCGGCACCCCGTCCAGCACCGGAGCACCCGAGGACGGCGACGAGGACACCTCGAGCGCCACGCCGTGGACGGTGCTGGAGGACGTCAGCATCGACGGCAGCCCGACCTTCGACCGGATCTCGGAGTCGGGGACCGTCAAGGTCGGCGTCAAGGAGGACCAGCCCGGTCTCGGCTACCTCGACCCCGTGACCGGCGACCGCACCGGCTTCGACGTCGACATCGCGCGCTGGATGGCCGCATCGCTCGGCGTGGACCCGGAGAAGATCGAGTTCCAGGCGATCGCCTCCGCGAACCGCGAGCAGGCCATCGTCAACGGCGACATCGACTACTACGTCGGCACGTACTCGATCACCGACAAGCGCAAGGAGCAGATCTCCTTCGCCGGCCCGTACTTCGTCACCGGTCAGGGCCTCCTCGTCGGCGCCGACAGCGACATCGAGAGCGTGGACGACCTGAGCTCGTCCACCACGGTGTGCTCGGCGACCGGCTCGACCCCGATCCAGAACATCAAGACGAACTACCCCGATGTCCCGACCAAGGAGTACGACACGTACTCCAAGTGCGTCGAGGACCTGAAGAACGGTCAGGTCGACGCGGTCACGACCGACGAGGCCATCCTCATCGGCTACGCCGCGCAGGACCCCGACAACCTGAAGGTCGTCGGCGAGCCCTTCAGCGAGGAGCGCTACGGCATCGGCGTGGCCAAGGGCGACGACGCGCTGGTCGAGTACTTCAACACGCAGCTGACCGACGGTGGCGACATCTGGCAGCAGATCTTCGACAACAACCTCGGTGCCTCCGGTGTGAAGGCGGAGCAGCCCGAGGTCGACCCGGTCGGTTGATCACCGCGGGGCGGGTGGCACGGTCGCCCGCCCCGCTTCCGTCGCCTCATCTGACGTAGAAACGAACCGAAAGGCACAGCAGTGGGAGTGATCTCAGACCACCTCGATCTCTGGGGTGAAGCGCTGTGGGGGACCATCGCGCTGTTCCTCGGCGGTGGCCTCATCGCCGTGGTGCTCGGCCTCATCGTGGGCGCGGCCAGGGTGTCGCCGGTTCCGATCGCGCGCGCCGTCGGTGGCGTGTACGTGAACTGGATCCGCAACACCCCGCTCACGTTGGTGATGTTCTTCTTCGCGTTCTGCCTCCCGATCCTGCTGGGGGAGCGGGTCAACGCCCTGCTCCTCGCCGTGATCGCGCTGGGCCTCTACACCGCCACCTATGTCGCGGAGGCCATCCGCGCCGGCATCAACACGGTCCCGGTCGGGCAGGCGGAGGCCGCGCGGGCGATCGGACTGAACTTCGGCCAGGTCATGCGCTACGTCGTGCTCCCGCAGGCGACGCGGTCCGTGGTCCCGCCGCTCATGAGCGTGCTGATCGCCCTCATGAAGAACACCACGGTGGCCGCCGGGTTCTCGGTGGTCAACCTCGGCACCATCCGGGCGGCACTGAGCGAGCGCGGCGAGAACGCGCTGGTCGTGCTGCTGTGGGTCATGGTCATCTTCGTCGTGCTCGTGCTGCTGCTCAGCTGGGTGCAGCGCGTGCTCGAGAACAAGTGGAGGATCGCGCGATGAGTTCCGTCCTGTTCGACGTCCCCGGGCCCCGCGCGGTCGCCCGCAACCGTCTCATCGGCGCCGTCACGGTGCTGGTGGTGCTGGCCGTCCTCGGCTGGGTGGTCTGGCGGTTGTACGCCACCGGCCAGTTCGCCCCCGAGAAGTGGAACATCTTCACCTACTCCGCGGTCTGGGTGCGCTTCGGCGAGGGACTGCTGAGCACCCTGGCCGCCTTCGCGGTCGCGGGGGTCGGCTCCCTCGTGCTCGGTTTCGTCCTCGGCATCGGCCGGCTCTCCGAGCACGCCTGGGTGCGTGAGCCCGTGCGGTGGATCATCGAGATCCTGCGGGCCGTGCCCGTCCTGATCCTGATGATGCTGCTCTACTACGGTCTTCCCGTGCTCGGCGTCAAGATGCCGCCCTACTGGGCCGTGGTCATCGCGCTGATCGTCTACAACGGCTCCGTTCTCGCCGAGGTCCTGCGCGCCGGGATCGAGTCGCTGCCGCGCGGACAGCAGGAGGCCGGTTACGCGATCGGTCTGCGCAAGACGGGGGTCATGTCGCTCATCCTGCTCCCGCAGGCCGTGCGGGCCATGATGCCCGTGATCATCGCGCAGCTCGTGGTGGCGCTGAAGGACACCGCGCTCGGCTTCATCATCACGTATCAGGAGCTGCTGTACGTCATCAACCAGATCGGCAACCAGGCGCCCTACGGCTCGCCGCTGATCCCGGCGGCGATCGTCGGCGGCTCGATGTACGTCGCGGTCTGTCTCCTGCTCTCCTACATCGCCTACCGGCTGCAGCGTCGGGCGAAGCGCTCGCCGAAGGCGGGACCGGCCGAGCCCGATCCGCGGCAGCACGGCGGCGAGACCAACACCTCGCTCATCGTGCTCCAGAAGGGTGCGGGGAAGTTCGACGCCGACAGCGCCGGAGGTCCGGGTCTCTGAGTCGCGACCGGCGCGGGACGCTCGTCCCGCGCCGGTAGACTCGACTCCCGTGTCAGAGTCTCCGGAAATCACCCCCGACGCGGTCGAAGCCGCCGTCGCCGACGCCCTCGCGGCGATCGATGCGGCCGCCGACACCGCCGAGCTGAAAGCCGCCCGAGCCGCGCACGTCGCCGAGGGATCGCCGCTCGCGGTCCTGAACGCCTCGATGCGCCAGGTCGCCCCCGAGAACAAGGCCGCGTTCGGCAAGCTCGTGGGCCAGGGGCGGGGGCGCGTGACCCAGGCGCTCGCGGCGAAGGAGGCCGAGCTGGCCGCCGCCGAGGTCGCCGCACGGCTCGAGGCTGAGCGGGTCGACATCACCGCGGTCCCCTCGCGCACGCGCGTCGGTGCCCGCCACCCGCTCACGCTGCTCCAGGACCAGGTCGAGGACATCTTCGTCGGCATGGGATGGGAGATCGCGGAGGGGCCGGAGCTCGAGCACGAGTGGTTCAACTTCGACGCGCTGAACTTCGACGTCGATCACCCCGCTCGCCAGGAGCAGGACACGTTCTACGTCGACCCGACCTCGCGTCACCTGGTGATGCGCACGCACACCAGCCCGGTGCAGGTGCGCTCGATGCTCGACCGCGAGGTGCCGATCTACGTGCTGTGCCCCGGGCGGGTGTACCGCACCGACGAGTTCGACGCCACGCACCTGCCGGTGTTCACGCAGTTCGAGGGGCTCGTGATCGACAAGGGCATCACGATGGCGCACCTGAAGGGCACGCTCGACCACTTCGCGCGTCAGCTCTTCGGCCCGGAGGCGAAGATGCGCTTCCGCACCAACTACTTCCCCTTCACGGAGCCGTCCGCTGAGCTCGACCTGTGGCACCCGACCTTCAAGGGCGGCGCGCGCTGGATCGAGTGGGGCGGCTGCGGCATGGTCAACCCGAACGTGCTGCGCGCGGCAGGGATCGATCCAGAGGTCTACAGCGGCTTCGCGTTCGGCATGGGCATCGAGCGGGGACTCATGTTCCGCAGCGATGTGCAGGACATGCGCGACATGGCCGAGGGCGATGTCCGTTTCAGCGAGCAGTACGGGATGGTGGTGTGATGCGCGTCCCGCTTTCGTGGCTGCGTGAGTACGTCGATCTGGCTCCCGAGACCACGCCAGAGGATGTCCTCGCGGCGCTGGTGACGGTGGGCTTCGAAGAGGAGGACGTGCACCGCTTCGCCATCACGGGTCCCGTGGTGGTCGGCCAGGTCGTGTCGCTCGAACCGGAGCCCCAGTCCAACGGCAAGACCATCAACTGGTGCCAGGTGGACGTCGGTGAGGAGCACGGCGGCGTCCGCGGGATCGTCTGCGGGGCGCACAACTTCGCCGCCGGGGACAAGGTCGTCGTGACCCTTCCCGGTGCGGTGCTGCCCGGCCCGTTCCCGATCGCCGCGCGCAAGACCTACGGGCACGTGTCCGACGGGATGATCGCCTCCGCGCGCGAGCTCGGCCTCGGCGACGAGCACAACGGCATCGTCGTGCTGTCCGACCTCGGCATCGATGCCCCGGTGGGCACCGACGCCATCGCGCTGCTCGGCCTCGACGACGTCGCGGTGGAGATCAACGTGACGCCCGATCGCGGCTACGCCTTCTCGGTCCGCGGTGTCGCCCGCGAGTACGCCCACGCCACGGGCGCGACCTTCCGCGACCCCGCCGAGCGCGACTTCGCCGAGCTGCAGCCCGGCTCCGGTCACACGACCGTCGTCGACGACCGGGCCCCGGTGCGCGGCAACGTCGGTGCGAGCGAGTTCGTCACGCGCGTCGTGCGGGACGTGGACCCGTCGCGCCCGACGCCGCCGTGGATGATCGCCCGGCTGAGCCTCGCCGGCATGCGGTCGCTGGGCGTGCTGATCGACATCACGAACTATGTGATGCTCGAGCTCGGGCAGCCGCTGCACGGCTACGACCTGGACAAGCTCGCGGGCGGCATCACGGTGCGTCGCGCGACGCCGGGCGAGAAGATGACCACGCTCGACGGCGTGGAGCGTGCGCTGCACGAGGAGGACCTGCTCATCACGGACGAGTCCGGACCCATCGGCCTCGCCGGTGTCATGGGCGGCGGCACGACCGAGATGAGCGACACCACGCGCAACGTGCTGATCGAGGCGGCGACGTTCGACCCCACGACCATCGCCAGGACGGCCCGTCGCCACAAGCTGCCCAGTGAGGCGTCCAAGCGCTTCGAGCGGGGCGTCGACCCGCTGATCCCCTTCGTGGCGGCGCGTCGGGCGGCCGACCTCATGGTCGAGCTCGCCGGCGGGACGCTCACCGACGAGGGCGGCGCGCTGTTCGCCGAGGTGTTCGTGGAGGACATCGCGCTGCCGGCCGGCTTCGTGCAGGGGCTCATCGGCGTGGACTACACCGACGACGAGATCACGGGCGCCCTCACGACCATCGGCGCCGAGGTGACGGAGGCCGAAGACGGCTGGACCGTGATCCCGCCCACCTGGCGACCCGACCTCACCGACAAGTGGACGCTCGCGGAGGAGGTCGCCCGCATCCACGGGCTCGACCGCATCCCCGCGGTCTTGCCGACGCCGCCGTCCGGTCGCGGCCTCACCGCCCACCAGCAGGGTCGTCGCCGCGTGGCGAACGCACTCGCGGCGGCGGGCTTCGTCGAGACGCCGGCCTTCCCGTTCACGACCGAGGCGCAGAACGACCTGCACGGTTCCGCGTCGGGCGAGCACCTGCCGAGCATCCGCCTGGCGAACCCGCTCGACGGGCAGGCCCCGTACCTGCGCCGCTCGCTGATCCCGGGGCTGCTGCAGACCGCGCACCGCAACATCGCCCGCGGCATGACCGACCTGGCCCTCTTCGAGACGGGCCTCGTGTTCCTGCCGGAGCCGGGCGTCGAGTACGGAACCGACACGGTGCCGCCGCTCGGCGTGCGCCCCTCCGACGAGACGCTCGCCGCGCTCGACGCGTCCATCCCGCCCCAGGAGCGCCACATCGCGGTGCTCCTCACCGGCAACGTGTCGCCGCGTCAGCCGGGTCGTCCCGCCGAGGCGTCGGGGCTGGTCGAGGCGCTCGACGCCGTGCGCGTGATCGCTGCCGCCGCGGGCATCGACATCGACGTGCGACAGGCGCAGCGCGCCGCGCTGCATCCCGGCCGCACCGGGGCGCTCGTCGCGGCCGGCGAGGAGGTCGGCTACGTCGGGGAGCTGCACCCCTCGGTGGCGGAGGACGCCGACCTGCCCGGTCGCGCCACCGTGCTCGAGCTCGACCTCGACCGCATCCTCACCCTCGCGGGGACGCGGATCGTGGCGGCCTCGCTGTCGACGTTCCCTGCGGCCACGCAGGACGTGTCGCTGACCGTGGCCGCCGATGTGCCGGCGGGCGAGGTGCGGGCGGCGCTCGCCGAGGGGGCGGGCGCGCTGCTGGAGTCGGTGCGACTGGTCGACGACTACCGCGGTGAGGGCGTGTCCGAGGGAGCCAAGAGCCTGACGTTCGCGCTGCGTTTCCGCGCCGACGACCGGACGCTCACCGCTGCGGAGGCGACCGACGCCAAGCTGGCGGGTGTCGCGGTCGCGGCGGAGCGATTCGGCGCCGCACTGCGCGACTGATCGACCCCGTCGCGAAGGCCTTCCGCTCTGCCCTGAGCGGAAGGCCTTCCGCGTTTCCCCGGATGCTGCTGACATGGGCACATGACGGATGTGCTGATCCTGGGCGGGACGGGCTGGCTCTCGGGGCGGATTGCCCACGGCTGGCTGGAGGCGGGCGCGGACGTGACCTGCCTCGCGCGCGGGGGGCGTGCCGCTCCCGACGGGGCGGCGCTGATCGTCGCCGACCGGGACGCAGCGGACGCCTATGCGGAGGTCGCCCGCCGCGAGTGGGATCACGTCGTGGACGTCTCCTCACGGGCGGCGCACGTCGCGGGGGCCGTCGCGGCCCTGGGCGATCGTGCGGCGCAGTGGACGTACGTGTCGTCGATGTCGGTGTACGCCGATGACATGACCGCGGGCGCCGACGAGTCCGCGCCGCGTCACGCGCCGGCGCGTGACGGCCAGGGGGAGGACGACTACGCGGCCCAGAAGGTCGCGGCGGAAGACGCCGTCGCGGCCCTCGGCGCACGCGCGCTCGTCGCGCGTCCCGGGCTGATCGTGGGCGACGGAGACCCCAGCGACCGCTTCGGCTACTGGGCCGCCGCCTTTCTCCGCGCGGCCGACGGTCCGGTGCTCCTGCCGCCCCTCGACGGGAAGACCGCGCAGGTGATCGATGTGGACGATCTGGCGGCGTTCCTCGTGACCGCGTCTCCCGGTTCTCCCGTGAATGCGATCGGCGACGCGCGTCCGCTCGGGGAGGTGCTCGACGCCGTGCGTCGTGCCGCTGGTCACGAGGGGGCGACGGTGATCGCCGACGCGGATCGGCTGGTGGCCCAGGGCGTGGAGTACTGGATGGGCCCGCATTCGCTCCCGCTCTGGTTGCCCGAGGAGATGACCGGATTCATGACGCGGTCGAACGCCGCCTATCGGGCGCGCGGCGGGGCGCTGCGTCCGCTGGCCGACACGATCGCGCGCGTGATCGACGACGAGCGCGCACGCGGCGTCGACCGGGAACGGAGGGCGGGGCTGACCCGCGCCGAGGAGCTGCGGATCCTCGCGGCCGTCACGGAGGGACCCGCCGGGGCTCGCTAGACTGCGAGGCAGTGACACGGGGTGCCGCATCCGCGGCTGAGATCACACCCGTCGAACCTGATCTAGTTCGTACTAGCGAAGGGATGTCGCGATGAGCGATCTTCTGCGTCCTGTTTCCACCCCCGACCTCGCCGCCTCGGCGGGAAGACTGCGGGAGGCGCTGCGGCAGTCGCCTCCGTTGACGCACTGCGTCACCAACGCGGTCGTCACGGGCTTCACCGCCAACGTGCTGCTCGCCCTGGGCGCCGCGCCCGCGATGGTCGACATCGTCGGCGAGGCCGAGATGTTCGCCGGTGTGGCCTCCGGTCTGCTGATCAACCTGGGCACGCCGACGCCCGAGCAGCGCGCCGCGAGCGTGGAGGCCGTGACGGGAGCCGCGGCGTCCGGCACCCCGTGGGTGCTCGACCCGGTCGCGATCGGCGTGCTGCCGGTGCGCACGACCCTCGCGCATGAGCTCGCGGCGCGGCGTCCGACCGCGATCCGCGGCAATGCGTCCGAGATCCTCGCCCTGGCAGGCCACACGGCCGGCGGTCGCGGCGTCGACGCGACCGACGGCCCCGAGGCCGCTGCCGGGGCGGCGCAGGAGCTCGCCCGCACCACGGGAGCCGTGGTGGCCGTGTCCGGGCCCGTCGACCTGATCACCGACGGCGATCGCGTCGTGCGCATCGCCAACGGCCACGAACTGCTCACGCGCGTGACGGGTGGCGGCTGTGCTCTGGGCGCCGTGATGGCGGCCTTCCTCGGAACCGCTCGGCAGACGGGAGACGATGCGCTCACGGCGGTCGCCGCGGCGACCCTCGTCTACACCGTGGCGGCCGAGCACGCCGCCCCGGTCGCCGCAGGGCCCGGCACTTTCGCTGTCGCGCTGCTGGACGCGCTCGACGCCGTGACCGGGGATGACGTCGCCGCGGGCGCCCGCGTGTCGGAGGAGACCCGATGAGTGCCGACTTCTCGCTGTATCTCGTCACCGATCCCGGGCTGTGCGGGAAGCGCGGTGTGGTCGAGACCGTGCGCCGCGCGGTCGACGGCGGCGCACGCATCGTGCAGCTGCGCGACAAGAACGCCGCGCACGAGGAGACCGTCGAGCAGCTGATCGCGCTCTCCGCCGTGATCGACGGGCGGGCGCTGCTGGTGGTCAACGATCGTCTGGACGCCGCTGTCGAGGCGCGGGCGCGCGGCGCGCGGGTCGACGGCGTGCATCTCGGCCAGGCCGATGCGTCGGTGCGGCGTGCGCGAGAGCTGCTCGGTCCGGACGCGCTCATCGGACTCACCGCGAACACCCGTGAACACCTCGATGCCGTGCGCGCACTGCCGCAGGGCACCATCGATTACCTCGGTGTCGGGGTGATCCGCCCCACGAGCACCAAACCGGACCAC
This sequence comes from Microbacterium sp. NPDC055599, assembly GCF_053618975.1. Lineage (NCBI taxonomy): Bacteria > Bacillati > Actinomycetota > Actinomycetes > Micrococcales > Microbacteriaceae > Microbacterium > Microbacterium sp. NPDC055599. Next base: position 16,155 of record NZ_JBSHIM010000024.1, on the reverse strand, counting down.
CCGGAGCCGCTGGGCGTCGGGGGGTTCGCGGCCTTCGCGGCCGAGAGCCCGCTCCCGTGCGTCGCGATCGGCGGGGTCGGCATCGATGACACCGAGGCGCTCCAGGCCGCAGGCGCGGCGGGGCTCGCCGTGGTCTCCGCGCTCTGCGCCGCCGCGGACCCCGCGGAGACGGCCTCCGCGTTCCGTCGTCGTTGGCAGGCGGGGGTCGTGCCGCGTGTGCTCAGCATCGCCGGCAGCGACCCGTCGGGCGGCGCCGGCATCCAGGCCGACCTGAAGGCGATCGCCGCGAACGGCGGATACGGGATGGCGGCGCTCACCGCCCTCACGGCGCAGAACACGCGGGGAGTGCGGGCGGTCCACGTTCCTCCGGCGGATTTCCTCCGCGCGCAGCTGGACGCCGTGTCCGACGACATCGTCATCGACGCCGTGAAGATCGGGATGCTCGCCGACGCCGAGGTCATCCGCACGGTGGCCGACTGGCTCGATGTGCAGCGTCCCCCGGTGGTGGTGCTCGACCCGGTCATGGTGGCGACATCGGGCGACCGTCTGCTCGCCCCCGACGCGGAGTGTGAACTGCGGGGGCTGCTGACGCGCGCCACGGTGGTCACGCCGAACCTCGCCGAGCTCGCCGTGCTGGTCGGTCGCCCCGTCACTGACTGGCCGGATGCGCTCGCCGCTGCTGAGGAGCTGTCGGCCGACATCGGCGCCGCGGTGCTCGTGAAGGGTGGGCATCTCACGGGTGACGAGGCGCCGGATGCGCTGGTGGACGCGGACCGCGGCCTGCGGGACGAGTTCCCCGGGGCGCGCATCCCCACCACCAACACGCACGGCACCGGCTGTTCCCTGTCGTCGGCGCTCGCCACCCTGCTCGCCCGCGGTCTCACGCCGTCCGACGCGGTGCATGCCGCGCGCGCCTGGCTGCGAGAGTCGCTGCGGGCGGCGGGTGCGCTCGCCGTGGGGCAGGGACATGGGCCCGTCCACCATTTCGCTGGAATGTGGGACCGCGGCGACCTGGAAACCCGGCAGACGGCGGAGGAGATCGCCGGCGACTGGTGGCAGGACATCGCCGACGTGCGCGACGGGATCGACGCGCTGCCCTTCCTCCGCGGTCTCGCCGACGGCACACTCGCGCGCGAGCCGTTCCTGTTCTACCTCGCGCAGGATGCGCTGTACCTGCGCGAGTACGCGAGGGTGCTCGCGGCCGCGGCGCGGACCGCCCCCACCTCGGCGGAGCAGGCGTTCTGGGCGCACGCGGCGCACGGATCGATCGTGGGGGAGCTGGAGCTGCACGCGTCGTGGCTCACGCCCGAGCGCGGGGTGAGCGCGGAGACGTTCGCGGCGGAACCCGCGCCCGCGACCACCGCGTACCTCGACCATCTGCGGTCGGTCGCGTTCGGCGGCGATCATGCCGAGCTCGTCGCCGCCGTGCTGCCGTGCTTCTGGCTGTACACCGATCTGGGCAGGCGGCTGCACGCGGGAGACTTCGGCGCGGAGGCCCGTGATCCCGATCACCCCTATGCCTCGTGGCTGTCGACCTACGCCGATCCGGCGTTCGAGGAGGCGACGGCGCAGGCCATCGCTTTCGCGACCGCGGCGGCATCGCGGTCTGACGCCTCCGGACGGGAGCGCATGCGGCGCGCGTTCCGCACGTCGAGCGCACACGAGCTGGCGTTCTTCGCCGCGCCGCTGGAGGCCGCAGCCGTCGGATGACGGTGGGGATTTGCGGTGGCGACGACGGCCGCGCTACTGTCGCGACATGCCTTCGGCCGCCACCGCTCCTTCGACGCTCGCTCCGAGCGTCATCGCTGTGCGCCGACGCCGCGGCCGCCGACTCTAGGCGACTCCGCCCTCCTGCCTGCGCGTGCGCGGCGGTCGAGTGCCGGTGTCGCCGCCTTCGGCCCCGCCCCCGGTCCCGAAATCGTCGAGGACCCGACCGTTAAGGTAGAAGCATGACGTACTCCGTCGCCGTCTCCGGCGCATCGGGCTATGCAGGCGGCGAGATCCTCCGCCTCCTGGCCGCCCACCCCGACATCGAGATCCGCACCGTCACCGCGCACTCGAACGCCGGTCAACCGCTCGTCGACCACCAGCCGCACCTCCGCTCGCTCGCGCATCTCACGCTCCAGGACACGACTCCCGAGATCCTGGCCGGTCACGACATCGTGTTCCTCGCCCTCCCGCACGGTCAGTCGGGGCAGTACACCGACGCGCTCGGCGACGTTCCGCTGGTGATCGACGCGGGCGCCGACCACCGGCTCACCTCGTCGGCCGCCTGGGACGCCTTCTACGGCGGCGCGTTCCATGAGCCGTGGGCGTACGGCGTTCCCGAGCTGCCGGTCGCGGGCGCACGGCAGCGCGACGCGCTGCGCGGGGCGACGCGCATCGCGGCTCCCGGATGCAACGCCTCCACGGTCAGCCTGAGCCTCGCACCGGGTGTCGCCGCCGGAGTGATCGACCCGTCCGACATCGTGTCGGTCCTCGCCGTCGGCCCGTCCGGGGCGGGCAAGAGCCTCAAGCCGAACCTGCTCGCCAGCGAGATCCTCGGCTCGGCCAACCCCTACGCGGTCGGCGGCACCCACCGGCACATCCCGGAGATCCGGCAGGCGCTCGCTGCGGCCCGTCCGGCCGACGCCGACGCCTCGGGCGCCGACATCCGCATCTCGTTCACGCCCGTGCTCGTCCCGATGTCGCGGGGCATCCTCGCCACCTCCACCGCGCCGATCGTCGAGGGCGCGACCGACGCGGAGATCCGCGCGGCCTGGGAGAGCGCGTACGGCGAAGAGACCTTCGTGCAGCTGCTGCCGGAGGGCAGCTTCCCCCGCACCGCCGACGTCCTGGGCGCCAACACCGCCCTGATCGGCCTGGCGATCGACCGCTCCGCCAACCGGGTCACCGTCGTCACCGCCGTCGACAACCTCGTCAAGGGCACGGCCGGTGCCGCCATCCAGTCCATGAACATCGCGCTGGGGCTCCCCGAGGCCCGTGCCCTCTCGATCAACGGAGTCGCCCCGTGAGCGTTACCGCACCCGCAGGATTCGAAGCAGCCGGGGTCGCCGTCGGCCTCAAGTCCACCGGCAAGCCCGACGTCGCCGTGGTCGTGAACCGGGGCCCGCGCAAGGTCGGAGCCGCGGTGTTCACCAGCAACCGCGCCAAGGCGAACCCCATCATCTGGTCGCAGCAGGCCGTGGCCGACCGGGTGGTCGAGGCCGTGGTGCTCAACTCGGGCGGGGCGAACTGCTTCACCGGCAGCTTCGGCTTCCAGACCACGCACCAGACCGCCGAGACGGCCGCCGAGCTGCTGGGCATCAGCGCGGGCGACGTGCTCGTCTGCTCGACGGGCCTGATCGGCACGGGCGACGAAGCCTTCCGCGCCAAGGTGCTCGAGGGCACGGCGCAGGCCATCGCCGAGCTCAGCGCCGACGGGGGAGAGAGCGCCGCACACGCCATCATGACCACCGACACGGTCGCGAAGACCGCTGTCGTGTCGCGCGACGGCTGGACGATCGGCGGCATGGCGAAGGGCGCGGGCATGCTCGCCCCGGGCCTGGCGACCATGCTCGTGGTGCTCACGACCGACGCGGTGCTGGAGCCGCTGCAGGCCGATGAGGCGCTGCGCCGTGCGACGGGACAGACCTTCGACCGGCTCGACTCGGACGGGTGCATGTCGACCAACGACCAGGTCACGCTGCTGGCCAACGGGGCCTCCGAGGTCGTGCCGGACCTCGACGACTTCGCTGAGGCGCTCACCGCGCTCTGCCAGGAGCTCGCGGTGAAGCTGCAGGGTGATGCGGAGGGCGCGAGCCACGACATCACGATCGAGGTGCGTCACGCCGTCACCGAGCAGGAGGCCGTCGAGGTGGGCCGTTCGGTCGCGCGCAACAACCTCTTCAAGGCCGCGATCTTCGGCAACGACCCCAACTGGGGGCGGGTGCTCGCGGCGATCGGCACCACCAACGCGCAGTTCGACCCGTACGACGTGGACGTGTGGATGAACGGGGTCCGGGTGTGCACGGCGGGCGGCCCCGACCGTCCGCGCGAGGAGGTCGACCTCACACCGCGCGCCACCCACCTGCTGATCGACCTCAAGGTCGGCGAGGCCACCGCGACGGTGCTCACGAACGACCTGACCCACGACTACGTGCACGAGAACAGCGCCTACGCCTCATGACCGACATCCAGGACACCACGCCCGACGTCGCCGCGCAGAAGGCGACCACGCTGATCGAGTCGCTGCCGTGGCTGAAGACCTTCCGCGACCAGATCGTCGTGGTCAAGTACGGCGGCAACGCGATGGTCTCGGACGAGCTGCAGGAGGCCTTCGCGCAGGACATCGCCTACCTCCGCTACGTCGGCGTGCAGCCCGTGGTCGTGCACGGCGGCGGGCCGCAGATCTCCGACATGCTGCAGCGGCTGGAGATCCCGAGCGAGTTCAAGGGCGGATACCGCGTCACCAATACCGAGGCGATCAGTGTCGTGCGCATGGTGCTCACCGGGCAGGTGAACCCGCAGCTCGTGGCGAAGATCAACTCGCACGGGCCGATCGCCACGGGGCTCAGCGGAGAGGACGCCGGTCTGTTCGGCGGGCGTCGCCGCGGCGTGGTCGTCGACGGCGAGGAGATCGACCTCGGCCGGGTCGGCGACGTGGTGCAGGTCGACCCCACCGCGGTGCTCGACCACCTCGCGGCCGGTCGCATCCCGGTCATCTCGAGCATCGCGCCCGACCTCGACCACCCCGGCCAGTCGCTGAACGTGAACGCGGATGCGGCCGCCGCGGCACTCGCCGTGGCGCTCGGGGCGCGCAAGCTGGTGATCCTCACCGACGTGCCGGGGTTGTACGCCGACTGGCCCAACCGCGACTCGCTCGTGTCGCACCTCACCTCGGATGCGCTGATCGAGATGCTGCCGCGCCTGGAGTCGGGCATGATCCCGAAGATGCGGGCGTGCCTGGACGCGGTCGAGGGCGGCGTGGACGCCGCGGCGATCATCGACGGACGGGTACCGCACTCGGTGCTCGTCGAACTGTTCACCAGCAAGGGAATCGGGACCGAAGTAGTCCTGGGAGAGAAAGGGGCGACGGCATGACCGCCTGGCAGGACGACGCGGCACGTGATCTCGTGCTCAACGCGGGGGAGCGGCTGGCGCTGCTGACCCGTGGAGAGGGCTCGTACCTGTGGGATGCCGACGGCCGACGCTACCTCGACTTCCTCGCCGGCATCGCCGTGACCTCGCTCGGTCACGCGCACCCGGTCTTCGTCGACGCGGTCGCCACGCAGGCGGCCACGCTCGCGCACGTCTCGAACTACTTCGCGACGCCGCCGCAGCTCGCGCTCGCCGCACGGCTCAAGCGTCTCGCGGGTGCCGGCATCGACGGGCGCGTGTTCTTCTCCAACTCGGGGGCCGAGGCCAACGAGGCGGCATTCAAGCTCGCGCGCCTGCACGGTGGAGCGGAGCGCCCGCGCATCCTCGCGCTGGAGAACGGGTTCCACGGTCGCACCATGGGGTCCCTCGCGCTGACGGCGAAGGAGTCGATGCGCGCGCCGTTCGCTCCGATGCCGGGCGGGGTGGAGCACATCCCGGCCACCGTCGAGGCGTTGGAGGCCGCGATGGACGACCGGGTCGCGGCCGTCATCGTCGAGCCCATCCAGGGCGAGGCCGGTGTCGTCGAGCTGCCCGAGGGCTACCTCGCGGCGGCGCGCTCGCTCACGCTCGCGCACGGGGCTCTGCTGATCGTCGACGAGATCCAGACCGGTGCCGGCCGCACGGGCGCGTGGTTCGGCTTCAGTCACGAGGGCGTCACGCCCGACGCGATCACGCTCGCCAAGGGCATCGGCGGCGGGTTCCCGATCGGGGCCCTGGTCACCTACGGTGCCGCGAGCGCCCTGTTCACTCCCGGATCCCACGGCTCCACGTTCGGCGGCAACCCGCTCGCGACCGCCGTGGCCGACGCGGTGCTGGCCGAGATCGAACGCGCGGATCTGGTCGGCAATGCGGCCCGCCGTGGCGCCGAGCTGCGCGAGATCATCCTGGGCATCGACTCGCCGCTCCTCGCGGGTGTCCGCGGCCGTGGCCTCCTCGTCGGCGTCGCGCTCACCGAGCCGGTCGCCGGAGCCGTGGTCGCGGCAGCCCAGGAGCGCGGTCTGATCGTGAACGCCGCGAACCCCGAGACCGTGCGCATCGCGCCCGCCCTCACGATCGGCGACGCCGAGCTGGCCGAGTTCCGCGAGCTGTTCGCGGCGAGCCTCGCCGACGTCCACTCCTCCGCCCCCGGAAAGGTACCCGCATGACCCGCCACCTGCTGCGCGACGACGACCTCACGCCCGCCGAGCAGGCGGAGATCCTCGACCTCGCCCTCGAGCTCAAGAAGGACCGCTGGGCCGACAAGAGCCTCGCGGGCCCGCAGACCGTCGCCGTGATCTTCGACAAGTCGTCCACCCGCACCCGGGTGTCGTTCGCGGTGGGCATCGCGGATCTGGGCGGCAGCCCGCTGATCATCTCGACCGCGAGCAGCCAGCTGGGCGGCAAGGAGACGCCGTCCGATACCGCACGGGTGCTGGAGCGCCAGGTCGCCGCGATCGTGTGGCGCACGTACGCGCAGGCGGGACTCGAGGAGATGGCGGAGGGCACCCGCGTTCCCGTCATCAACGCCCTGTCCGACGACTTCCACCCCTGTCAGCTCCTCGCCGACCTGCTGACCATCCGCGAGCACAAGGGCGACCTGAAGGGACTGACCCTGACGTTCTTCGGTGACGGGCAGAGCAACATGGCCCACTCCTACGCGCTCGCCGGGGTCACGGCGGGCATGCACGTGCGGATCGCCTCGCCCGAGGACTACGCGCCGCGCGCCGATGTGATCGAGGCCGCCGACCGCCGTGCGGCCGAGACCGGCGGCTCCATCACCCTGTTCACCGACCCGGTCGAGGCGGCGGCCGGTGCCGACGTCGTGGTGACCGACACCTGGGTGTCGATGGGCAAGGAAGAGGAGAAGATCGCGCGCATCCGCGATCTGGGCGGTTACAAGGTGACGCCGGAGACCATGCAGCTCGCCGACGACGAGGCGATCTTCATCCACTGCCTGCCCGCTGATCGTGGCTACGAGGTGGACTCGTCGGTGATCGACGGGCCGCAGAGCGTGGTGTGGGACGAGGCGGAGAACCGCCTGCACGCGCAGAAGGCGCTGCTGGTGTGGCTGCTCGGCAAGAAGGGCGCGTGATGACCGGACAGACGCACGAGGGCACGAACGAGGGCGCGCTGTGGGGCGCCCGCTTCGCCACGGGCCCCTCGCCCGAGCTGGTGGAGCTCAGCCGCTCGACCCACTTCGACTGGATCCTGGCGCCGTACGACATCGCGGGTTCGCACGCGCACGCCACGGCGCTCGCCGCGGCCGGGTATCTGGAGCCGGACGAGGCCCAGCGCATGCACGACGGGCTGGACGCGGTGGCTCGCAGGGTCGCCGACGGCACGCTGCTGCCCGTCCCGACCGATGAGGACGTGCACGGTGCGCTGGAGCAGGCGCTGATCGCGGAGCTCGGGCCCGAGCTGGGCGGTCGGCTGCGCGCCGGACGCAGCCGGAACGACCAGATCGCGACCCTCGTCCGGATGTACCTGATCGATCACGCCCGGGTGATCGCGCGCGACCTGCTGCGGGTGATCGATGCCCTGGTGGCGCAGGCCGAGGCTCACCCCGAGGCGATCCTTCCCGGCCGCACGCACCTGCAGCACGCCCAGCCCGTGCTCCTCGCGCACCACCTCCAGGCGCACGCGTGGCCGCTCGTGCGCGAGCTGGAGCGCCTGGTCGACTGGCGTCGTCGCGCGGGCGTCTCGCCCTACGGCGGGGGAGCGCTCGCCGGCTCGACGCTGGGGCTGGACCCGGCTCTCGTCGCGACCGAGCTGGGCCTCGATCGCCCGGCCGAGAACTCGCTCGACGGCACGGCCGCGCGCGATGTGGTGGCCGAGTTCGCGTTCATCGCGGCGATGACGGGCGTGGATCTGTCGCGCCTGTCGGAGGAGATCATTCTCTGGAACACCCGCGAGTTCGGCTTCGTCACGCTCGACGACGGGTACTCGACGGGCTCGAGCATCATGCCGCAGAAGAAGAACCCCGACATCGCCGAGCTCGCGCGCGGGAAGTCGGGGCGGCTGATCGGCAACCTGTCCGGTCTGCTGGCGACGCTCAAGGGCCTCCCGCTCGCGTACAACCGCGACCTGCAGGAGGACAAGGAGCCGGTGTTCGATTCGGTGCAGACCCTCGAGGTCGTGCTGCCGGCGTTCGCGGGGATGATCGCGACGCTGCGCTTCGACACGGAGCGGATGGCGGAGCTGGCGCCGCAGGGCTTCTCCCTGGCGACCGACGTGGCGGAGTGGCTCGTGAAGCAGCGGGTGCCGTTCCGCGATGCGCACGAGATCTCCGGCGCGCTGGTGCGCGCGTGCGAAGAGCAGGGGATCGGTCTGGAGGAGGCGTCGGACGAGCTGCTGCGGTCGGTGTCCGAGCACCTGGTTCCCGCGGTGCGGGAGGTGCTGACGATCGAGGGCTCCGTGGCGTCCCGGTCGGGCGTGGGCGGGACCGCGCCGGTGCGCGTGGCCGAGCAGCGCGCCGAGCTGGTGGCCAGGGCCCAGGCGGCGGCGCACGCTCTCGGGCTGTGAGCGGAGGGGGCCGCGGTCGTCCGCGGCCCGCTCCCGTCTCGGCGGTCTCGACCCGCGCGGCTAGTGCAGGTCGGCGTCTGCGGCGGTCCGCTCCCAGCGTGTGAAGCGGACGGTGAGCCCGGCGCGCGTGGGTGCGGCGAGGAACGGTCCGGCCGCGGCGGGGGCCTCGCCGTCGAAGGGCGCGACCCGCACGAGACGCCAGGGTCCGCCGTCGGCGGCGGCGCGGACGATCAGCGCGTCGCGCCAGCGGCTGACGCGGACGGTGATCTCGCTGTCCCGCCAGTCGTCGACGTGTCCGACCGACCAGTCGGAGACCACGGCGGTGACGACGGCGCCGAGCCCGAGGTGGCCGTCGGCGTGTTCGACGCCCGCCTTGACCCAGTGCTCGTCGTCGGCGCGCACGAAGAGGCCGGCCTGGTCGAACTGTCCTTCCCAGGGGGCGCGGAACGACACCTCCATCGCCTCGCCGACGGCCAGGGGAGCGAGGAGTGCGTGCTCGGTGTCGTGCACGAAGCCGTACGCGGTGTGCCGCCAGGCGTCGCTGCCCTCGGCGGCGGTCACGTCGAGGTGCGCTCCGCTGTCCGCGACGTCGGCGGGCGCGTGGGTCCAGGTTCCTGCGCTCCAGGGCATGATGCTCATATCAGGCATATCTCCGATCTATAACCAAAACATGCATAAACTCTGCTTATTCGTGCTACGGTTATTCCATGGTCATCGCCGTGATCGCCGACATCGTGGGCTCCCGCGAGCTCGACGACCGCAGTGCCGCCCAGCGGGCGCTCGACGACACCATCGCCGAGGTCGAGTCCGACCGACCTCTCGCACTGCAGCCGCTCACGCCCACGGTAGGGGACGAGCAGCAGGCCGTCTATCGAGAGCTGACCGATGCGCTCACCTCGCTCCTGATGATCCAGCTGCGGCTGCCGGACGACCTCGCCTTCCGCTTCGGGATCGGCGTGGGGGAGGTGCGCGCCGTCGATTCGATCCACGGTGAGCTCGCGGACGGGCCGGGATGGTATGCCGCGCGCGCCGCGATCGAGACCGTCCATGCCCGCGAACAGCGCGCCGTGCCGCGGACGCGCACCTGGATTGTCGGTGCCCCGGGTCAGGATGAGGTCATGCCCGCCGTGATCGCCGCCGCCAACGCCTACGTCCTCGTCCGCGACGAGCTCGTCGGCGCCATGACCGCGCGCGAGCGACGCCTCACCTACGGTCGGCTGATCGGCCGGTCGCAGCAGGAGCTGGCGGCACAGGAGAGCATCACGCAGCCCAGCGTCTCCAAGTCCCTGCGCAGTGCGGGGGCGGCGGCGCTCATCGAGGGACTGGCGGCGTTGCGAGGGGAGGGCGCATGATCCTCGCCGGCTTCCTGCTCCTCGCCATCGGCGCGGCCGATCTGGTGCGTCAGTTCGTGCCCCGTCGCTGGCTCGGATACGTGGTCGCCGCCGCGGTCATCGTGCTGCTCGGCATCGGAGGGGAGGCGCTCCTCTGGGCCGTCCTGGGCCTCGCCGGAGGTGCGCTCTGGGTGTGGAGCATGCCGGACGGCCGACCCTCCCGCGCCGGCTTCTGGCCCGCGGTCGCCGTGGCTGCCCTCAGCATCGGCGCGGTCGTGTGGGTGGGTGCGCGCGACGAGACCGGGCTCATCGGCGAGCTCTGGACGCTGCGGTCGCCCTTCGGCGAGGTGTCGTTCGACCTCGCCGTGCTCGCGCTCGGAGCCGGGGTCTTCCTGCTGGAGTCGTCGAACCTCGTGGTGCGGGCGGCCCTCGACGGCGAGCACACCTGGCGGCCGGCCGACCCCGCCCCGATCGCGGTCGCCCCGGAGCCGTCGTCGCCCGAGACCGCCGAACCCGCCGCGGCGGGTGCGGCGCATGCCCCGGTGGAGGCGGTGCTGCCGGCGACCGATCCGCGCAACGGCTTCAAGGGCGGGCGGCTCATCGGACCGCTCGAGCGCGTGCTGGTGATGATCCTCACCCTCGCGGCCGCCTATCCCGTGCTGGCGGCCATGCTCGCGGCCAAGGGCATCGTCCGGTTCCCCGAGATCTCCCGCGACGGAGAGACCGGCGCCAGGGCCGAGTACTTCCTGGTCGGCAGCCTCGTCAGCTGGGTCATCGGGCTCGGTGCGGCGTTCCTGGTGTGGTGGGCCGCGCACACCTGAGTCAGGCCAGCTGCCTCCGGTACCAGGTCAGCTTCTCCTGGAGGCGGCGCTGCTGCGCGAGGACCTCCGCGAGCTGCCGCTCCACGGTCTCGGCGTGTTCCTCCAGGAGGGCGATCCGCTCGGGGATGGTGTCGTCGTCGCGGCACAGCTGCCCGTACCGCCGGAGACGCTCCACGGGCATCCCGGTCTCGCGCAGGCACTTGAGGAACTCGAGCAGCCCGAGCTCCGCATCGGTGTACACCCGGTGGCCTCCGGCCGTGCGCGGCACCGCGGGCAGGATGCCCTCGCGTTCGTAGTACCGCAGGGTGTCGATGCTGAAGCCGGAGCGGGCGGCGGTCTCGGCCGGCGTGTAGGTCGTGGTCATGCCGTGATCCTAGGGCTTGACCTGGAGTGCGCTCCAGGTTGCATGCTTCCTGCATGACCGCTTCTCCGCATCGCGCATCCCCGATCGTCCTCGGTGCCATGTCCTTCGGCACCCTCATCGATGAGGACACCTCCTTCGCCCTGCTCGACCGCTTCGTCGAACGCGGCGGCAGCTGGATCGACACCGCCGACTGCTACAGCTTCTGGGCCAGCGACACCGGGCACGGCGGGGCGTCCGAGGCGGTGATCGGTCGGTGGCTCGCCGCTCGCCCCGGTGTCCGCGAGCGCATCCGTCTGTCGACGAAGGTCGGTGCCGAACCGCTGTGGCCGGGCTCGTGGCCCGCGCACCGCACGGGCCTGTCGCCGCGGGCGATCGCGCAGGCTGTCGAGGGCAGCCTGTCGCGCCTGGGCGTCGACACCATCGATCTGCTCTGGCTGCACCAGGAGGATCGCGCCGTCCCCATCGAGCGGACGGTCGACGGCCTCGCGTCGCTCACCGGCAGCGGGACGGTCCGGCGCGTCGGCGCGTCCAATCATCCCGCCTGGCGCATCGAGCGGGCCCGCGCTCACGCGGCGGCGATCGGCAGCGCGCCGCTCGATGCGCTCCAGCTCAACGCGACCTATCTGCGCGTGCGCCCCGGCACGTTGCCGCCGGGGGTGGTGCACCCGTTCGGCGTGCTGAGCGACGAGCAGCGCGACTACGCCGCCGCGAACGGTCTGGAGACCTGGGCGTACACGCCCCTGCTGTCCGGGGCGTACGACAACGCGGCGAAGGCGATCCCCGAGGTCTACGACCACCCCGGCACCGCGCGGCGCCTCGCGGTCCTCGACCGGATCGCGCACGCGCACGACGCCCAGCGCGGGCAGATCGTGCTGGCATGGCTGCTCGCGCACGGCATCCGGCCGATCCTCGGGGGGAGCAAGATCGCGCAGCTCGACACCGCGCTGGACGCGGCCGAGCTCGCCCTCGCGCCCGAGGAGATCGCCGAGCTCGACGGTGCGGTGTGAGGCGGGATGCCGCACCGCGCGCTGCTAGCCTGGAGCGCGTGTCAACTCCCGACCTGACGACCGCACCCCAGGCGATCGATCCCACGTTCGAGAACGTGTGGGACGAGATCGTATGGCGTGGCCTGGTCCACGTGTCCACCGACCAGGAGGCGCTGCGCGCCCTGCTCGCGGGAGACCCCATCACGTATTACTGCGGGTTCGATCCGACCGCGCCGAGCCTGCACCTGGGTCACCTGGTGCAGCTGCTCCTGCTGCGTCGGCTCCAGCTCGCCGGGCACCGGCCGCTGGGTCTCGTCGGCGGCTCGACCGGGCTCATCGGCGATCCCCGTCCGACCGCGGAGCGCACGCTCAACACACGCGAGACGGTGGCCGAGTGGGTGGATCGGCTGCGGGGACAGGTGGAGCGCTACCTCAGCTTCGAGGGCGACAACGCGGCCCGCATGGTGAACAACCTCGACTGGACCGCGCCGCTGTCCGCCATCGACTTCCTGCGCGAGATCGGCAAGCACTACCGCGTGGGCACGATGCTGAAGAAGGACGCGGTCGCCGCGCGCCTCAACTCGGACGCGGGCATCAGCTACACCGAGTTCAGCTACCAGATCCTGCAGGGTCTCGACTTCCTGGAGCTCTACCGTCAGTACGACTGCCGTCTGCAGACGGGCGGGTCCGATCAGTGGGGCAACCTGACCAGCGGCACCGATCTGATCCACCGTGTCGAGGGTGTGTCCGTGCACGCGATCGGCACGCCCCTGATCACGAACAGCGACGGCACCAAGTTCGGCAAGAGCGAGGGCAACGCGATCTGGATCGATGCGGAGCTCACCAGCCCGTACGCGTTCTACCAGTTCTGGCTGTCGACGGCCGACGCCGATGTGATCGAGCGGCTCAAGGTGTTCACGTTCCTGACGAGGGCCGAGATCGAGGAGTACGCCGAGCTCGTCGCGACCGAGCCGTTCCGACGCGCCGCGCAGAAGCGTCTGGCGCTCGAGGTCGTGGCGACCGTGCACGGCATCGAGGCCACGGCGGCCGTGATCGCCGCGTCGGAGGCACTGTTCGGACAGGGCGACCTGACCGCGCTCGACCCGGCGACGCTGCGTTCCGCGCTCGATGAGCTGCCGCATGCGACCGTCGCGCCCGGGACGCCCGTGGTCGATGCGCTGGTCGCGACCGGGCTCGTGTCGAGTCTGTCGGAGGCGCGGCGGGCCATCGCACAGGGCGGAGTGTCGCTCGACGGCGAGCGGGTGGCGGACGACACGGCGACCGTGCAGGGCACTCTCCCCGGTGGCGTCTCGGTGCTGCGCCGAGGCAAGAAGACCCTCGCCGGCGTGTTCCTGAGCTGACGCGGCCTCCGGATGCCGTTCACGCCGAGTCACGCGATCGTCGCGCTGCCGTTCGTGCGCACGCCCCTCGTGCCCGCGGCGATCGCGATCGGCGCGATGACGCCGGATCTCCCGCTGTTCCTGCGCGGCGTGGGTCTCGACTACTCGTTCACGCACACCGTGGCCAACGTGATCTGGACGGCGCTGCTGGCGTTCGTGCTCTTCCTGCTCTGGCGCCTGGTGCTGCGGCCGTCGGTCGGTGAGCTGGTGCCGCTGTGGGTCGCGCGTCGGCTGCCGCGCGAGTGGGACGACCGCGGCGCCGTGGCCGCGGGCCGTGCGGTGGGGGTCGGTCTCGGTCGCCCCTGGTATCCGCTGCTGCTCGCGGTGTCGCTCGTGCTCGGCGTGCTGTCGCACATCGCGTGGGACGCGTTCACGCACGAGGGGCGCTGGGGCGTCGCGCTGTTCCCGATGCTGGATGAGCACTGGGGTCCGCTGCTCGGGTACAAATGGGTGCAGCACGGCTCGAGCGTGCTGGCGTTGCTCGGCCTCGGGCTGTGGGCCGCGCTGCGGCTGCGGCGTGCGGTGCCTCGCGACGCGGTCACCCGGTGGCTGCCCTCGCCGGTGCGGGTGACCTGGTGGCTCTCGCTGCCGGTGATCCTGGCGGCGGCGTGGGTGATCGGTCTCGCGGTGCTCGGTCCTTTCACGGCGGAGTTCACCGTCGCTCACCTGGCGTATCGCGTGCTGCCTCCGGCGTGCGCGGTGTGGGGTGCGCTCACTCTCGTGCTGTGTGCCGTGGTGGCTCTGCGCCGAGGAGACCCCGTCCGGTCGCGCTGACCGCGCGCGGCACCAGCGGCCGTCGTCACCAGCGCGGTCGTCACCAGCGCGGTCGTCACCAGCGCGGTGCGTCCGATCCCCACGGGTGCGGCGCCGTGAACGCCGTGCCGGGGATGACCGGTGCCGCGGTGACGAGGGATACCCCGTCGACGTCGAACGTCGCCTCGTGCGAGGCCGCGTCCGGATCCGGCGCAGCGACCGGGTCCGTGCGGCGCGGCATCCCGAGAAGTTCGGCGGCGACCCGGCGCAGCGAGGTGCGTGCGATCCAGGATCCGCCCTCGCGCGCACGCCGTCCGAGCAGCGTGGTCACCGCCGCGGCGAGCAGGTAGCCGCTGCTGTGGTCGAGCGCCTGTGCGGGCAGCGCTCCGGGTACGCCGTCGTCGCCCTCGATCACCGCGATTCCGCTCTCCGCCTGCACCAGGCTGTCGAAGCCCGCGCGCTCCGGCGCGTCGGCACCCCACGCGCTGAGCTCGGCCACGACGAGACCGGGGTACCTCTCGACGAGGGTGTCGGGAGACAGGCCGAGTCGTGCGAGCGACGCCGGACGGTACCCCAGGACGACCACGTCGGCGGTGGCGAGCAGAGCGGACATCGCCGGGTCACGGGCATCGAGGATCGTGCTGCGCTTCCCGTGACCGGTGTCGAGGTGCTGCCAGGGGAGCTCGGCGATGGCCGGGGGATCGATCCGCAGCACGTCGGCACCGAGCAGGGCGAGTGTGCGTGTGCAGACGGGACCGGCGATCACGCGCGTGAGATCGAGCACGCGGATTCCGGCGAGGGGAGACGGAGGCCCGGACGTCGGACGACCGGAGGGCGCGGTATCGCCGGCACGGGTGACCTCGATCAGAGGCATGGTGCGGAGACGGGCGTCGTGCTCCGGCTGCTCGGCCCGCACGGAGACCGCGAGTCCTCCGTGGTGCACGATCCGCCGGACGGCCTCGTCGCAGGGGAGCGTGGCAAGAGCTGCGGCGACGTCGGGGCGGCCGGCGTCAGGCGCGAGCCCCAGGGCGGACCGGAGCCCGCGAGCGTGATGGGGGTAGTTGCCGTGCGTCCGGATCCACCCGTCGGCGGTGGTCCAGAACCCCGACAGGGGAGACCAGACGGGCGGGGGAGCATCGTCGACCGTGAGGAGGCGGTCGCTCCGGTATGCGGCGGCGACCCGGGCGACATCCAGGTCCGCGACCCTGCGCCCCGCCGCCAGCGTCGCGGCGGCCGTGCTCCCCAGCGCGAGTTCCCCGGCGGCGGTACGGGCAGGGAGCGGGACGTCGCCTAGACCGGCGAGGTCTGGGAGCGCGTCGTGCACGGCAGCGGGCTCTCCGCCGATCTCCGTCCAGACCCGGCGCAGCAGGGCGGCGCTCGGACGGGTCCTCGCGGGAGCGGCGGCACGGGGGAAGGGACGGTGGGGGCCCATGGCGCGATGCTACTCCGCGGCTTCCGAGCGGAAAAACCCGGCTGATCCGGGCTGATGTGGTCCTGTCGCGGTGCCGACACGCCCGGGGGTGGTGCCCCGATTTGCCAGAACCCCGGAACCCACGTAACTTATTACTTGTTCGCCCCACAGGGAAGCGGAGAAGCCCAGAGCTTCACCCCCCTCAAGCGGAGAACCACCTCCCACTCCTTCTCTCTTGAGAGATCAGGCGCGTGCGTCTAGGATGGGAGATCCACCCCTTCTGCGGCTGTCTCAGCTGTGCAGCGGATCCTCGATCCGCCCGGCGCGCTGATTTGACAAGCGAGTCGGGATGGCTAAGATAGAGAAGTTGCCCTGCGGGCCTGGTTGTGATGGCTGGGTCGTGGGAGCATCCGATCCTTGAGAACTCAACAGCGTGCACTTGTCAAATG
>NZ_JBSHIM010000023.1:0-35277 GCF_053618975.1 Microbacterium sp. NPDC055599 | reverse complement strand
GGTTTTGTGGGTAGCCGGTCGCCCCAGATCGTTGTACCTTTCTCCTTGGTGGAAGCGTCAGATGTTTGGAAGGTATACCTCCAGACGTGTGGGCCCATACGACCGGCGCAGAACCCCCCGCACCGGCGCCCGAACTCCGCCCCCCGGAGGAGTTCGTGTGGCGTCTCCACCTGATGAGACGGGCTCGCACACGATTCATTACGCGAATCGGAGAAAAAGTTCTGGGGAATCTCGTCAGCGGCGTCGGGCGACGATGAAGTCGCGGATCACCGGGGCGAGCGCGGCCCCGACATCGGCCGCGGGGCGCTTGTGTCCCGCGATCTCGAAGGAGTGACCGCCGCCCTCGATCCAGTGGACCCGGGCGTCCTGGCAGGCGGCGAGCGCCTCCTCGAACTGCGACAGCGGCTGGATGAACGGGTCGTTCGTCCCCTCGATGAACAGCTGCGGCACGGCGATCGCCGGAAGGTGCTCGGTACGCGGACGATCCGGGCGCCCCGGCGGGTGCAGGGGGTAGCCGAGGTACACGAGCCCGTCGACGGCGAGCCCCTCGGCGACCGCGAGCGACGCCATGCGCCCGCCGTACGACTTGCCCGCGGCCCAGATGCGTCGTCCCGGGTGGGCGGCCCGGGTGGCCTCGACGATCGCGCGCCAGGTGGCGACGGCGTGGGCAGCCGGACCCGGCATCTTCCGCCCCTGCTGGCTGTAGGGGAAGGAGAACCGTGCCGTCGCGAGACCGAGACCGTCGAGTGCCCCGGCGAGGCCGACGAGGAACGGGTGGTCCTTGCCCGCGCCGGCGCCGTGGGCGATCAGGACGATGTCGTCACTCTCGGCGTCCGTCCGATCGACCGACACCGTGACCGTGCCGTTGGGCAGCGCGACGTCGAGGGTGCTCATCGCTCGTCGTGCCGCGTCAGCGGATCGTGCCAGCGGCGCCGGGATCGGCCGGCCGCGGCGGCACCCCGGGCTCGGGGGCGGGAGCGGGCTCCGGGGCGGGAGCGGGCTCCGGGGCGGGAGCGGGTTCCGGGGCCGGTGCGGGCTCGGGGGTCGGAGCGGGCTCGGGGGCCGGAGCGGGGGCGGGGTCGGCGCCCGGCTCAGGTTCGGGGGCCGGCGCGGCCGGCGGAGCGGGCGCGGGAGCCGGAGCAGCCGGGGGTGCGGGAGCGGGCGCGGGGGTGCCGGCACCCGGGGTGATGCGCTCCCCATAGCGCGGCGGCTCGTCCAGGTTCACGGGCGGGCGCACCGGAGCGACCCGCGTGGCACCGAGCACCTGGCGGGCCTTGGCCAGCGACGCCGCCTGCACCGTGACCTCGTAGTGATCGGCGGCGAACTGCGTGACGCTCGCGAAGTCGCGGCGCCGGCGGACGATCGCGTACGTCACGAGGCTCAGCAGCATGCCGACCGCGACACCGATGAAGACGAATCCCACGAACAGCTGGATGGGGACCTCGGGGTTGCCGAGCACGAGGATGGCCGACAGGAAGAGCCCGATCAGCACGCCGTTGATCGCGCCCGATCGGGCGGCGGCGGCATAGCCGAGGCGCCCCGTCACCCGCTCGACCGTGCGGACGCTCTGCCCGACGATCGCGATGTCCCGCGCCGGCACCTCTCCGGCGATCAGCTTCGACACCGTCTTCTGCGCGCTCTCGTAGTCGCGCATCGAGGCGACGATCTCGCCGGTGTCCGTGCCGTTCGCTGGGCGATTAAGCATGCTCATCAAGCCATTCTTCCATGCCGTGCTCACGGCCGCCGCGGATGGCGTGCGGCCGCCGCGGGCCAGACCCCCGGGATACGCTGGACGAGTGAGCACACAACGGGTCTTCGCCGCGCGCCTCGCAGGGTGCGCCGTCTTCGATCCCGTCGGCGACCGGCTCGGCAAAGTCCGGGATGTCGTCGTCGTGTATCGAAGTACCGCGGCCCCCCGTGTGATCGGCCTCGTGGTCGAGATCCCCGGCCGCCGCCACGTGTTCCTCTCGATCGGGCGGGTCACCTCGATCCGGTCGGGGCAGGTCATCACCACGGGCCTCATCAACGTGCGCCGCTTCTCACCGCGAGCCGGTGAGGTGCGGGTGCTCGCGGAGATGCTCGGGCGCCGCGTGAGCCTCATCGACGGCAGCGGCACCGCCGTCATCGAAGACGTGGCGATCGAGCCGAACCGTCTGGGCGAATGGGCCATCAGCCAGCTCTTCCTGCGGCGACCGAAGACCGGGGCCTCCCCCTTCGCCAAGGGGCCGACGACGTTCGCCGCCTGGAGCGAGGTCGCCGAGGAGCGGGCGCCGGGCGAGGCGCAGTCCGCCGAGCAGCTCGTCGCGTCGTACTCCGAACTGCACGCCGCCGACCTCGCCAACACTCTCCTCGACCTGCCGCAGCAGCGCATGATCGAGGTCGCCGAAGAGCTCTCCGACGACCGTCTCGCCGACGCCCTGGAGGAGATGCCGGAGGACGAGCAGGTGCACATCCTCGACCGGCTCGGCGACGAGCGCGCCGCGGACATCCTCGACCAGATGGAGCCGGACGACGCCGCCGACCTGCTCGCACAGCTGCCGCCCAACCGCCTGGAGCAGCTGCTCGAGCTGATGGAGCCGGAAGAGGCAGAGGACGTCCGGATGCTGCTCCGCTACGGCCCCGACACGGCGGGCGGTCTGATGACGCCGGAGCCGATCATCCTCTCCGCCGACGCGACCGTGGCGGAGGCCCTGGCGCTCATCCGCCGTCATGAGCTGCACCCCGCCCTCGCCGCCGCGGTGTTCGTCACGCTGCCCCCGTTCGAGACCCCGACCGGACGCCTGCTGGGCCTCGTGCACTTCCAGCGGATGCTGCGCTACCCGCCGCACGAGCGCCTCGGCGCCATCCTCGACGACAGCCTCGAACCCGTCCCGGTCACGGCCTCCGCGGCCGAGGTCGCCCGCATGCTCGCCAGCTACGACCTGGTGTCGCTGCCCGTGGTCGACGCCGCCCACCGCCTCGTCGGCGCCATCAGCATCGACGACGTGCTGGACTACCTGCTGCCCGACGACTGGCGCACGCACGACAGCGACGACGCGTCGCCCACGACGGGGGCGCGCTGATGGCGAGGATGAGCCGGTCGACGCCGCGCCTGGACGCACCGGGGCGGGGAACCACGCGCCCCCGCACCACCTCCCGCGACCGCTTCGGACGGTTCACGGAGTGGGTGGCCCGGGCCATGGGCACGCCCGCCTTCCTCGTGATCCTCAGCCTGTTCTGCATCCTCTGGATCGGGTGGAACACGCTCATGCCGCACCACCTGCGCTTCGACGATGCGGCCCTGGGGTTCACGGCGCTCACGCTCATGCTGTCGCTGCAGGCCTCGTACGCCGCCCCGCTGATCCTGCTCGCGCAGAACCGGCAGGACGACCGCGACCGCGTGCAGATCGAGCAGGACCGCCAGCGGGCCGAGCGCAACCTCGCCGACACGGAGTACCTGGCGCGGGAGATCGTGGCGCTGCGCATGGCGCTCGAGGAGCGCAATTCGCAGGCGGTCACCCGAGACGTGCTGCGCCAGGAGCTGAAGGCGCTGCTGGCCGAGCTGAACGACGCCGAAGACGAGCCGGCGGGCGGCGCGACCCCATGACCGCGGCCGACAGCGTCCGCAGCGCCGTCTCCGCCGTCACGGACCCGGAGCTGCGACGCCCCATCGGTGAGCTCGACATGGTGCGGGACATCGAGGTCGACGGCACCGTCGCGCACGTCGGGATCGCGTTGACCATCGTCGGATGCCCCGCCGCCGACCGCATCGAGCGGGATGTCCGCGCCGCGGCCGCCGCGGTGCCCGGCATCGAGACCGTCGAGGTGGACGTGGGGGTCATGACCCCCGCCGAGCGGAAGGCGCTGACCGAGAAGCTGCGCGCCGGTCGCCCGCCGCGCCACATGCCGTTCGGACCCGAGTCGCTCACGCGCGTGATCCTCGTGTCCAGCGGGAAGGGCGGCGTCGGCAAGTCCACCGTCACCGCGAACCTCGCGGTCGCTCTCGCCCAGCGCGGGCTCGCGGTCGGCCTCGTCGACGCCG
Source organism: Microbacterium sp. NPDC055599 (assembly GCF_053618975.1). Lineage (NCBI taxonomy): Bacteria > Bacillati > Actinomycetota > Actinomycetes > Micrococcales > Microbacteriaceae > Microbacterium > Microbacterium sp. NPDC055599. Next base: position 31,256 of record NZ_JBSHIM010000023.1, on the reverse strand, counting down.
ACGTGCACGGGTTCTCGATCCCCGGTCTGCTCGGCATCCCCGCCGGCACGCAGCCCACGCGCATCGACGACCTCATGCTGCCCCCGGTCGCGCACGGCGTGAAGGCGATCTCGATCGGGATGTTCCTGCGCGACGGCGAGTCGGTCGTCGCGTGGCGCGGGCCCATGCTGCATCGGACCGTGTCGCAGTTCCTCACCGACGTCTTCTTCGGCGACCTCGACGTGCTGCTGATCGACATGCCGCCCGGCACGGGAGACATCGCGATCTCGATCGGTCAGCTGCTCCCCCACGCGGAGGTCCTCGTGGTGACGACGCCGCAGGCGGCCGCATCGGAGGTGGCGATCCGCAGCGGACTGGTGGCGCGGCAGACCGGACAGCGGGTGATCGGCGTGGTCGAGAACATGGCGGCGTACACGCTCCCGGACGGCACCGTGGTCGACCTGTTCGGCGCGGGCGGCGGGGCGGCGGTCGCCGAGGCCCTGTCGGAACCCGGCTCCCCGGTGCCGCTGTTGGCATCGATCCCGCTCAGCCCCGCGCTGCGGCGGGGCGGCGACGTCGGCGACCCCGTCGTGATCGCCGAGCCGGACAACGCGGCGGCGACCGCGATCCGCACTCTGGCCGCACAGCTCGGACGACGGGGACGCGGCCTCGCCGGTCGACCGCTGCCGATGTCGATCTCCTGACCCGTGGAGGATGCCCGGATGCCGCACCGCTCCGTGACCGTGGACGAGAGACTGCTCCGTCACATGGCGAGGGACGCCGCGATCTACACCCTCACGCGCCCGGTCGCCATCGTCATGTGGCTGGCGCTGGCCGCCGCCCTGATCATCGGCGTGCTCAACCTCACCGCGACCGCGCGCGCCGGGCAGGAGACGTCCGCCATCGTGGCCTTCACTCCGGCGGTCGCGGTCGCCCTCGGCCTCTATGCGGTGCTGCTGTCGGTGTCCAGCGCGCGCCGTGCGGTGCGGGCCGCCATGCCCGTGGAGAGCGTGGTGTGGGTGGCGCTGGAGGACGACCGGCTGCAGCTGGGCAGCGACCGGCGGCGCTCCGAGATCCCCTACTCCGAGTTCCAGCACGTCCGCGTCGGGCGCGACGCCGTGCTGCTCAAGGTGCGCGATGCCGCGGTCGCGACCGCGATCCCCCGCGTGCTGCTGAGCGACGACGACATCGCGCGCCTGCGATCCCGCGTCTCCTGAGCCGTCGGGTCAGGTGGCCTCGGAGTCGAACGGAGGACGGTTCTGCGCGTCGAACACCGGCGGCGCGGTGCGCGGGGCCACCGGTTCCGCGATGGTGGCGGCGACCGCGGCCGGGGTCGTCGGCTGGGGCTCCTCGAACAGGGCGTCGCGGATGATGCGCCGGGGGTCGTACTGCCGCGGGTCGAGCTTGCGCCAGTCGACGTCGTCGAGCTCGGGGCCCATCTCCTCCCGCATCCGCGACTTGGTGTCGCGCAGGTACTCGCCGGCCTTGCGGACGAGTCGCGCGAAGCTCTCGGCCGCACGGGGAAGACGTTCGGGTCCGATGATCAGCACCGCGATGAGGCCGATCAGCAGCAGCTTCTCGAAGGTCAGACCGAACGTCATGTGACCAGGCTACCGCCGCGCCTGCGGAGTCTGCGCGCAGACAGCCCATACCCTGGAGGCATCACCCACGCAGGCAGGGAGAGTCAGGCCATGAGCGAGCACGACGCCAACGCGCGCTTCCTTCGAGAATCCATCGTCGAACCGGATTCCCTCGCGAGGGCGCGCGCGCACGCGGTCGAGCTCGGTGCCGCCCCGGTGAGCGCCGCGGTCGGTTCGCAGATCGCCGTGCTCGCCGCCGCCGCGGGGGCGCGGTCGATCGTCGAGATCGGCACCGGTGCCGGCGTGTCCGGCCTCTGGCTGCTGCGCGGCGCCCCGCAGGCCGTCCTGACCACGATCGACAACGAGCCGGAGCATCTCGCCGCGGCACGCCAGGCGTTCGCCGACGCCCGCGTCCCGTCCACCCGCGCCCGCCTCATCACGGGTCGCGCGAGCGACGTGCTGCCGCGCATGAACGAGTCCTCGTACGACATCGTGCTGGTCGACGCCGACCCGGAGAACGTGATCGAGTACGTCGAGCACGGTTTGCGGCTCGCACGGGTCGGCGGGCTCGTGCTCGTGCCGCGCATCCTCGCCGGCGGTCGCGTGGCCGACCCCGTGCAGCGCGACGACGTGACCTCCGCCTACCGCTCGCTGGTGCAGGCGACCCAGGAGTCCTCCGCGGTGCTGGCCACGGTGTCGCCGGCCGGTGAGGGACTGCTGCAGCTGGTGCGCCTCGACGACCAGGACTGACCGCGGGCACGGGGCCGAAACAGCGAAAGAGGGCGATGGATCCGCGGATCCATCGCCCTCCTGGTTCCGCACGAGCGGACCCGGTTCGATCAGGCCGGCGTCACGACGGCACCCAGCACGTCGTGGAGCTCCTTCGCTTCGGCGTCGTTCACGGAGACGACCAGGCGGCCGCCGCCCTCGAGCGGAACGCGCACGATGATGAGTCGTCCTTCTTTCACGGCCTCCATCGGTCCGTCTCCGGTCCTCGGCTTCATCGCTGCCATCGTGGCTCCCTTTCCTCCGGTGGTATGGAACGAGTTTATCGGGTGACACCGCGCCGTGGACGTCACGCCGACACAATCCCGTTCTCCCGCGCGATCAGGGAACCTGCCAGAACGTGCTGCCGAGCGCATACACGTGGTAGATCCACACCCACTGACCGAGCAGGCACAGCACCAGCACGCCGAGACGCCAGGCGCGCGACCGGGGCACCGCGACCGCGCCCCACGCCGGGCTGAGCGGCAGCAGCAACCGGAACGTGCTCGACTGCGGGAAGAACACCGCCAGCAGGTACAGCAGGTAGCTCGCACTCCACAGGCGCAGGTCCGCACCCAGTGCCCGCACCGGGCGGGCGAACAGCAGCGCGAGGGCCGCGGCCACCACGAGCAGCACGAGCGCGACGGGTCCCCCCGCGGCGGGAAGCCCCCACAGCGAGAACCAGAACTGCGACGCCTGCACCCACCCCTCGAACGGCACGAAGCCGTCGACGCCGCCCACGATCCAGTGCCGACGCCAGGCGAGCTCGGTCGCGAGATACGCCCCGGGGTCGCCCGTGACGACGGCGGCGATCACCTGCCACGCGAAGCCGGTCGCGACCGCGAGCGCGCCGACCGCCACGATGTGCACCACCTCGCGCAGGGCGAGCGGATCGTCGCGGCGGTGGATCCAGCGGAGGATGCCGTGGAGGCCGAGGTACAGCGCGAACGCCAGAACCCCGGGTCGCGTGAAGCCCATCACCGGGATCAGCAGGTACAGCCACGCGTACTGCCGGCGGATCGTCGCGTCCAGGGCGAGGAACAGCAGCAGCAGGAACAGCGTCTCCGCATAGCCCACCTGGAACATCGCGGCCAGCGGCCCTGCGGCGAAGAACACGACCGCCCAGAGCGCGGCCCCGCTGCCGATGCGATCGCGCAGCAGGCGGTGCAGCGCCAGGCAGGCCAGGTAGCCGGCGACGAGGGCGAGCACGAACGCTCCCGCTCCCCACGAGCCGAGCACGAAACCGAGCGCCTTCGCGGCGTATGCGAACACCGGCATGAACGCCCACGCGTTCTCGGCGACCTCGCCGGCGTCGGTCAGCGGCAGCTCGCTCGGATACCCGTGGACGGCCACCTGCCAGTACCACTGGGCGTCCCAGCCGAGCACGAAGTCGATCAGGCCCGCGTCACCGCCGAAGCGCGAGAAGACGGTGGACAGCGACGCCGCCGCGATCAGGAACCCCGTCGTCACGACGCGCGCGCCGAGATAGATCAGGCCGATGCGCAGCGGAAGGGGAAGCCGGGCCCAGCGACGTGCCGTGCTCAGTGCGAGGTGAGCCATGCCCGCAGGCCCTGCTCGACCGCCGCGATCTGCGCGAGCGGCACCCGCTCCTCGTCGTGGTGGGCGAGGTGCGGGTCACCGGGGCCGTAGTTCACGGCGGGGATGCCCAGCGCCGAGAAGCGCGCCACGTCGGTCCAGCCGTACTTCGGTCGCGGCTCGGCGCCGACCGCCGCCACGAAGTCCCGCGCGATGTCGGCGTCCAGCCCGGGGCGTGCCCCCTCGGCCGCATCCGTGATCTCCACGTCGAACCCCGCGAGCACCGCGCGCACGTGGGCCTCGGCGTCGGCGGCCGACTTGCTGGGCGCGAAGCGGTAGTTGACCTCGACCTCGCACGCGTCGGGGATGACGTTGCCTGCCACCCCGCCGGCGATGCGGACGGCGCTGAGGCTCTCGCGGTACAGCAGCCCCTCGACCGGGACCTCCCGAGCGCGGTACTCGGCCAGACGGGTGAGGATGGGCGCGGCGCGATGGATGGCGTTCTCGCCGATCCACGCCCGGGCACTGTGGGCGCGGACACCCGAGGTACGCACGATCGCCCGCAGCGTGCCGTTGCAGCCGCCCTCGACCTCGCCGTTCGACGGTTCGCCCAGGATCGCGAAGTCCGCCTGGAGCAGGTCGGGACGTGCCGCCGCCAGCAGCGCGAGCCCGTTCTTGGTCGCCTCGACCTCTTCGTTGTCGTACCACATCCACGTGATGTCGACCGCGGGGTCGGTCAGCTCGGCCGCGAGCTTCAGCTGCACCGCGGTGCCCGCCTTCATGTCGACCGTGCCGCGCCCCCACAGGTAGGGCTCGCCGTCGAGCTCGATGTCGCGCGTGGGAAGGTTGCCGTTCACGGGCACGGTGTCGATGTGGCCGGCGATCGCCACGCGACGGTCTCGGCCGCGGTCGGTGCGGGCGACGATCGTGTTCCCGTGCCGGATGACCTCGAGGTGCGCGAGGGGGGCGACGGCCTGCTCGATGGCGTCGGCGAGCGTCTTCTCGTCGCCCGAGACGCTCGGGATGTCGCAGATCGCGCGGGTGAGGGCAGCAGAGGACGCGGTCAGATCGAGCACCATGCCCTCAGCCTACCGACCGTCGTCATGCGGGCGGAGGCCCGGGTCGGCCCGCGATACCGTGGAGGTATGAGCGACGCGAGAACTGTGTGGGGCATCGGACTGACCACGACCGCCGGCGACGGCACCGTCCTGGACGCCTGGTTCCCCGAGGTGCGCACCGTCGCCCCCTCGACCGAGGACGCCGCGGCCGCGGTCGACGCCCTGGTCCCGCTCGCCGGGCCGGACGAGCGCCGCAACGTGACGGTCGAGGTCGTCCAGCTCCAGGTCGACCTCGACGCCGCCCCCGCCTCCACCGCGGACGCGTACCTGCGGCTGCACGCGCTGTCGCACCTGGTCGCACGCCCGAACGAGCTGAACCTGGACGGCATCTTCGCCCACCTGCCGAACGTGGCCTGGACGAACGCCGGACCTGTCCTGCCGTCCGACGCGGCCCGTCTGCGCCCGCAGCTCCAGCGGGCGGGCATCCAGGTGCAGGGGCTCGACAAGTTCCCGCGCCTGACCGACTACGTCCAGCCCGCCGGTGTCCGCATCGCCGACGCGTCCCGCGTGCGCCTCGGCGCCCACCTCTCCCCCGGCACCACCGTGATGCACGAGGGCTTCGTGAACTTCAACGCCGGTACGCTCGGCGCCTCCATGGTCGAGGGCCGCATCTCGCAGGGTGTCGTCGTGGGCGACGGCAGCGACATCGGTGGCGGCGCCTCCATCATGGGCACGCTCTCCGGCGGCGGCACGCACCGTGTCTCGATCGGGTCGCGCACGCTCCTGGGCGCCAACGCGGGGATCGGCATCTCGCTGGGTGACGACTGCGTGGTCGAGGCCGGGCTCTACGTCACGGCTGGTACCAAGATCGTGCTGGCCGACGGCCCGGTCACTCCGGACCGCGGCCGTCCGACCGTGAAGGGCGCGGAGCTGTCCGGCCGCGACCGCCTCCTGTTCCGCCGCAACTCCCTCACCGGTGCAGTCGAGGCGGTCCAGCGCGCCGGCGTCGGGGTCACGCTGAACGACGCGCTGCACGCCTGACACCGGGCATGCGGCCTCCGGCATGCCGCCACTGGTAGACTGACACCGCTGCTCGCGCCGCCGGCCGGTCAGCATCGTCGTCGTCTAGGGGTCTCCGAGGACCGAAGCGAGCGCCCGGCGCTCCCATCACCAGCCCGAACTGGCCATACGTACGGCGAATGGACGCGCGATCCGCCGCGTCCTCGCCCACCTCACCCCACTACCGCGCCCCTGTCGGGCGCTGACGGAGTTTCTGCATGCCTTCCTTCCTCGATCTCGGCGTTCCCGCCGAGCTCGCCGCCGGTCTCGCCGCCTCCGGCAAGACCGAGGCGTTCGCGATCCAGCGCGACACCCTTCCCGATTCGCTCGCCGGCCGTGACCTCCTCGGTCGCGGACGCACCGGCAGCGGCAAGACCATCGCCTTCGCCCTTCCGCTCGTGGCGCGGCTCGCGGCCTCGGGCACCAAGCGCCGCGCCGGGCTCCCCCGCGGCCTGGTGCTCGCGCCGACCCGAGAGCTCGCGACGCAGATCGCCGCCACCGTGGCCCCGCTCGCCGAGGCCGTGGGCCTCCGCGTCACCACCGTGTTCGGCGGTGTCAGCCAGCGTCCGCAGGAGAAGGCGCTGCAGGGCGGCGTCGACATCGTGGTGGCCTGCCCCGGTCGCCTCGAAGACCTCATGAAGCAGCAGGTCGTGCGTCTGAGCGCGATCGAGGTCGCGGTGCTCGACGAGGCCGACCACATGGCCGACCTCGGCTTCCTCCCCGGCGTCACCCGCATCCTCGCGGCGACGCCCGCCGACGGACAGCGCCTGCTGTTCAGCGCGACCCTCGACCGCGGCATTGACACCCTCGCCCGCCGGTTCCTCTCGAACCCGGTCAGCCACGAGGTCGATGAGGCGAGCGTGCCCGTGGGCGAGATGACGCACCGCGTGCTGGTGGTCGACTCCACCGAGAACAAGACCGTGCTCGTGCGCGACCTGGCGTCCGGCACCGGCCGTCGCATCCTGTTCACGCGCACGAAGCACCAGGCGAAGAAGCTCGCCAAGCAGCTCACGGCCGCCGGCATCCCCGCGGTCGACCTGCACGGCAACCTCTCGCAGAACGCGCGCGAGCGCAACCTCGGCGCGTTCTCGACCGCTCCGGAGGACGGCGGGGTGCGCGTGCTCGTGGCCACGGATGTCGCGGCGCGCGGTGTGCACGTCGACAACGTCGACCTCGTGGTGCACGTCGATCCGCCCGTCGAGCACAAGGCCTATCTGCACCGCTCCGGCCGCACCGCGCGTGCCGGCGCCGCGGGCACGGTGGTCACGGTCGTGCTCCCCGAGCAGCGCCGCGACGTGAAGGACCTGCTGCGCAAGGCCGCGATCTCGGCCCCGCTCGAAGAGCTCACCCCGGCCGCGGTGACCGAGCTGGTGCCGGAGCGCGCGCCGCACGTGCGCCCCGCACCGGTGCAGCAGGCGCCGCAGCGCCCGGCCGCCAAGCAGCGGCCCGCCGGTGGCGAACGCAGCTCCGCGGCGACCCCGCCCGCGCGACGTCGCCGCCGCCGCTCCGGCGGTCAGGGCGGCGGCCAGGGCGGCAGCTACTCCACGCAGACCGGCGGCGCTTCGCGCCAGGGCGGCCAGTCCCGCCAGGGCGGTGGCCGCGGCTCGCAGGGCCGCTGACACCCCTGCCACCCGGAACGGTGCTCCTCTTCACGGAGGGGCACCGTTCTGCGTTGCGCTGCCGGACGCCGAAACGCCCCCTCCGATGTGACGGAGGGGGCGTTTCGGGTGACGGCTCAGCGCGTCGGGAAGGACCGCTCGGGCGAACCCGTGTACAGCTGCTGCGGGCGGCCGATCTTGGTCTGCGGGTCGAGCTGCAGCTCACGCCACTGCGCGAGCCAGCCCGGGAGCCGTCCGATCGCGAACAGCACCGTGAACATGCGCGTCGGGAAGCCCATCGCCTTGTAGATCACGCCGGTGTAGAAATCGACGTTCGGGTAGAGGCGACGCTCGCGGAAGTAGTCGTCGGCGAGCGCGAGCTCCTCGAGCTCCTTCGCCAGATCGAGCAGCGGGTCTGTCACGCCCAGCGAGGCGAGCACCTCGTCGGCCGCCTCCTTGACGAGCTTGGCGCGCGGGTCGTAGTTCTTGTAGACCCGGTGCCCGAAGCCCATCAGCTTCACGCCCTCTTCCTTGTTCTTCACCCGCTCCACGAAGCGCGCGACGCTCTGCCCCGAGTCGCGGATCTGGCCGAGCATCGTCAGCACGGCCTCGTTCGCACCGCCATGCAGCGGGCCGGAGAGCGCCTGGATGCCGGCGGACACGGAGGCGAACTGGTTCGCGCCCGTCGAGCCGACGAGGCGGACGGTCGACGTGGAGGCGTTCTGCTCGTGGTCCTCGTGCAGGATCAGCAGCAGCTCGAGCGCCTTCGCCATGACCGGGTTGATCTCATACGGCTCGGAGTTGACGCCGAAGTTGAGCTTGAGGAAGTTCTCCACGAACCCGAGGGAGTTGTCAGGGTACAGGAACGCCTGCCCGACGCTCTTCTTGTGCGCGTAGGCCGCGATCACCGGGAGCTTGGCGAGCATGCGGATCATGTTCAGCTCGACGTGCTCGGGGTTGTGCGGGTCGGTCTGGCCCTCGTAGTACGTCGACAGGGCGGCGACCGCCGAGGACAGCACGGACATGGGGTGCGCGGTGTGCGGCAGCGCGGAGAAGAAGCGCTTGAGGTCTTCGTGCAGCAGCGTGTGGCGGCGGATCTTCTCGTCGAACTCGGCGAGCTCGGATGCCGAGGGCAGCTCGCCGTAGATGAGCAGCCACGCCACCTCGAGGTAGCTGGTGCTCCCGGCGAGCTGTTCGATCGGGTAGCCGCGGTAGCGCAGGATGCCCTTGTCGCCGTCGATGAAGGTGATCTCGGACTTGGTCGAGGCGGTGTTCACGAAGCCGTAGTCGAGTCCGGTGTACCCGGTCTGCCTGGTCAACGTCGAGAAATCGATGCTGTCGTGGCCGGCCGTGCCGCGCACCACGGGGAATTCGGCGGTGGTGTCACCGATCGTCAGCTTCGCCGTCTGGTCTGCTGCAGCGCTCACGCGCCCTCCTCCTTTGTCTGACCGCCTGCGCGTCGCGGGGGTGTCAGCACGTTCGTGATCAAGCCGGAAGTGGCGATCTCTCGGCGCCGAGCGCCTGGTCGGGTGACGACCGAATCGCTTTTACAGCCTAGTAGTCCCACCGGCCTACTGTGACAACCGCCAAACAGATCGCCACTGAGCTGAGGGAAGCTACAGAGCGCCGTCGTGCAGGCGCTCTGCCGCCGCGCTCACCCGCTCGGTCGGCGCGGTCAGCGCGAGCCGCACGTGCTGCGCCGCGTCGGCACCGTAGAAGGGGCCGGGACCCGCGAGGATGCCCAGGTCGGCGAGCCGCCCCAGCGACTCCCACGCGTCGCGTCCCTCCGTCGCCCACAGGTAGAGACCCGCCTCCGAGCCGTCGATGCGGAAGCCGGCGGCCTCCAGGGCCGGACGGAGCAGGTCGCGCCTGGCGCGGTACAGCTCCTTCTGCGCGGCCACGTGCGCGTCGTCGCCGAGCGCCACGGCCATCGCGTGCTGCACCGGAGCGGGCGGCATGAGGCCGAGGTGCTTGCGGGCGGTGAGCAGCTCCCCCACGATGCGGGCGCACCCGGCCACGAAGGCGGCGCGATACCCCGCGAGGTTCGACTGCTTGCTGAGCGAGTACACGCTGAGCAGGTTGGCGCGGCTGCCGTCGGTCACCCGCGGGTCCAGCACGGACGGGATCGGCTCCGTCGACCACGGGCCGTCCCACCCCAGCTCCGCGTAGCACTCGTCGCTCGCCAGGACCGCGCCCAGCTCGCGCGCGCGACGCACGGCGGCCGCGAGCTCCGCGACGCTCCAGGTGCGCCCGTCGGGGTTGCCCGGGGTGTTGATCCAGATGAGCTTCGTGCCCTCGGGCCACTCCGCCGGATCGTCGGCCGCGAGCGGTGTGGCTCCGGCGACGCGGGCGCCCACGTCGTACGTCGGATAGGCCACGCGCGGGTGCACCACGATGTCGCCCGGCCCGAGACCGAGCAGCGTGGGCAGGAGCCCGACGAGCTCCTTCGAGCCGATCGTGGGCAGCACGTTGTCGATGCGCAGATCCGGCACGCCGCGGCGGCGCGCATACCAGGCGACGATGGCCTCGCGCAGCGCGGGGGTCCCGACCGTCTGCGGATAGGCGTGGGCGTCTGTCGCCTCGGCGAGCGCCCGGCGGATGATGTCGGGCGTCGGGTCGACGGGCGAGCCGACCGAGAGGTCGACCAGACCGCCCGGGTGCTGCGCTGCGCGGTCACGGAACGGGACGACCGCGTCCCACGGGTAGTCGGCGAGGTCGCGGACGCTCACGGCCGGCGCCTACTCGCCCTGCGGCGGCAGCGCGGCGATGATCGGGTGGTCGAACGGGTAGACGCCGACCTTGGCGGCGCCTCCGGGCGAGCCGATCTCGTCGAAGAACTCGACGTTGGCCTTGTAGTAGTCCTGCCACTCGTCGGGCAGGTCGTCCTCGTAGTAGATGGCCTCGACGGGGCACACCGGCTCACAGGCACCGCAGTCGACGCATTCGTCCGGGTGGATGTACAACGACCGTTCGCCCTCGTAGATGCAGTCAACGGGGCACTCGTCGATGCAGGCGCGATCCTTGACATCGACGCACGGGAGGGCGATCACATACGTCACCGCTCCAGTCTACGTCGCGCTCGGCTCCCGGTCCTCCGTCGGCGCGCTCGCGGGTCGCGCGGGCGGGCGGGAGAACGACGGCCACGCGACAACGAGCAGCACGATCCCCGCCGCCAGGTAGGTCCAGATGCGACCGGCGAGCGAGTCCTGCACGACGACGGAGCCGCCGGGGCCCACACCGGAGATCATGACCAGCATGCCGAGCATCCCGAGCCCTGCGGCGACGGCCGCCCAGCGGTCGTGGGTGAGCGCGCGGATCGCCACCAGGATGGCGGCGCAGGCGATCGCCGCGACGATCAGGCCGACCGGGATCGGGCCCCACGTCACGCTGTGCGCGATGGTCCCGGCCACGCCGTAGACACCGCCGACCAGGGCCGCGGCGACCCACGACAGCACCCTCGAGATCCCGTTCACGCGCACCCCTCGATCCTATCCGCGCGGCGGTCGCGGCACCCGCCGATCAGCTCGCGAGCCCGAACAGCCGCAGCAGCGCCGCCACCAGCGCCGCCGCCACGACCACCACGAGGAACGACTGCCGCAGCCACAGCAGTCCGGCCGCCACCAGCAGCGCGGGCACGCGGGCATCGACCGTGACGGCCTGGCCGTCGCCGAGGGTCTGCACAGCGACGAGTGCCGCGAGCAGGGCCACCGTGAGCAGATCGGAGATGCGGGCGGGACGCGGCGCCTCGAGCACCTTCGGCGGCACGAGGTAGCCCGCGGCCTTGAGCGCGAGGCAGATCAGGGCGGCCAGCAGGACGGCGCTCCACAGGCTCATGCGCCGGCCTCCCGCGTCTCGAGCGGCTCGCGCCCCGCGTCGTCCCGCCCGAGCCAGTTGAACCACCCGACCGCGATCGCGACGACCGCGGCGATCAGCACCGGCAACCCCGGCATGAGGAACGGGGTCAACGCCGCCGCGACCACTGCCGCCGCCACGCCGACGGCCACCGCCTGGCGCTGACGGAGGCGCGGCCACAGCAGGGCGAGGAACGCTGCCGCGGCCGCCGCGTCCAAGCCCCAGGCCTTCGGGTCGCCGAGCACGTCGCCGACGAGGGCTCCGGTGAGGGTGGTCAGGTTCCAGCCGATGAAGATGCCCACGCCCGTGACCCAGAAGCCCACCCGGCGCAGGCGAGGGTCGTTCTGGGCGATCGCGACGGCGGTGGACTCGTCGATCGTGAAGTGCGCGGCGGCCGCACGGCGCCACGGTCCTCCTCCGACGAGGGGCGACATGCGCATGCCGTAGGCGACGTTGCGCACGCCGAGCAGCGCGGCCGAGGCGATCGCCGACGGGAGGGCGGCGAGGCCGCCCGAGGCGAAGACGCCGATGAACGCGAACTGCGACCCGCCCGTGAACATCAGCAGGCTCAGCACGCAGGTCTGCCACACGTCCAGCCCGGAGGCGACGGCGAGGGCACCGAAGGAGATGCCGTAGGCGCTGGTGGCGAGCACGACGCCGAGCGCCTCGCGCCACACCTCGCGTTCCGCGGTCACCGGGACACCGCGCGCGCTGTTCGTTTGAGTGAACGCATGACCATCATTCTGAACAGCCGCTGGTGGATAGTCAAGCGAACGATCGTTTGACATGATGAACGCATGGAGGATCTCCGCACCCGCCTCGCCCGCACGCTCCGCCGCGAGCGAGAGGCCGCGAGCCTGTCCGTCTCGGAGCTCGCCCGCCGCGCCGGCGTCTCCAAGGCGACCGTCTCACAGCTCGAGAGCGGCGCGGGCAACCCCAGCGTCGAGACGCTGTGGGCCCTGGGCGTCGCCCTCGGGGTGCCCTTCGCGGTGCTGGTCGACCAGCAGGCCAACGCGCCCACGCTCATCCGCGCCGACGAGCTCGCGGGCGTGCCCTCGTCCGCCGCCGCCTACAGCGCGACCCTCCTCTCGGCCAGCCCGCCCGGCGCCCGGCGCGACGTGTACCTGATCCAGGCCGAGCCCGGAGACCCCCGCCGTTCCGACCCGCACCACCCGGGCACGATCGAGCACGTGATCCTGATCGCGGGCCAGGCCCGCATCGGCCCGCCCGACGAGCCCGTCGTGCTCGACCCCGGCGACTACCTCACGTACGCCGGAGACGTGTCGCACATCTTCGAGGCCACCAAGCCCGGGACGAGCGCGGTCCTCATCTCCGAGCTGCGCTGAGCGCCGCCTCAGTCCGAGCCGCTCGACGGCGACGGATCGGGGATCTCGTGCGGCCGGTACTGCGGCAGCCGCGACGCCGGGAGGATCGCCAGGGCGCTCACCGCCGCCAGCAGCAGCAGTCCGAGCTTGAGCGTGCTCAGACGCGCCTGCTCGTTCACGGCGACCGCCGCATCCACCTGCTCCTCCGTGGCGTCCGTCGACTCCAGCACCACGCGCAGGTCGTCGTTGCTGATGAAGTTCACGTCGTCCATCGGCACCTGCGCCACCAGCGACGGCGGCAGCTCCGGATGCTCGACCACCGCGCGACCGACGTTCAGGGCGAGCAGCGACACCAGCAGCGCGCCGGCGAGAGCCGTCCCCACCGCCGACGCGAGGTTCTGCGTCGTGCCGCGCAGGGAGCCCACGTCGCCCGCCAGCTCCGCGGGGGCCGCCGTGACCAGCACGTTGAACACGAGCGTGACCAGGGCGCCCTGTCCGATGCCGAACACGATCAGCCCCGCGATCGTCGGCACGGTCTCCCAGTTGTTCGTCACGACGACCGAGAGCCACACGAGCGCGGCGGTGGTGAGGATGAAGCCGAACACCCCGATGGTGCGCGGGGGGTAGCGCTTGTAGAAGCGCACGACCAGTGTCGCGGTCAGGAAGACCGTGAGGTTGAACGGCATCATCGCCAACGACGTGTCGAACGGGGTCCTCCCCTGCACGATCTGGATGTACAGCGGGATCGTGAAGTTCACGCACGCCTCGAGCCCCACGACGATGAACATGGCGTAGACGGCGGCACGCTCGCGCGACGACCCCAGCACACTGAGGTCGATGAGCGGTACCTTGCCCTCCGCCATGCGCCGCCGCGTCCACAGGAAGAACGCCTGCCCCAGCACGAGGCCGAGCACGATGAACAGCGGTGCCGGCGACAGCCCCAGCACACTGAACGGGGCGGCCGGCGATGCGGCCAGCGCACCCCAGCCGTTGAGGTTGTTGAACCCGAGCGTCAGCAGCACGATCGCGCCGCCGATCAGGAGCGACGCCACGAGGTCGATGCGGATGGAGGCGTCGCCGCGGTCGCCGCGCAGCGTGAAGCTCAGGGCGAAGACGGCGACCGCGATCGCCAGCACGATGAAGAACAGCGGGCGCCAGCCGACGAGCGTGCCCAGTGTGCCGCCGATGAGGAAGGCGCTCACACCCGAGATGGCGCGGGCGGAGCCGATGGCCCCGATCGCGGTGGCCTGCTGGGATCCGCGGTAGTTCTCGGCGATCAGCGCCACGATGGACGGCACGATGATGGCCGCGGCCGCCCCGGCCACCGCCTGACCGGCGATCGCCCACCAGATGCCGGGGGCGGTGAGCATCATGATCGCGGAGCCGGCGAACAGGGCGACCACCACCCGGAAGATCAGCACCCAGCCGACGCGCTGCCCGAGCTTCGCGCCCGTCATCACGAGCGCCGCGACCGCCAGGCCGTACATCACGATGGTGGTGCTGGCGAGTGTCGGCGGCACGCCGAACTCACCGACCATGCCGCCCAGGGAGATGGGCAGCGCCGCCACATTGAACGACATCAGCACCTGCGCGAGGAACAGACTCACCATCGGCAGCCACGAGGTCTTCGCTGGCGCCTGCACCGTCTCCGTCATGATCGCTCCTTCTCCGCCGATCGGGGACCGCTCCGCGAGTCGTCCGCCTGCGCGGGTGCGGAGGCGAACAGATTGAGCCCGAGCGAGCGCGACAGATGGCCGATCGCCATCTGCGACCGCACGGAGTTGCCCGCGTCGTCCAGCCGCGGCGAGAACCCGGCAGCCGCCCCTTTGCCCGGCGAGACCGCGACGATCCCTCCCGCGACACCGGACTTCGCCGGGAGACCGATCTCGAACAACCAGTCGCCGGAGTTCTCGTAGAGGCCGCTCGCTGCGACGACCGCGAGCGTGTCGCGGCACACGTCCGCCGTCACCACGCGCTCCCCCGTGATCGGGTTCACGCCGCCGTCGGCGAGCGTCGCCCCCATGACGGCCAGGTCGTGCGCCGTCACGCTCAGCGCGCACTGCCGCGTGTACACATCGACGATCTGGTCCGGGTCGCCCGCCAGGCGTCCGTAGCTCTTGAGCAGCCAGCCGAGGGCGCGGTTGCGGTCGTTCGACGCCGCCTCCGACGCGTACACCTCGCCGTCGAGGCTCAGCGGCCGTCCGGCGAACGCCGACAGCCCCTCCCGCACCCGTTCCCACTGTTCGACCGCGGTCGCGCCCGGCATCAGCGCCGTGGTCGCGATCGCGCCGGCGTTGACCATCGGGTTGCGCGGATGGCCCTCGTTCAGCTCCAGCGCGACGACCGAGTTGAACGCGAGCCCGGTGTTGTTGACGCCGACGATGTCGCGGACGCGCTCGTGCCCGTGCTCCTGGATCGCCAGGGCGTACACGAACATCTTCGAGATCGACTGGATCGAGAACGGGTGCAGCGCGTCTCCGGCGTCGTGCACCCCGCCGCCGACCTCGATGACGGCGAGACCGAACAGCTCGGGGTCCACCTCGGCCAGCACCGGGATGTAGTCGGCCACGCGCCCTCCGCGCTCACCGGCATAGCGGGCGTGGGCCTCCCGGACGATCTCGTCCACGCGCTCCCAGCCGGGCAGCGTGCCAGTCGAGACCTCCTGCGGGACATCGAGCCAGGCGACGGGATCGAGCACCACTCCTCCTCGGATTCGCGACGCTCCCCAGCCGTCACAGTCACCGTAGCGCTCGACCGCCTCTCAGGATAGGCCCGTCACGGTGCGTGACCTCCGGCCCGCTCGGGCTCAGTACCAGTTCATCGCCTGCGAGTGGCCCCAGGCGCTGCAGGGCGTGCCGTAGGCATCGGCGATGTACTTCAGGCCCCACGCGATCTGGGTGGCCGCGTTGGTCTGCCAGTCGGCGCCGGCCGAGGCCATCTTGCTGCCGGGAAGCGCCTGCGGGATCCCGGTGGCACCGCCATCGGCGTTGTACGCCCGGTAGTTCCAGCCCGACTCCTTGTTCCACAGCGAGTTCAGGCAGGAGAACTGATCGCCGCCCCAGCCGTAGCGGTCGGCCATCATCTGCTGCGCGGTCGCCTTCGCGCCGTCCACCGTGTTGGCCGCGGCGAGCGCGGCGGCGGCCGCAGCGGCCTGCTCGGCGGCGACGCGCGCCGCCTCCTCCGCGGCCTTCTGCTCCTGCGCCGCCGTGTACGCCTGCTGCAGCGCCGCGGTCTCCGCGACGACCTTCTCGGTCTCGGCGGCGGCCTGCTCGGTCGCGACCGTCACGAGGAGCAAGGGCAGGGTCGCACGGTCGTCGAGGGTCTCCAGGTCATCCTCGAGCGGCGTCGTGTCCACCGGGGCCGCAGCGCTCACGTCGAGGCCGGACGCGGAGACCTCGGCGGTCAGGGCGTCCGCCGCTGCGAGCGCATCCTTCCCCTTCGACACCGTCATCACGGCCTCGTCGGCGATGCGGGTGAGCGGTTCCGCGCCGAAGGCCTGGCTCGTGATCGCGGCCGACGCGGCCGGCTGCGCGGTGCCGGTGGCGGGGGCGGCCGTCACCCCGACCGTGAGGGTGATCCCCACGAGGGCGGCGGCCGCGGTGCCCAGGACGAGCAGCGGGGTACGGGTGACGGCGGCGCGCGCGGCAGCCACCTCGGAGGCGCGCCGAAGCGCACGGGTCTTCTGAAGCATTGGGTTCGACTTTCGGGTCGTCGTGCGCCCGATGCGGGACACTCATCGGGAGATTGCCCCGGACGCAAGTGAACGAGTCTGCGTCATCGACCTAGCCCCCACCTGGCATTTTCATGAGAAGAGGGCCCCACGCCGGAGCGTGGGGCCCTCTCGGAAGGGTGCGGGGATGCCTCAGGCGTTCGCGTCCTGACGCTTCAGGCGCGAGGCCTCGCGACCGCGGACGGTCTGGTCCAGGATCACCTTGCGGATGCGCACCTTCTCGGGCGTCACCTCGACGCATTCGTCGTCACGCGCGAACTCCAGGCTCTCCTCGAGCGTGAGCAGCCGCGGCGGCGTCATCGACTCGAAGTTGTCGGCCGTGGAGGAGCGCATGTTGGTGAGCTTCTTCTCCTTGGTGATGTTCACGTCCATGTCGTCGGCGCGCGAGTTCTCGCCGATGACCATGCCCTCGTAGACCTCTTCGGTCGGCTGCACGAAGAACGACATGCGCTCCTGCAGGGCGATCATCGCGAAGGGGGTCACCACGCCGGAGCGGTCGGCCACGATCGAGCCGTTCTGGCGCGTCGTGATCTGACCGGCCCACGGCTCGTACCCGTGCGAGATCGCGTTCGCGATGCCGGTGCCGCGGGTGGTCGTGAGGAACTCGCTGCGGAAGCCGATGAGACCGCGCGAGGGCACGACGAACTCCATGCGCACCCAGCCGGTGCCGTGGTTGGTCATGTTCTCCATGCGGCCCTTGCGGTTCGCGAGGAGCTGCGTGATCGCGCCGAGGTGCTCCTCCGGCGTGTCGATGGTCAGGTGCTCGAACGGCTCGTAGACCTTGCCGTCGATCTTCTTGGTGACCACCTGCGGCTTGCCGACCGTGAGCTCGAAGCCTTCGCGACGCATGTTCTCGACGAGGATGGCGAGCGCCAGCTCACCGCGGCCCTGCACCTCCCAGGCGTCGGGACGGCCGATGTCGACGACCTTGAGCGAGACGTTGCCGATGAGCTCGCGGTCCAGACGATCCTTCACCATGCGGGCGGTGAGCTTGTGCCCCTTGACCTTGCCCATGAGCGGCGACGTGTTCGTGCCGATCGTCATGGAGATCGCGGGGTCGTCGACCGTGATGGCCGGCAGCGGACGGATGTCCTCGGGGTCGGCGATGGTCTCGCCGATCGTGATGTCCTCGAAGCCGGCGATCGCGACGATGTCGCCGGGGCCGGCGGAGTCGGCCGGGTAGCGCTCCAGGGCGCGGGTCTTCAGCAGCTCGGTGATCCGGGCGTTGCTGGTCGTGCCGTCGGAGCGGACCCAGGCGACCGTCTGGCCCTTCTTGAGCGTGCCGTTGAACACGCGCAGCAGGGCGAGTCGGCCGAGGAACGGGCTGGAGTCGAGGTTCGTGACCCAGGCCTGCAGCGGCGCCTCGTCGTCATAGGACGGCGCGGGCACGTGCTCGAGGATCGCCTCGAACAGCGGCTCCAGGTCGTCGTTGTCGGGCAGCGACCCGTCGGCGGGACGGTTCTGCGAGGCGGCGCCGGCACGGCCGGAGGCGTACACGACCGGAACGTCGAGCAGCGCGTCGACATCGAGGTCGGGCACGTCGTCGACCAGGTCGGACGCGAGACCCAGCAGCAGGTCGTGCGCCTCCTCTTCGACCTCGGCGATGCGGGCGTCTGGGCGGTCGGTCTTGTTGACCAGCAGGATCACGGGCAGCTTGGCCTCGAGGGCCTTGCGCAGCACGAAGCGGGTCTGCGGCAGCGGGCCCTCGCTCGCGTCGACGAGCAGCACGACACCGTCGACCATGGACAGGCCGCGCTCGACCTCGCCGCCGAAGTCGGCGTGGCCGGGCGTGTCGATCACGTTGATCGTGATCTCCTTGCCGTCGGCGTGCTTGCCCTTGTAGGTGATCGCCGTGTTCTTGGCGAGGATCGTGATGCCCTTCTCGCGCTCGAGGTCGTTCGAGTCCATCGCCCGCTCCTCGACGTGCGAGTGTTCGCCGAAGGAGCCCGTCTGGCGGAGCATCGCGTCGACGAGCGTGGTCTTGCCGTGGTCGACGTGGGCGACGATTGCGACGTTGCGGAGGTCAGAGCGGAGGGCGTGCGCCATACAAGGGTCCTCAAAGAGTGTGGGGTTGCGCCGGGAAGCCGACGTTCCAGGATAACGTACGCGCCGGATCGGATCTCCGAGGCACGTCGTAGCATCGACTTCGTGACCCCCGCTCCCCCGATGTCCTCGCGCCGCGAGGGCCGTGCGCGCCTGTGGTGGGAGATCGCGATCGTGCTGGCCCTGGGGCTCGGGCAGTCGGCGGTCTACGCGATCGTGCAGCTGGCCTACCGCCTGACCGACGACGTGCCCCTGGCCGACCAGACCGCGACGCTCAACCCGTCCCGCAGCGACCGCGAGGTGTTCGACCTCGTCTATCAGCTGCTCTCGATCGGCTTCTCGCTCGTGCCCGTGGTGCTGGTGTGCTTCCTGCTGTGGCAGCGCCGACGACCGCACCTCGGGCGGCTCGGGCTCGACGGCACCCGCATCGGCGTCGACGTGGCCCGCGGCGTGCTGCTCGTGGTGGCGATCGGCGTGCCGGGCCTCGCGCTCTACCTCGGCGGCCGGGCGGCCGGCCTGTTCGTGGCCGTGAACCCCGCGGGACTCGACGCCCACTGGTGGACCGTGCCGATCCTGCTGCTCGCGGCGGCCCGCGCCTCCCTGCAGGAGGAGTTCGTGGTGCTCGGCTACCTCTTCGCGCGGCTGCGGCAGCTCGGCTGGTCGCCGTGGACGATCATCGTCGCCACCTCCGTGCTCCGCGCGACCTACCACCTGTACCAGGGGCCGGGGGCGTTCGTCGGCAACCTCGCGATGGGGCTGCTGTTCGGGTGGCTGTACCAGCGGACGGGACGACTGCTGCCGTTCCTGGTGGCGCACTTCCTCATCGACGCGACCGTGTTCGTCGGCTACCCGTGGGCGGCCGCCACCTGGCCCGAGCTGTTCGGGCTGCCCGGGTGAGCCCGGTGCGCCGGGTGCTCAGCCGAGGTTGACCACGACGAGCGCGGCGGCGGCCCACAGCACGATCACCGCGAGCGCGATCAGCGCGGGGCCGTCCCACGTGCGACGGATGGGCGCGTCGGCAGCCGCCGCCTCCGACCAGCGGTCGCGGATGTCGGTGAGGGCCCGCAACCCGGAGGGCACCCGCGGCTCCGCGTCCTCGTCACGACGCTGACGGGGCGGGCGGGCGCGGGCCGGGCCACCCCAGGAGGTGAGCGTGCGGCCGTCGTCGAGCGCGAACTCGAGCTGCCAGCGCAGGTCGATGTCGCGCACGTGCCCCCAGCCGAAGCTCGTCCGGCGCAGGAGGTTCTGCACGGTCGCCCCGTGCGCGTCCACCCGCACGTGCGACACGAAGCTGATCTCGTACACGATCCACAGGGCGAGGAGCATCCACGGAGCGATCAGCAGCGCCTGCACGATGCTGCCGTTGACGACCGTGTCCCCCAGCAGGAACAGCACCAGCAGCACGCTGAGCACGAGGATGACGGTGCCCGAGGACGCACGGTAGGTCCGTGCGTCCTCGGGCTGTGCCGGCGATGCCACGCTCAGTGGCCGCCGAGAGGGATCGACGCACCCGGGATCGCCTGCAGCAGGCGCTCCGTGTACTCCTCCTGCGGATTCGCGAAGATCTCGTCGACCGTGCCCTGCTCCACCACGCGGCCCTTCTCCATCACACACACCAGGTCGCTGGAGACCCGCACGACCGCGAGGTCGTGGGTGATGAACAGGTACGTCAGGTCGAGCTCGGACTGCAGGTCGGCGAGCAGCTTCAGGATCTGGTCCTGCACCAGCACGTCGAGCGCCGACACCGCCTCGTCGAGCACGATGATGTCGGGCTTGAGCGCGAGCGCACGGGCGATCGCCACGCGCTGCCGCTGACCGCCCGACAGCTCGTTCGGGTATCGCGTGGCGAGGGACTGGGGCAGGGCGACCTGCTCCAGCAGCTCCTCCACGCGCGCCCGCTGCGAGGCGCGGTCGCCGACGCCGTGGATCTGCAGCGGCTCGGCGATCGTGTTGCCGATGTTGCGCAGCGGGTCGAGCGAGCCGTACGGGTCCTGGAAAACCGGCTGCATCCGGCGACGGAGCCCGAACGCCTGCGCGTTCGAGAGCCCCGACACGTCCTGGCCGTCGATCTCGATCGTGCCGGCGGTCGGATCCTCGAGCTTGAGCACCATCTTCGCGACCGTGGACTTGCCCGATCCGGACTCCCCGACCAGTGCGAGCGTCTTGCCGCGCGGGATCTCGAACGACACGTCGTCCACCGCCCGGAAGGCCTCGCTGCGGAAGTTGCCCTGGCGGATCTTGTAGTCCTTCGTCAGACCGGCCACCCGGACGGTCGGCGGGATGTCCGCGAGGTCCTCGAGCGTCTCGATCCCCCGATCCTCCACGACCGCCTGGATGCGCTGCGACGCCACACTGGGCGCCGCGGCCACCAGCCGCTTGGTGTACGGGTGCTGCGGGTTCTCCAGGATCTGACGGCTCGGCCCCGCCTCGACGATGTTGCCGCCGTTCATCACGATGATCTTCTCCGCGCGCTCGGCCGCGAGACCGAGGTCGTGCGTGATCAGGAGCACCGAGGTGCCCTTGTCCCGCGTGAGAGAGGCCATGTGATCGAGGATGACCCGCTGCACCGTCACGTCGAGGGCCGAGGTCGGCTCGTCGGCGATCAGGAGCTTCGGGTCGGCCGCGAGACCGATGCCGATCAGCGCGCGCTGGCGCATCCCGCCGGAGAACTGGTGCGGATACTGGTGCAGCCGTCGCTCGGCATCGGCCAGACCCGCCTGCTGCAGCACCTCGATCGTGCGTGCCTTGACAGCGGCACGCCCCTGGGCGATGCCGTTGGCGCGCACGGCCTCCTTGACCTGGAAGCCGATGCTCCACACCGGGTTGAGGCTCGACATGGGGTCCTGCGGCACGAAGCCGATGTCGCGACCGCGCACGGCCTCGATGTCGCGTCGGCTCAGGCCCGTGAGCGGACGGCCCTCGAGCGTGATCGATCCTCCGGTGACCTTTCCGGTCCCCGGCAGCAGGTCGACGATGGCCGTGGCCGTGGTGGACTTGCCCGAGCCGGACTCCCCCACGATCGCGACGGTCTCGCCGGGGAACACGTCGAACGTGACACCGTGCAGGACCTCGCGCATCCCCTCCTGCGAACGGAACGCGACCTTGAGGTCGCGGACACTCAGCAGCGGGATCTGGGCGGCGTTGTGGTCGCTCATCGGCGGGCCCTCGCCTTCGGGTCGAGGGCGTCTCGGATGAGCTCGCCGAGGCCGACGAACGCGAGCACCGCGAGGGTGAGCGCGATCGATGGATAGATGAGCGACATCGGGGCGATGCGCAGAGCCGCCTGTGCCTGGCTGATGTCGTTACCCCACGACACCACCGTGCCGCCGAGCCCGACACCGAGGAACGACAGGGTCGCCTCCGCCACGATCGCCGCGGCGAGTCCCAGGGTCGACACGACCAGCAGCGGCGCGATGCCGTTGGGGATCACGTGGGTCAGCAGCGTCTTGAACCGGGACTGGCCCAGCGAGCGCGACGCCATGACGAAGTCCGCCTGCCGCACCCGGAGGATCTCGGCGCGCACGACGCGTGCCGTGGACGCCCAGGAGAAGCCACCGATCGCGAGCGCGAGCGTCCACACCGAGCGATAGTCCGAGAGCACCGTCATCACGACCAGGGCGGCCAGGATGTACGGGATCGCGAAGAAGATGTCGCCGATGCGGGACAGCAGCGCGTCGATCCAGCCGCCGTAGAAACCGGCCAGCGCACCCATGATGAGGCCGAGCACCGCGGAGATCACGGTGGCGATGAGACCGACCGACAGCGACGTCTGGGCGCCCCAGACGACGCGGGCGTAGATGTCGCAGCCCTGGAAGTTGAACCCGAGCGGGTGGCCGGGCGTCGGGCCCTCGTTGCTGTTCATCAGGTCGCACACGCGCGGGTTGACCTGCGTGAACAGGGTCGGCCAGAACGACATGACGATGAACAGCGCGGCGAGCAGCACCGAGAACCAGAACATCGGGCGACGGCGCAGGTCGCGCCACGCGTCGCGCCACAGGTTGCTGGGCTTCTCGGCGACGCGCACCGCATCGATGGCGATCGACTCGGTCTCGACCGGGGCGACGTAGTGCTTCTGCGTGGTGGGGTCAGACATAGCGGATCCTCGGGTCGAGCAGACCGTAGAGCAGGTCGATGACAAGGTTCACCAGCACGTACAGGATCACGAACACCGTGACGAAGGAGACCACGGTGGGCCCCTCACCGCGGATCGCCGCCTGGTAGAGCGTGTTGCCGACACCGGGGATGTTGAAGATCCCCTCGGTCACGGTCGCGCCCACGAGGAGCACGCCGAAGTTCGTGGCGGAGTTGGTGATGACCGGGAGCAGGGAGTTGCGAAGCACGTGCACCGGGATCACGCGGGTGCGCGAGAGTCCCTTGCTGTACGCCGTGCGCACCCAGTCCTGGTTGAGGGTGTCGATCACCGAGCTGCGCATCAGGCGCATGCTGACGGCGAAGAGGCTGAACCCGAGCACGAGGGCGGGCAGCCAGAGGCCGCCCCAGTCGTTGTCGGAGCCGACGGTCGGGCTGAACCAGCCCCACTGGATCGCCAGGAAGTACTGGGCCAGGAAGCACAGCACGAAGATCGGGATCGCCAGGGCGACGAGCGCGACCAGCAGGGCGGTCGTGTCGAACAGCTTGCCCTTGCGCAGCGCCGAGATCGTGCCGATCGTGATCGCGAGCGTGAACTCGATCCCGATCGCCATGACGGCGAGCCGGCCGGTGACCGGAAGCGTGTCGACGAGCACCGCGGAGACCGGGCGACCCGAGAAGGTCGTGCCGAGGTCACCCTGGAAGACACCGGTGATGTAGTACCAGTACTGGACCAGGAACGGCTCGTTGAGGTGGTACTCCTCGCGCAGGGCGTTGACGAGAGCCTCATTGGGCGTGCGATCGCCGAACAGAGCCAGGATCGGGTCGCCCGGCATGGCGAACACGAGGAAGTAGATGAGCAGGGTGGCCCCGAAGAACACGGGGATCACCTGGAGAAGACGTCTGATGATATAGCTGGGCATCCGCAGTCCCTTTCGGGAGGGCGCGAACAGACCGAACGGGAGCACCCGACGAGGCGGTGACGGAAACCGTCACCGCCTCGCGGGTGCGAGCTCCGTCAGGCCTATTCGGCAGCCTTCGTGATCTCGTAGTACAGCGGGACCGAGTTCCAGCCGAACGTGACGTTGTCGACCGTGTCGGCGTAACCACCGGTCACGTTGGAGTACCACAGCGGGATCGCGGGGAGATCGTTGAACAGGATCTCCTGCGCCTTGGTGAACTCCTCGACCTGAGCCGCGGTGTCGGTGTTGCTGATGCCCTCGGCGATCAGCGCGTCGAACTCGGGGTTCGAGTAGTCACCGTCGTTGGAACCGGCGTTGGTCGCGTAGAGCGGGCCGAGGAAGTTGTACAGACCGGGGTAGTCGGCCTGCCAACCCGAACGGGCAGCGGTCTTGATGCTGTTGTTGTTGATCTCCTCGCGGATGACCGAGAAGGTCGGGTACGGGTCGCCCGACGCCTCGATGCCCAGCGTGTTGGAGATCGCGTTGGTCACGGCGTCGACCCACTCCTGGTGGCCACCGTCGGTGTTGTAGGCGATCTTGAACTCGCCCTCCCACGGGGAGATGGCGTCGGCCTCGGCCCACAGCTCCTTGGCCTTCTCGGGGTCGTACTTCAGGACCTCGTTGCCCTTGATCGAGTCGGACCAGCCGTCGATGACCGGCGACGTGAAGTCGGAGGCCGTGGTGCGGGTGCCGAAGAAGATCTTGTCGGTGATCTGGTCGCGGTCGAACGCCATCGAGATGGCCTGACGACGGAGGATGCCCTCCTCGCCGGAGAAGTGCGGCAGGAACTGACCGATCGTGAACGACTGGAAGACGGCCGACGGCTGGTTCACCGCGCGGTCGCCCAGGTCGTCCTGGAAGGTCGGCAGCGACACGGACGGGATGACGTCGATGACGTCGACCTTGTTGCCCTGCAGGTCGGCGTAGGCCGCGTCCTGCGTCGCGTAGAAGATGATCGACAGGCCGCCGTTCTTGGCCTTGCGACCGCCGTCGTAGTCGTCGTTGCGGACCAGGTCGATCTGCACGTCGTGCTGCCAGGCGCCCTCACCGTCGAGCTTGTACGGGCCGTTGCCGATCGGGTTCTCACCGAACGCGTCGATGTCCTCGAACGCGACGTCGGGCAGCGGGTAGTAGGCCGAGTAGCCGAGGCGCAGCGCGAAATCGGCGGCCGGCTTGTTCAGCGTGATCGTGAACGTGTAGTCGTCGACCTGCTGGAGACCGGACATGTCGCCCTGAGCGCCGTACACGTCGGGGGTGTTCTGGAAGCCCTCGATGTCTTCGAAGAAGTAGCTCGAGAGGTGGGCGTTCTCCGCCTGTGCGCCGTAGTTCCACGCCTTGATGAAGTTGTCCGCCGTGACCTCTTCGCCGTTGGAGAAGGTCTGACCCTCCTTCAGCTTCACGGTGAGGTGCTGCGGGTCCTCGGTGGTGATCTCCTCGGCCATGTCGTTGACCGGCTTGCCCTCGGCGTCGTAGTAGACGAGCCCGGCGAAGATCTCGTCGAGGATCTTGCCGCCACCGACCTCGTTCGTGTTGGTCGGGATCAGCGGGTTCTCCGGCTCCGAGCCGTTCGTCGTGATGATGGCATCCGGGTCGGCCTTGGCCCCACCGTTGCCGCCGTCACCGGTGTTGCCGGATCCGCCCGCGCAGCCCGCGAGCGCCAGAGCGCCACCCGCGAACAGCGCGACGCCCGCCAGGGCGATCTTGTTGCGCTTCACTTTGTGTCCTCCTGTGGACGTGGGAATTCTGCGTGCGCATCGTCGAGCACGCAGGGATACCTGAGCGTAACCCGCGAGTCCGCCCGCCGACGCACTCGGCTAACGAACTGTTACTGAGTGGTGACCAATCGTCACACGCGCGAAACATGCGGAAACGCGGACGGCGCCGCGCCACCCGGAGGTGACCGCGACGCCGTCCGCGGATCAGCAGGGACTCAGGCGAACGCCTCCACCGGCGGGCACGCGCACACCAGGTTGCGGTCGCCGTACGCCTGGTCGATCCGGCGCACCGGCGGCCAGTACTTGGCGGCCACGAGCGAGCGCACCGGGTAGGCCGCCTCCTCGCGCGTGTAGGCGTGCCCCCACTCCCCCGCGATGAGCGACACCGCGGTGTGCGGTGCGTGCACGAGCGGGTTGTCGTCGGCCGGCCAGCGTCCGGCGGCCACCGCGTCGGCCTCGGCCTTGATCATGATCATGGCCTCGATGAACCGCTCGATCTCGTCGAGGTCCTCCGACTCGGTCGGCTCCACCATCAGGGTGCCGGCGACCGGGAACGACATCGTCGGCGCGTGGAACCCGTAGTCGATGAGGCGCTTGGCGACGTCGTCGACCGTGATGCCCGTGGCCTCCTTGAGCGGACGCAGGTCGAGGATGCACTCGTGCGCGACCCGGCCGTTCTCGCCCGTGTAGAGCACGGGGAAGTGCGAGCCCAGCCGCTCCGCGATGTAGTTCGCCGAGAGCACGGCCGCTGCGGTCGCCCGGCGCAGCCCGTCGGCTCCCATCATGCGCACGTAGGCCCAGGAGATCGGCAGGATGCCCGCGGAACCGTAGGGGGCCGCCGAGATGACCGCACCGTCGAACGTGTAGCCGCCGAAATGCTCGGCGCGCTGTGCCAGCGGGTGCGAGGGCAGGTACGGGGCCAGGTGCGCCTTCGCCGCGACCGGGCCGATGCCGGGGCCACCCCCGCCGTGCGGGATCGCGAACGTCTTGTGCAGGTTGAGGTGCGAGACGTCGCCGCCCAGGTCACCGAAGCGCGCGTAGCCGAGCAGCGCGTTGAGGTTCGCGCCGTCGACGTACACCTGACCGCCGGCCTCGTGCACCGCCGTCGTGATCTCGACCACCTGCTCCTCGTACACCCCGTGCGTCGAGGGGTACGTGATCATCAGCGCAGCGAGCTCATCGGCGTGCTGCGCGATCTTGGCGCGGAGGTCGTCGAGGTCGACGTTGCCGAGCGCATCGCTGGCCACGACCACGACCTTCATGCCCGCCAGCACGGCAGACGCAGCGTTCGTGCCGTGCGCCGACGACGGGATGAGGCACACCGTGCGGTGCGCGTCGCCGTTCGCGTGGTGGTAGCCGCGGATCGCGAGCAGGCCGGCGAGCTCGCCCTGCGACCCCGCGTTCGGCTGCAGCGACACCGCGTCGTAGCCGGTGATCTCGGCGAGCCAGCTCTCGAGCTGATCGATCAGTTCGAGATAGCCCTGCACGTCGTCCGCCGGGGCGAACGGGTGGATGCCGGCGAACTCGGGCCACGTGATCGCCGCCATCTCGGTCGCCGCGTTCAGCTTCATGGTGCACGAGCCGAGCGGGATCATGCCGCGATCGAGCGCGTAGTCGCGGTCGGACAGGCTCTTGAGGTAGCGCATCATCGCGGTCTCGCTGCGGTGCGCGTGGAACACCGGGTGCGTGAGGTACTCGTCCGCGCGGCGGAGAGCCTCCGGCAGCGCGACCGAGACACCCGCGACGAACGCGAACGCGCGCTCCGTCGGCCCGCCGAACACCAGCGCCACGCGGTGCAGGTCGGTGAACGTCGTCGTCTCGTCCACCGCGACACCGATCGTGTCGGCGTCGGCGACTCGCAGCAGGATGCCGTGCTCCTCGCGCGCGCGGGCGGCATGCTCCGCCGCGGCGCCAGGCACCCGCACCGTGAGCGTGTCGAAGAAGTGCTCGTGCACGACCTCGGCCCCCGCCTCGACCAGCCAGTCACGCAACAGGGTGGCCTTGCCGGCGACGCCCTGGGCGATCGAGCGCAGCCCGTCGGGGCCGTGGTACACCGCGTACATCGAAGCCATGACCGCGAGCAGCACCTGCGCCGTGCAGATGTTGGACGTGGCCTTCTCCCGGCGGATGTGCTGCTCGCGCGTCTGCAGCGAGAGCCGGTACGCGGGCTTGCCGTCGGCATCGACCGACACCCCCACCAGTCGCCCCGGCAGCTGGCGCTCGAGGCCGGAGCGCACTGCCATGTAGCCGGCGTGCGGTCCGCCGAAGCCCATCGGCACGCCGAAGCGCTGCGTGGTGCCGACCGCGACGTCGGCGCCCATCGTCCCCGGGGCCGTGAGCAGTGTGAGCGCCAGCAGGTCGGCCGCGGCCACGGCGAGACCACCCGCGAGGTGCGCGGCCTCGAACACCGCCGTCGGATTCCACACGCGACCGGACGCGCCGGGGTACTGCACGAACACGCCGAACAGCTCGTCCGGCAGCTCCTCGCCCGCCGCGAGGTCGACCGTCACGAGCTCGACACCGAGGGCGTCCGCGCGGGACGCGAGCATGGCTCTGGTCTGCGGCAGCGCGTCGGCGTCGACCACGAACACGTTCGACGAGGACTTCGAGGCCCGCCGCGCGAGCAGCATCCCCTCGACCACGGCCGTGGACTCGTCGAGCATCGACGCGTTCGCGGTGCTGAGGCCGGTGAGCTCGGCGACCATGGTCTGGAAGTTGATGAGCGCCTCCAGGCGTCCCTGCGAGATCTCGGGCTGGTACGGCGTGTAAGCCGTGTACCAGGAGGGGTTCTCCAGCACGTTGCGCTGGATCACCTGGGGCGTGATGGTGCCGTAGTACCCGAGGCCGATCATCGCGCGGCGGACCGTGTTGCGCGACGCGAGCGCCCGCAGCTCGGCCAGGGCCTCGGTCTCGCTCGCGGCGGCGGGGATGCGCGACTCCGCGACCGCGGCCTCCGGCCCCGTGTAGATCGAAGCGGGGACGGCCTGGCGCATGAGCGTCTCGACCGGGCTGGTGGGCCCGTCCTCCGCGCCGCCGAGCCCGAGCGCGTCGAGCATCGTGCGCTGTGCGGCCTCGGTGGGTCCGATGTGACGATCGGCGAAAGCAACCACGTGTGTCTCAGCCCTCCGTGAGTGCGACGTAGGCGTCGCGGTCGAGCAATCCGTCCAGGGCGCCGGCGGCGACCGAGACCTTGAGCAGCCAGCCGCCCTCGAAGGGCTCGGCGTTCACCAGCGACGGGTCGTCGACCACGGCGTCGTTGATCTCGACGACCGTGCCGGCCACCGGGGCGTAGAGCTCGCCGACCGACTTGGTCGACTCGATCTCGCCCACCACGGAGCCGGCGGTGATCTCGGTGCCGACGGCGGGGAGCTCGACGAACACCACGTCGCCCAGCTTCTCGGCGGCGTAGTCGGTGATGCCGATGGTCACGGTGTCGCCGTCACCGGCGATCCACTCGTGCTCGTCGGTGTAGCGGAGTGCGCTGAGGTCGGTCATGAGTTCCTCCGGTAGAAAGGCAGGGCGGTCACGGTCGCGGGGATACGGGTCCCCCGCACATCAAGGAATACTGCGGTTCCCTCTTCCGCGGAAGAAGGGTCGACGTAGGCCATCGCGATCGGATGACCCAGCGTCGGGCTCAGGGCGCCGCTGGTGATCTCCCCCAGCGGGGCACCGTCGGCGTCGACCACCGCGTAGCCGGCGCGGCCCGCGCGGCGACCCTCGGCGGTCAGTCCGACCAGGACGCGCGCGTCGGCCGCCGGGGCGGGGGCGTCCTTGCCGACGAAGCGCTCCTTCGCGGCGACCACCACGCGACCGAGGCCCGCCTGCGCGGGCGACGTGTCCAGGCTCAGCTCATGGCCGTACAGGGGCATCCCGGCCTCGAGCCGGAGCGTGTCGCGCGCCGCGAGGCCCGCCGGTACCAGGCCCAGGGGCGTCCCGGCCGTGAGCACGGCATCC
This sequence comes from Microbacterium sp. NPDC055599, assembly GCF_053618975.1. Taxonomy (NCBI): domain Bacteria; kingdom Bacillati; phylum Actinomycetota; class Actinomycetes; order Micrococcales; family Microbacteriaceae; genus Microbacterium; species Microbacterium sp. NPDC055599. The sequence goes on along the minus strand of NZ_JBSHIM010000023.1, from coordinate 2,011 downwards.
CACAGCGCGGCCGCGTGAGCCGCCGGCACCAGAAGCTCGAAGCCGTCCTCGCCCGTGTAGCCGGTGCGGGCGAGGAGCAGCGGCTGCCCCGCGAACGTCGCGGACGCCCAGGCGTAGTAGCGCTGCTCGGCCCACGGCACGCTCACCTCGCCGATACCGGCCGTCGCGGCGAGGATCTCCTCGGCGCGCGGACCCTGCACCGCGATGAGGGCGTAGTCGTCGGACACGTCGGCGACCTCGACCTGCTCGACCCCGGAGTCCGCGACCCGGTCCGCGAGCGCACCACGGACGGCGTCACGGTTGCCGGCGTTGGAGATGATCAGGTAGTCGTCGTCGGCGAGCCGGTACACGATCACGTCGTCGACGATGCCGCCCTCGGGCGTGAGCAGCAGCGAGTACTTCGCCTTGCCGACCGCGAGAGCCGACAGCCGTCCGGCCAGTGCGTAGTCGAGGAAGGCACCCGCGTCCCCTCCGCGCACGGTGAACTCGGCCATGTGCGAGATGTCGAAGATGCCCGCCGCCTGGCGCACGGCGTGGTGCTCGGCGAGGTCGGATGTGTAGCGCACCGGCATCTGCCAGCCGCCGAAGTCGGTGAAGGATGCGCCGAGGGCCTCGTGGCGCTCGCGCAGCGGGGTGAAGCGGGGGTCGGACATGGAGTTCTCCCGGGCTGGGTCGGGCGGAACGGCGGCATCGCCGTTCCAGGGAACTCCCCCTCTGTCATGGGCCTGAGAGCTTCGCCCGCACGAGCACGCGGGCTTTCACCGTCGGCGGATCCCCGACAGCTCGGGATCGCTTTTCAGAGCGGCCGGACCCCCGCGGTACGCGTACCTGAGAGATTGGCGGGGAGGCTTGCTCCTTCGGTGCCCGGCTGCGTGCGCCGGGGCTCTCCCGCGTGGGTCGTTCGGCCTGTCTTCGATTGTGGCTTCAGTCTAGCCCGAGGCGCGCGTCGGCCTCGCTCACGGATCGCGCGTCGTCGAAGGCGTCGTCGACGAGCACCGACCAGATGGGAGACGGGACGCCCGTCCACTCGGCGATCGCGTGCTCGAGGTTGAGGCGCGCGGCCGCCGGGTCGAGCGTCCTCCGGCAGTGACGCGACACCCTGCTCGCTTCACGGACCGTCCCACGGCACGCCAACCAGAGCAGGGCAAGGTCGCGCGGGTTCACCTCCGCCCCGACATCGCCCGCCAGCTCGCGTGCGCGCTCGGCGGCCGTGCGCACGACCTCGACAGGATCCTCCCCCGCCGCGCGGAGCCCGTCGTTCACGCTCCGCACCCGCCAGGCGACGTCCTGCCCCCGCTCCAACCAGCGCAGCAGGAGCTGCCCATCGCCTCCTCGCCGGTCGATCACCGGGAACGCCAAGACCGCATCCGTGGTCGAACCTGCGAGGGCGTCACCGCCTCCGCGCGAGACCGCGCCCCGGCTCCCCTGCCGATCGTTTCCCACGAGGCTCGGCAGCTGCCCGTGGTCGGCAGCCGACGGATAGCACGCCCACACCTCCCGACCGCGTTCGGCGAGTGCATGACGCAGATTCACGTCGTCGAGCAGCGACGTGGGCGGCCGGCGAGCGATGTCCCGCGCGAGGTCGGCCGGCATGCTCACGCAGACGGCGGGCAGGTAGGGGTCGACGATCTCACCCCAGTGCGGAAGCGCGCCGGATGCCCTGACCAGCTGCGCGGACGCGGTCGACCAGCCGACGTAATGAACCAGCACATCGTCCGGCCTCTCGGTGATCGATGATCGGATGCGATCGACGGCATCGGGCACCAGTTCGGCGTCGTCCTGCACGACGAGGTGGTGCGTGGCGTCCGTCCTCGCCCCGCCCCAGGCGAGGAGAGATGCGGCGAGCGCCGACGGCGGCCCATCCGGGTCGGGGTCGAGCGCGAGGGACGGCTCGAGCGGCTCCAGGCCCTCGAGCAGGCTGCGGGCCGCGTCCGCACGGGACGGATGACTCATGACGGCGGCGGACAGCTCCACGGTCGCCTCCTTCGGGTCGGGGAAGGTGCCGCCCGGG
>NZ_JBSHIM010000022.1:0-43901 GCF_053618975.1 Microbacterium sp. NPDC055599 | reverse complement strand
GTGTCGATCAGGCCGTACTCCTTCGCCGCCACGGCCGTGAACACCCGGTCGCGGTCGGTGTCGACGCGGAGCTCCTCGAGGGTGCGACCGCTGTGCCTGGCCAGGATCGCCTCCATGTCGGACCGCACCCGCACCACCTCGTCGGCCGCGAGGATGAGGTCGGGGATCGCACCCCGCGACTGCCCGGCGGGCTGATGCAGCACGATGCGCGCGTGCGCGAGAGCGGCCCGCTCCCCCGGCGCCCCTGCCGCGACGAGCAGCGCCGCCGGACCGATGGCCTGGCCGACGCAGGTCGTGGCGATGCGGGGACGGATGTGCTGCATCGTGTCGTAGATCGCGAGCGCCGCCCCGGGATCGCCGCCCTCGCTGTTGATGTAGAACTGCACCGCGGAGTCGGGGCTGTCGGCGTCGAGGTGCAGCAGCTGTGCGATGAGCGCGTTCGCCACGCCCGCGTCGATGCCGGTGCCGAGGTAGATGACGCGTTCGGCCAGCAGGTGCGAGTACACGTCCATGACCCGCTCGCCGCGGGGGTGCTGGGCGATCACGTTGGGGATCGTGTAGCTGCTCATGCGTCCGCCCCCAGTCCCACGCGCGCGCGGCGTCGCGGCATGATGTCGGCCGTCGACTCCACGATCCGGTCGATGAAGCCGTACTCCTGCGCCTGCGTGGCGGTGTACCAGCGGTCGTGCAGGGAGTCCTCGAAGATCCGCTCCACGGGCTGACCGGTGTCGTGGGCGATGAGTCCGAGCACGGTGTCGCGCATGTGACGGAGGTCGTCCGCCTGCGCTTCGATCTCGACCGCGGATCCGCCGATGCCCGCCGAACCCTGATGCATGAGGATGCGCGCGTGCGGCAGCGCCCGACGCTTGCCCGGTGTGCCAGCCGACAGCAGGAACTGTCCGGCGCTGCACGCGAGGCCGAGCGCGAGGGTCGAGACGTCGTTGGGCACGAGCCGCATGAGGTCGCGGATCGCGAGCATCGACGGCACGGACCCGCCGGGAGAGTGGATCCACAGGGCGATGTCGGCGACGGGGTCTTCTGCCGAGAGGCTGAGCAGCTGCGTCATCAGCAGCGTGCCGTTGTCGTCGTCGAGGGCGCCGTCGAGCACGAGCACGCGCTCGTGGAAGAGCGCGCGCCGGGCTTCCTGGCTGAACTGGGGTATGGGTTTCTCGTCGCTCATGACCCCAGCCTCCGCCGCTCCGGGAGCCGGTGGGTCGGTCTCCGCCGTGGGCGGATCCGCCGTGGGCAGAGGGCGTGTGCGCTGCCCGAAAGCCGCGCGTAACACCCCCGACTCACGACGCTCCTAGCCTCGAGCACATGGCGAGACAGAAGGCACCGGAATGGCAGTGGTCGGAAGACGGGATCAACTTCCGCACCCGCAAGTGGGTGCGCCCCGAAGACCTCAACGCGAACGGCACGCTGTTCGGCGGCAGCCTGCTGAAGTGGATCGATGAAGAGGCGGCGATCTACGCGATCGTGCAGCTGGGCAACTACCGCGCCGTGACGAAGCACATCTCCGCGATCACGTTCGAAGCGTCGGCGGTGCAGGGCGACCTGATCGAGATCGGCCTGCAGGCGACGCGGTTCGGCACCACGTCGCTGACGATGCGCGCGGTCGCCCGCAACATGATCACCCGCAAGCGCATCCTCACGATCGACGAGATCGTGTTCGTGAGCCTGGACGAGGACGGGATGCCGACCCCGCACGGCTATCGCGAGATCACCTACAACCGCGATCGCATGCCCACGGAGCGCATCGCCACCGGGACGGTCCGGCTGCCGAAGCTCTGAGCGGACGCCGCCGGGGGGGAACGGCGTCCGCTCAGAAGAGAAGGGGTCAGGGGTCAGGCGACCAGGGCGAGCGCGCGGCGGTGGGTGATCCGGTGCCCCACCCAGAACCCGATCGCGATGAGCCCGGCGAGCGCGACCCCGAGGATCCACGGGAGCATCGACGGCGCGGCGCCCGCGGTGGCAGTGGCGAGCGTGCCGGAGCCGTCGGCGATGCGCCCGTTGCCGGAGGCGAGGTCGGCCGCGCCCGCTTCGAGCGTCCCGCCGCCCGCGGCCAGGTCGCCCGATCCGTCCGCGACCGCGTCGGCTCCGGCGCTCAGCTCGCCCATGCCCGTGTGGAGGGCACTCGCGCCGGACTGCAGCGTGCCGATGCCGGTGGCCAGGGTGCTGGCGCCCTCGTCGAGCCGGCCGGCGCCGTCGTCGAGTCGCACGGTGCCGGCGTGCAGCGTGGAGGCACCGGTCGAGAGCGTGCCGAGGCCCTGCGTGAGCTTCGTGGCTCCGGCGCTGAGCTGGGCGGTTCCGGCCTGGAGCGCCTGCGTGCCGGCGACGAGCGCGGGGGCACCCTCCGGGGCGACCAGGGCGACCGTTCCTGGCCAGCCGAGTCCGGGGTCGCCGTTGGCGATGGCGTTGACCCCGGCCGTCACGCGCGCGGCACCGTCGGCCGCGCCGATGAGTCCCTGCGCGAGCGAGGGTGCGGCGGCGGCCGGGGCCGCGAGGGCGTCGACGGCCTGATCGACACCGGCCGCGAGCTGCGCGAGCTGCTGCAGCTGCACGTTGGTCGGGTCGGCGGCGAGCATCCCGGCGAGGCTGTCCGCGAGCTGCTGCGACCGACCGGGGGCGGCCGTCGCGGCGTTCTGCAGCGCGGTCTTCGTGTCGGGATGGGCGAGCGTCTGCACCGAGGTCGTCACTCCGGCGCGGAGGGTGTCGCTCAGCGTGGTGGCACCCGCCAGCACGCCGGTCGTGTACTGGTGCGCGCCCGTCACGCCCGCCGACAGCCGGGTGGCGCCCGCGACGAGCTGCTGCGCGCCCGCATCGGCTGCGGCGGCACCGGCCGCGAGGTCCTGCGATCCGGCGAGCGCGGTCTGCGCGCCACCGCTCAGGCGGCTCGCACCGGCCTCGGCGTTCGCGGCGCCCGCGGCGAGGTCGCCCGCACCCGCAGCGAGGGCCGTGGCTCCCGCCGCCGCGGTGGTGGCACCATCGCTCAGCTTCTGCGAGCCGTCCTCGGCGCTCGCGGCACCCGCGGCGAGGTCCTGCGTCCCGTCGGCGAGGGTCTGCGCGCCGTCGGACAGTTCGGCGGCACCGGCCGCGAGCTGCGCCGACCCGTCTTCCGCGGCGGTGGTGCCGTCGGCGAGCTCCGCGGCACCGGCGGCGATCTTGCTCGTGGTGGCGAAGAACAGCAGGATCATGGCGGCCAGCAGCAGGCTGAGCACGATCACGGCGATGCGCATGCCGAGGCCGTGCGCGTGGGGTGTTGCACTCGTCATTGAGGACTCCCGGGTGGTGTGTGGCGTCGTTGCCACGGGCGACTGTAGGGCCCCGGTCCCTCGCCGCACCGGAATTGCCGGACGATACCAAGTCCCAGCGCACGCGGGACTCAGTTTCTTGTGGTGGATGCACAAAGCGGCGCCCGCGCCCCCATCCCGCGAACGCCGCCCCGCGCCGTCGCCGCTAGCCCGGCAGGGAGGCGCCGCGGCCGGCCACCGCGACCGTGCCGGAGCCGTCGCCCGTCGAGCGCTCGGCGAGCACCGCGAACGCGCGGTCCAGGTCGGCGATCAGGTCGTCCGCGTTCTCGAGGCCGATCGACAGCCGCAGCACGTCGGCGGCGGGTCGTGCCTCCGGGGGCACCGGACGGTGCGTGAGAGCGGCAGGGTGCTGGATCAGCGAGTCCACGCCCCCGAGCGACACGGCGTGCGTGAACAGCGAGGTCGCCGACGCCACCGCCGACGCCGCCGCGTACCCGCCCCGCATCCGCATCGCGATCATGGCGCCCGTGCCGCGCATCTGCCGGCCGAGGATCCCGCGGGGATCCCCGTCGAGCCCCGGGTAGAAGACCTCGGCGACCTCTGGTCGGTCGATCAGCCACTGCACGAGGCGGCGAGCAGTGTCCTGCTGCTGCCGCACGCGCACGGGCAGCGTCGTGAGCCCGCGGTGGAGGAGATATGCGCCGAGCGGGTGCAGCAGCCCCCCGGTCACCGCACGCACTCGGCGCAGCGCTTCTGCGGTCTCCTCGTCGCAGGCGACGACACCGGCGATGACGTCGCCGTGGCCGCCGAGGTACTTGGTGGCGCTGTGCAGCGACATCGCCGCGCCCAGGTCGATCGGGTTCTGCAGCACCGGGGTGGCGAACGTGTTGTCGACCACGACCGGGACGCCGCCGGCCTGGCGCACCACGTCGGCGATGTCGGCGATGTCGAGCGTGGGGTTGGCGGGCGTCTCGACGACCACGAGCCCGGTGTCGGGACGGATCGACGCGGCGACCTCCTCGGGGCAGCAGTACGTGGTGTCGACGCCGAGCAGCCCCGAGCCCAGCAGGTGGTCGGTGCCGCCGTACAGCGGACGGACCGCGACCACGTGGCGGGTGCCCGTCGCACCGGTGCGGGCGAGGATCACCGCGGTCATGGCGGCCATGCCCGACGCGAACGCGACCGCGGCCTCCGCGTGCTCGAGCTCGGCGAGGGCCTCCTCGAAGCGCGCGACCGTGGGGTTCCAGAGTCGGGCGTAGACCATGCTGCCGTCGGCGGGCGGACGGCCCCCGGTGGCCATGGCCTCGTACGAGTCGCCCCCGCGCTCGACATCGGGCAGCGGGTTGGTGGTGGACAGGTCGATCGGCAGCGCGTGGACGCCGAGCCCCTCCAGGTCGGAGCGGCCGCTGTGGACGGCGATCGTGTCGGGATGCAGCGGTGCGGTCATGCCTCCACGTTGCCGGAAACGTGAGAGAATCGCCGGAATTCGACAGCATCCGCGGGAACGGAGGCCTCATTCGATATTCTGTGCAACATCCGGCGGGTGGGAGGGCGGCACCTTGGCGAAAGCGCAACTCGACGAGACCGATCTGGAGCTGCTCGCGGCGCTGACCCGCGACGCGGAGATCACGAACAAGGCTCTCGCGCATCGGCTGGGGTTGGCCGAGTCCACGTGCGCGCACCGCGTGCGGGCACTGCGCGAGCGCGGCATCATCCGCGACACCCGTGTGCGGGTCGACGGCGCGGCGCTCGGATACCCGCTGCAGGCGATCATCAAGGTGCGCCTCGCCAATCACACCGGGCCGAAGGTGACGGCGCTCTTCGACGCCCTCGTCGCGGTGCCCCGCGTGCTGCAGGTGTTCCACGTCGCGGGCGTCGACGACTTCCTGGTGCACGTCGCGGTGGAGGATGCGACGGCGCTGCGCGACATCGTGCTGGAACACATCACGATCCACCCGGTCGTGCGCGGCACCGAGACCCAGCTCGTGTTCGAGCTCCGCGACGGCACCGGCCTGCTCCCCCGCTAGCTCATCCCCTTCCCGTCACCGACCGCTCTTACCCGTTCTGCCTCTCTCCGCACTTGTGTCGCAGTGAGCCGGTTGGTCGTGATGCCGACAACGATCGCTGCCCCGATCCCAACCGGGACACCGAGGGGCGACGGCAGGAACAGGGCCGCCGCGAGGAATGCCACGGGGAGCATCAGCATCCCGACGACGAACACGGCAGGGGGCGCATTGGTACTCATGCGCGGGCGTGGAGTCCTCTTCGTCGCCTCCACCATCGCCCTCCTCTGGCTCGCCTGACTGGAGCTCCCACCAGACTAGCGTCGTCAAATGAGGACACTGGTATACCTTCTCTCCGGTCGATGGGAGGACATGAGAAGCGGCGCGGGGCGTGCCGTCCGGCGGGCCGACGCGGAAAGATGGAGTGCACGCCAGCAAAGGAGCACCATGAGCCGCAGTGCCACCGCCGCCACGAACGCCGTCCGCGAGATGCGCGACTTCCTGTTCGAGCACGCCACGGACTATGCCGCCGCGCGGGCGGGATTCGCGTGGCCGCAGGTCGACGAATTCAACTTCGCCCTGGAGTGGTTCGACGTGGTGGCCGCCGAGAATCCGCAGCGCCCCGCCGTGCAGATCGTCGACGCCGACCTTCGCCTGCGGTCGTGGACGTACGGCGAGCTCTCCGCCCGCTCCGACCAGGTCGCGTCCTGGCTCGCGGGGCTCGGCATCCGCCGCGGCGACCACGTGATCGTGATGCTCAACAACACGATCGAGCTGTGGGAGGTGATGCTGGCGATCACCAAGATCGGGGCGGTGTCGATCCCGACGTCCACGCTGCTGTCGGCCACCGACCTCGCCTACCGCGTGGAGCACGGCCGCGCCAGCGCCGTCGTCACCCTCGGGACTCTCGCCGAACGGGTCGACGGTCTCGGCCCCGACATCCTCCGCATCGGCGTCGGCGAGGCCCCGCCCGCCTGGGCCCGCTACGCCGACTCCGCCGCCGCGCCCGCCGCGTTCGAGCCGGACGGCCCGACCCCCGCGTCCGACACCGCACTGCTGTACTTCACCTCGGGCACCACGAACCGGCCGAAGCTCGTGCAGCACACCCACGTCTCGTATCCGGTCGGGCACCTGTCGACCATGTGGTGGCTCGGGGTCCGCCCCGACGACGTGCACCTCAACATCTCATCGCCCGGGTGGGCGAAGCACGCGTGGTCGAGCTTCTACTCGCCGTTCCTGGCCGAGGCCACCGTGTTCGTCTACGACTACGCCCGGTTCGACGCGAACACGCTCATGCAGGTCATGGACACCCACCACGTGTCGACCTTCTGCGCCCCGCCGACCGTGTGGCGCATGCTCATCCAGGCCGACCTGGGCCGCCTGACGCACCCTCCGCGCGAGCTGGTGGGCGCCGGCGAGCCCTTGAACCCCGAGGTCATCGACCGGGTGCGGGAGGCGTGGGGCGGCACCATCCGCGACGGTTTCGGCCAGACCGAGATGACGGCGTGCATCGGCAACTCCCCCGGGCAGCCGGTGAAGATCGGCTCGATGGGCCGCCCGTTGCCGGGATACCCGGTGGTGCTGCTCGACCCCGCCACGGGCGCGGTGGTCGAGCGGGAGGGCGAAATCGCGCTCGACCTGTCGCGCGCGCCGCTCGGACTCATGGCGGGGTACTACGACGACCCGGAGAAGACGGCGGAGTCACGCGCCGGCGGCTACCACCACACGGGCGACATCGCGGTGCGCGACGACGACGGCTACCTCACCTACATCGGGCGCTCCGACGACGTGTTCAAGGCCTCGGACTACAAGATCTCGCCGTTCGAGCTCGAGTCGGTGCTCCTGGAGCACGAGCTCGTGGTCGAGGCGGCCGTGATCCCCAGCCCCGACCCGACGCGGCTCGCGGTGCCGAAGGCGTACGTGTGCCTGACCGCGGATGCGGCGGACGAGACGGCCGCGGCGCGATCCGTGTTCGCGTACGCGCACGAGCGCCTGTCGTCGCACCTGTGGGTGCGGATCATCGAGTTCGTGCCGGAGCTGCCGAAGACCATCTCGGGCAAGATCCGTCGCGTGGAGCTGCGGGCGCGCGAGGCCGAGCGCGTCGCGTCGGGCGACGACTCACGGCAGCACCGCGACCGCGACTACCGCTGAGCGCTCAGGAGACGACGGCGACGGGCGACGTGGGCGTCGACGACGTCGCCGCCTTGACGACCGCGGCGACCTTCGGCGTCCCGGTCTTCGCGGGAGCCGCGGCCACCGGAAGCGCCTCGGCCGGCGCCTCGCTGCGGCGCGTCAGCCCCGCGGCGCCCACCATGCCGCGCACGACGCCGCCGATCGTGAGCATCAGCACGAGCGCGGAGCCCGAGATGATCAGCGGCAGCCACTGGCTGCCGAAAGACGCGGTGACGCTCAGCAGCGCCCCGACGATCCAGACCCCGACGGCCCCGCCGGTGAGACCACCGGCACCCCGCGCGATCGCGATCCCGGCGACGATCGCGCAGATCACGGCGATCGCCGCGCCCACGTATCCGATCGGAATCAGGACCGCTGCCAGCTCGCTGGCCACCCTCAATGTCGTCATGTTGACCCCCCGGTCTGCGGAATTCCCGCATTCTCGACACTAGAAGTGTGTCCCCTCCGGGCCATCCGTCTCAAGTCCGATCCGCATCATCCTCCAGAGGGATATATCGGCTGGATCGGCAACGCACACGAACGCCCCGCGGCCCTGGCGAGGACCGCGGGGCGCTCCGGAGGCATGCGGTCAGCGGCGAACGGGCCAGCGCAGGCGCCGAGGGCGCACGACCCGCACCGGTTGCGTGACCACGGCGTCGACGACCATCGAGCCGTCGGTGGGCCCGACGATCGCGATCGCCGAGGTCTCGGTCGCCTCGGCCGGAGCGACCGGGAGCTTCGCGAGACCGCGGTGGGCACGGACGTACGCGGGCACCAGCAGCAGGATCGCCCCGACCCAGGCGAGCGGGTTGCTGAGCGCGACGCCGTCGAAGCCGATCATGGCCCCGAGCACCACGGCCGCCCCGACGCGCATCACCAGCTCGATCACGCCCGTCACGGTCGGCACGAGCGTGTGCCCGAGCCCCTGGAGCGCACCGCGGAGCACGAACAGCATGCCCAGTGCCCAGTAGCCGCAGCCGTTGATGATGAGCATCCGGTGCGCCATGTCGACCACGCCGTCGGAGCCCTCTCCGACGAACAGCCGCACCATGGGAGCGCCGAACGCGATGAGCAGTCCGCCGAGCACGATCGCGGCGGCCACCGCCATCCACGTCGCCTCGACCACGCCGCGGCGGATGCGGTCGGGCCGCCGTCCGCCGTGGTTCTGCGCCGCATACATCGACACGGCGAGCCCGAGCGACGAGAGCAGGGCGACCGCGAGGCTGTCCACGCGCGAGGCCGTGGTGTACGCCGCCACCGCGTCGGCGCCGAGGGTGTTCAGTGCCACCTGCACCGTGAGCGTCCCGATCGCGATGATCGACGCCTGGAAGCCCATCGGCAGGCCGAGACGCAGATGCTCCGCGATGTCGGAGCCGGTGATGCGCCAGTCGGCGCGGCGCAGGTGCAGCATCGGCAGGCGGCGCCGCACGAACTCCAGGCACAGGATCACCGACACGGCCTGCGCGACCACGGTCGCCAGGGCGGCCCCCGCGACGCCCCACTCCAGCGGCCCCACCATCAGGACGACGAGCCCCACGTTGAGCGCGCACGACACCGTGAGGAACACCAGCGGGGTCTTGGAGTCGCCGATCGCGCGGATGATCGCGGAGAGGTAGTTGAAGAACATGGTCGCGCCCGCGCCGAGGAAGCTGATCTGCGTGAACACCGTCGCCTCGGGCATGAGCTCGGACGGGGTCTGCAGCAGCGCCAGGATCGGCCCGGCGATGAGCGGCGCGACCACGGTGAGGATGACGCTGGTGATGCCGCTCAGCAGCACCCCGGTCGCGACCGAGCGGCGCACGGCGGCATCGTCTCGGGCGCCGAAGGCCTGGGCGACCGGGATCGCGAAACCGCTCGTCAGGCCCCACGCGAACCCGAGCAGCAGGAACAGGAGGCTGCCGGTCGCGCCGACCGCCGCGAGCGACTGGACGCCGAGGTGGCGCCCGACCACGATCGCGTCGGCGAACTGGTACAGCTGCTGCACGACGTTGCCGAGCAGGAGGGGGATCGAGAAGGCGAGGATGACACGCCACGGACGGCCCGTGGTGAGGGTGGTGGCCATGAAGAGCGGCTCGCAGAAGACGAAGGGCGGATCGGGGAGCGACCAGTTTATCGAATCGTTTCGGGACGAGGGAACACCGGGGGGGGCGGAATGCCGGAGCTTCTCTGCCGATTTCGGGCGAGCGCACCGCGGTGGTTACTCTGCATCAGTCGCCGGCACGCGAGTGTCGCGGCGTGTCGACGAAGACCGGAGGAGACAGCGTGACGAAGGAAGACACGGGGGCGATCAACAGCACGGGGGCCACCGCCGATGCGGGGAGCGAGCAGCACCTGCGGCGGGCACTGAGCAACCGGCACATCCAGCTGCTGGCCATCGGCGGCGCCATCGGCACCGGCCTGTTCATGGGAAGCGGCAAGACGATCTCGGTCGCCGGGCCCTCGGTGATCTTCGTCTACATGATCATCGGGTTCATGCTGTTCTTCGTCATGCGGGCGATGGGCGAGCTGCTGCTGTCGAACCTCAAGTACAAGTCGTTCAGCGACTTCGCGAGCGATCTGCTCGGGCCCTGGGCCGGGTTCTTCACCGGCTGGACCTACTGGTTCTGCTGGGTGGTCACCGGTGTCGCCGACGTGATCGCGATCGCCGGATACACGGATGCGCTCATCCCCGGTGTCCCGCTGTGGATCCCCGGCCTGCTGGTCGTGGTGATCCTGCTCGCGCTGAACCTGCCGACCGTCGCCGCGTTCGGCGAGATGGAGTTCTGGTTCGCGCTCATCAAGATCGTGGCGATCGTGGCTCTCATCGCGACGGGTCTGGTGATGGTGTTCACCGGCTTCCAGCACGACGCCGGCACCGCGAGCTTCTCGAACCTGTGGGAGCACGGCGGCATGTTCCCGCACGGCTTCATGGGCTTCGTCGCGGGCTTCCAGATCGCGGTGTTCGCGTTCGTCGGGATCGAGCTCGTGGGCACCGCCGCCGCCGAGACCAAAGACCCGAAGCGCAACCTCCCGAAGGCGATCAACGCGATCCCGATCCGCGTGCTGCTGTTCTACGTCGGCGCGCTGATCGTGCTGATGGCGGTCACCCCGTGGACCGAGTACGTGGCCGGGGAGAGCCCCTTCATCGCGATGTTCGCCCTCGCCGGCCTCGGCATCGCCGCGACCGTCGTCAACCTCGTGGTGCTCACCTCGGCCATGTCGAGCGCGAACTCGGGCATCTACTCGACCTCGCGCATGGTGTTCGGCCTCGCGCAGGACGGCGATGCGCCGCAAATGTTCGCCCGCCTGTCGAAGCGTCGCGTGCCGCAGAACGCCCTGTTCCTCTCCTGCATCCTGCTGCTGTCGGGCGTGGTGCTGCTCTACGCGGGCAAGGACATCGGCACCGCGTTCGACATGGTGACCACGGTGTCGGCGGTGTGCTTCATGTTCGTGTGGACGATCTTCCTGTGCAGCTACCTGAAGTACCGGCGCACTCGTCCGGAGAAGGCCGCGGCCTCGGCGTTCAAGATGCCCGGCGGCGTGTTCATGGTGTTCGTGGTGCTCGCCTTCTTCGTCTTCATCCTGTGGGCGCTCACCACCCAGCCCGACACGCTGACGGCCCTCCTGGTCACGCCGATCTGGTTCGCGATCCTCATCGTCGCGTGGGTGTTCGTGCGCAAGTCGCCCCATCACATCGCCCGGCACGAGGCGCACATCGCCTACCTGCGCGACGAGACCATCGACGCACACTAGACGCACGCGACTGCGCAGAATCGGCGGGCCCCCGGGAGGGGAGCCCGCCGATTCGCGTGTGACGCCGCGGTTCTGAGGAGTTGCGGCGAGGTCAGACGCTCGCGGTGGCGGACACGGGTGCTGCGACGGGTCGCGCGGCGGGCAGGCGCTTGCGCAGAGCGAGGAACAGCAGCACCATCCCGGCCGTGAGCAGCATGTGGCCCAGTCCGGCGATGCCGGCGATCATCTTGGACGACTCCAGGCCGAGCACCGTCAGGGAGCCGTGCCACAGCAGCATGGCCGAGGTGAGCACGAGTCCGGCGGTGTAGAGCCAGAAGAACCAGCCGAACAGGCGGCTCGCGGAGAGCGTGAACGCCCGCTCCAGCAGCAGCACGATCAGGTAGACCACGAAGCCCAGCACCAGCAGGTGGGTGTGCACGAGCCCGAGCTGCGTCGGGGCGCCCTCGGGGAAGTCGTTGAGCTTGGTGAACTCGCGGTAGAAGAGGCCGGAGGCGACCCCGGCGAGCATGGAGGCGAACGCGGCGTAGAAGAGTCGGCGCATGGGTGTTCCTTTCGGGTCACCCCCAGCCTCCGTCGGGCCGGGAATCCGCGGATCCATCGAACGGTGGAGATGCGGGGCTCAGATCACGCCCGTCTCGCGCGCGATCGCCACGGCCCTGGCGCGACTGTCCGCGCCGAGCTTCTCGAACACGTGCACGAGGTGGGTCTTGACCGTGGCCTCCGTCACGAACAGGGTCTTCGCGATCTCGCGGTTCGAGGCGCCCGTGGCGAGCAGCCGCAGCACGTCGAGCTCCCGGTCGGTCAGACGCACCCGGGGTGCCCGCAGCACCTGGCCGACGCGCTCGCTGAGCTCCGGCGTGAGGACGAGCCCGCCCGACGCGGCCGCACGCACCGCACGCACGATGTCGTCCGGGGCGATGTCCTTCAGCAGGTAGCCCGCGGCGCCCGCCTCGACCGCCCCGAGGATCTCGGCGTCGCGGTCGAACGTGGTCAGGATGAGCACGGCGGGGGCGGGGTCCTGCGCACGCAAAGCCGCCGTGGTCTGCACGCCGTCCATGCCCGCGCCCAGCCGCAGGTCGCACAGCACCACGTCGGGGTGCAGGTGCCGCGCGAGGGCGACCGCCTCCTCCCCCGACGCCGCCTCGCCCACGACCTCCACGTCGTCGCGGTGGTCGAACAGCGACCGCACCCCCGCGCGGACGATGGGGTGGTCGTCGACGAGCAGCACCCGCACCGCGGTCACCGCAGCGCTCCCGTCTCCCGGGGGCCCGCGGTCCGCAGCGGCACGTGCGCCGAGAGGGCCGTCCCGTCGCCCGGGGCGCTCTCCACGTCGAGGCCTCCGCCGAGCTCCCGCAGCCGCGCCCGCATCGAGCGCAACCCGTAGCCGCCGCCCGCCCCCGTCGTGCCGCGCGCATCCCACCGGGACGCGTCGAAACCCGCCCCGTCGTCGACGATGTCGAGCCGCACGGCGTCGCCCGCATCCGCCAGGGTCACCACGACGCGGGAGGCGCCGGCGTGCGTGCGGACGTTCGCGAGGGCCGACTGCGCCGTCCGCAGCAGCGCGATCTCGGCGTCGATGCCCAGCGGCGGCAGCTCGTCGTCGGCGTGCAGGGTCGTGTCGATGCCGGTCTCGTCCGACAGGCGGTCGAGCATCCGCGCGAGGGCGTCGGCGAGCGCGGTGGACTCCAGCTCCGCGGGCATCAGGTCGTTCACGATGCGCCGCGCGTCGGCCAGCCCTTCTGCTGCGAGCGCGCCGATCTGCTCGAGCGCCCTGGTGCGCTGTTCCTGGTCGTCGCCCGCGAGCGCCGCGCGCGACAGCATCCCCACCGACGACAGGCTCTGCGCGACGGTGTCGTGCAGGTCGCGCGACACCCTGGTGCGTTCGGCGCTCGCCCCCGACTCGCGCTGCATGCGGGCGAGCTCGTCCTGCACCGCGGCCATCTCCTCCTGCGTGGCCACGAGCGAGGCGATCAGCCGCCGTCGCTCCCGGCCGTCGCGCACCAGCACGAGGTAGCCCCGGGAGATGCCGAGCGCGAAGACCCCGCCCACGAGAGGACCGATCACGTTGGCGTACGTCGTCTCTCCGGTGTGCACGACCGGGGCGAGGATCACCACCGCGAGCACGAGCACGCTGAGGGGCACCGCCCACCGCAGCGGCAGGATGAACCCGGCGAGCAGCCACAGCGCGAACGCCAGCCACACGAACTCCGGCGACACGACCACGGCCCCGAGCCAGATGAGGGCGAGGCCGAGCAGCCACCAGGTGGCGAGGCGCCGGTCGGCCGTGCGCTCGCCGAGCAGCAGCCCGCCGCCGTACCACCCGAGGAACACCAGTCCGAGGGCGAGCACCCACGGCAGCGGCACGCCGTCGATCGTCGCCCTGACCACGCCGACCGCGAGCAGCACCGCGGTGATGACCGCCTGACCCACGCGGATCGAGCCCACCAGTGTCGCCCACGACCACCGACCGGTGCCGGGGCGCGGTGCGGGCTCTGGCGACGACATGCTCACATTCTTCCCCCGACGGCCCGCCCGTGCGTCCATCGTTCGACGGAGGCGGCGGACGACCTCGGTATCGTGAGGCCGTGACCGCCGCCCACCCCTACCCCGCGACGATCGCGGCCCCGGTGGAGCACGAGCTCGTGATCCGCAAGTCGCGCTTCCTCACACTGGTCGCGCCCGTGGCCTCGGTGGCCGACGCGGAGACCGTGATCGCGGCCGTGCGCAAGCGCGCGTGGGACGCGAACCACAACTGCACGGCCATGGTC
The DNA here is from genome assembly GCF_053618975.1 of Microbacterium sp. NPDC055599. Taxonomy (NCBI): domain Bacteria; kingdom Bacillati; phylum Actinomycetota; class Actinomycetes; order Micrococcales; family Microbacteriaceae; genus Microbacterium; species Microbacterium sp. NPDC055599. The sequence goes on along the minus strand of NZ_JBSHIM010000022.1, from coordinate 29,975 downwards.
ACGGGACTGCGCGGCGATCAGGCCCGCTCCTCCGACGACGGCGAGCCGTCGGGCACCGCGGGAGTGCCGATGCTGGAGGTGCTGCGCCGGCGGGAACTGACCGACGTGGTCGCGGTCGTGACGCGCTACTTCGGCGGGGTGAAGCTCGGGGCGGGCGGGCTCGTGCGCGCGTACGGCTCCGCGGTGTCGGAGACCCTCGACCGCGCGGCGCTCGTGCACCGACGGGCGTTGACCCAGACCACGGTCGAGGTGCCCCACGCCGACGCCGGGCGCTACGACAACCTGCTGCGGGAGTGGGCGCTGCAGCACGGCGCGACCCTCGGCACGCCGCACTACGGAGAGGCCGCGCGCCTGGAGCTGTGGGTTCCTGCGGAGGAGCTGCCGCGACTGTCCGACGACCTCGCCGCCGCGTCGGCCGGAGCCGTGCGCCTCGAGACCGGCGTCGAGCGCGTGGTCGACGTGCCCGCCTGACCGGCACTCCCGGCGGGCGCATACGCGCGGCGGCTATCCTGGACGCCGCGGTCGCGGAAGGAGAGCGATGTTCGACAGTCCGCTCTCGGCCTCGCCGTACGAGATCCTCGAGGTCGACCCGTCCGTCGACGACGCGGAGCTGCGCCGGGCCTACCGCCTCCGCCTCCGCCAGACGCACCCCGACACGGGCGGCGACGCCGCGGTGTTCATCCAGGTGCAGCGGGCGTGGGAGCTGATCGGCACGGCGGAGGGTCGCGCGGCCTACGACCGCCGCACGGGCGTGACCGACGACGGCGCCGAGTGGAGCGGCTGGCGACCGCAGACCGCGCGCACCGACACCCGTCCGCGGGCGCGGTCGTACGGACAGCCCGGCGGCTGGCGCCGCGAGCGCTACCTCACGCTCATCCGGGAGTGGGCGGGCCACGGGGTGGAGGTGCCCGACCCGTACGCGCCGGCTCTCGTGCGGGCCGCGCCGCGGGAGCTGCGGCGCATGCTGGCCGACGCGCTCGCGGAGGAGGCGACCGCGCGCACGGTGTCCGACCTCGGGATGGGCTTCACCGTGTGGCACGACGTCGCGGCCGGGCAGACGCCCGACGACAAGCTCGACCACGTGGTGCTCAGTCCCTCGGGCCTGTACGGCATCATGTCGGAGGACTTCGGCGGGGTGGTGGGCTTCCGCCGCGGCGAGATCACCGGCCCGAGCCTGGGCACCAGGGCTCCGGTGACGGCGGCGCTCGGCCGGATGCGTCAGGTGGCGAAGGCCGCGAAGGTCAGGTTCGGCGGCGCGATCGTGGTGCTGCCGGACGACGATCTGGCGCAGGCGGTGACCCCGCTCGGCAGCAGCCGCGGGGTTCCGGTCGTGGTGGTGCGGCGCAGTGCGCTGGCGATGGTGCTGCGCCAGGGGGTGCCGGGGGCCAGGGCGATCGGCGGCAACGAGCTGTTCGACGTGCGCACGCGCCTGCAGCAGACCGTCCGGTTCGTCTGACCCTCCGCTGGTCCGCGATCCCGCTCTTGACGCTTGTCGTCAAACCGGTTTACACTCGTCAAACCGGTTCACGCACCCGAGTGAGCCCGACACCCGCGAGGAGGCGGCATGGGCCGCACCACGATCGCCGACGTCGCCCGCGAGGCCGGCGTCACCAAGGCCACCGTGTCGCACGCGCTCAGCGGCAACCGCCCCATCTCCGAGGAGACCAGGGCGAAGGTGCTCGCCGCGGCCCGCAAGCTCGACTGGGCTCCGAGCCAGAGCGCCAGAGCCCTCGCCACGCGCCGCGCCAACGCGATCGCCGTCGTCCTCGCGCGCGACCCCGAGGTCATCGCGAACGACTCGTTCTTCCCCGCGTTCATCGCCGGGGTCGAGTCGGTGCTCGCCGAGACCGAGACCGCGCTCGTGCTCCAGGTGGTGCAGGGTCGCGAGGCCGAGGAGCGCGCATACCGCACGCTCGCCCGCGGCCGGGCCGACGGCGCGCTGCTGCTCGACCTGCGCACCGACGACTGGCGCGTGCCCTTCCTCGACGAGCTCGGGCTGCCCACCGTGCTGGTCGGCGCCTACGACCAGCCCAGTCCGTTCTCGTGCGTGCGCACCGACGACGCCGCGCCGATGCGCGAGATCCTCGACCGGCTCCGCGCCGCAGGGCACACCCGCATCGCCCACGTGTCCGGCCCGCTCGATTACGTGCACTCGGCCGCCCGTGCCGCCGCCTACACCGAGGCCGCGGGCTCCGACGAGCTGCTGCGCGAGGGCGACTTCACCGCCGCGAGCGGGCGCGACGTGACCGAGGAACTGCTCGCGCTGCCCGACCGCCCCACGGCGATCCTCTACTCGAACGACACCATGGCCATCGCCGGGCTCTCCCTCGCCCGCTCGCAGGGTCTCGCCATCCCCCGCGACCTGGCCATCTCCGGCTTCGACGACGACCACCTCTCCGCCCACCTCTCCCCCGCGCTCACGAGCGTGTCGTCCGATCCGGCCGCCCGGGGCCGCGCGGCCGCCCGGCTGCTGCAGGAGAGCATCCTCGGCGCCGAACCGCGCACCGAGGTCGTGGACTGCAACGTCGTGCACTTCCGGGAGAGCACCGGCTCCTGAGCCCCCCGCACCACCCATCGCGTCAAGGAGGACACCATGAAGAAGATCCGCGCAGCAGCACTCGTGGGCGCCGTCGCGCTCGTCGTCACCGGATGCTCGTCCGGCGGCGGAGGCGGCGAAGGCTCCGCCGAGGGCACCGGCCCCATCGACATCTGGCTGTCGAACAACGAGCAGGAGGTCGCCTGGGGTCAGGCGGTCGTCGACGCTTGGAACGAGGAGCACCCCGACGAGAAGGTCACCGCGCAGGAGATCCCGGCAGGCTCGTCCTCGGAGGAGGCCATCACCGCGGCGATCACCGCCGGGACCGCCCCGTGCCTGGTCTACAACGTCGCGCCGGCGGCCGTGTCGGGCTGGGTCAAGCAGGGCGGCCTGGTCGACCTCAGCTCGATGGACGGCGGCAGCGACTACATCACCGAGCGCAGCGGCGACGTCGAGCCCTACGCCACGGACGGCAAGTACTACCAGCTGCCGTGGAAGTCGAACCCGGTCATGGTCATGTACAACAAGACCCTGTTCCAGGCCGCCGGGCTCGACCCCGAGGACCCGCAGATGAACACGTACGACGCGTTCCTGGAGGGGGCGCGCGCCATCGTCGACTCGGGCGTGCAGAGCGCCATCTGGCCCGCGCCGACGAGCGAGTTCTACCAGCCGTGGTTCGACTTCTATCCGCTGTACCTCGCCGAGACCGACGGCACCATGCTCGTGGAGGACGGCAAGGCCACGTTCGACTCGGACGACGGCAAGACCGTGGCCGACTTCTGGGCCACCGTGTACGAGGAGAAGCTCGCGCCGAACGAGGCGGCGACCGACGACGCGATGTCCGCCGGCACCACGGCCATGCAGCTCGCCGGCCCCTGGGCCATCCCGTCGTACGCCGAGACGGTCGACGTGGGCTTCATGCCCGTGCCGACCAGCGACGGCCGGGAGAACCCCACCACGTTCGCCGACTCCAAGAGCGTGTCGATGTTCACCGCCTGCGAGAACCAGGCGACCGCGTGGGAGTTCCTGAAGTTCTCCACGAGCGAGGAGGCCGACGGCCAGCTGCTCGAGGCGACCGGCCAGATGCCGATGCGCACGGACCTCACCGACACGTACGCCGACTACTTCTCCGCCAACCCGGACTATGTGGCGTTCGCGGAGCAGGCGGAGAACACGGCCGACGTGCCCAGCATCCCGAACTCGGTGGAGGCCTGGCAGGCGTTCCGCGACGAGTACTCGTCCGCGGTGATCTTCGCGAAGGAGTCGACCTCCGACTTCCTGAAGAACGCCGCCGCGAAGGTCGACGAGCTCGTCGCCGAGTGACATGACCACCGACAACCGACGGCTGCGCACCCGGTGGCTGGGTGCGCAGCCGATCGGCGGCCTCTTCGCGCTGCCGTACCTCGTGTTCGTGATCGCGATCTTCGCGTATCCGCTCGGTTTCGCGGTCTACATCGCCTTCCACGACTACTTCTTCACCGCGCCGGGCGCCGAGGTCGACCGGCCCTTCGTCGGCTTCGACAACTTCGTCACGGTGCTCACCGACCCGCGCGTGCTCGGAGCGTTCCGCAACACCCTCGTGTTCCTGGTGATCAACGTGCCGCTCACGGCGGTGCTGGCGCTCGTGCTCGCAGCCGCCCTGAACACCGGCATCCGCTGGGTGGCCGCGTACCGCGTGGCCTTCTACGTGCCGTACCTCACCGCGAGCGTCTCGCTGGTGGGCGTGTGGATGCTGCTGTTCTCGGGCAACGGGCTCGTCAACACGATCCTGGGGCCGCTCGCGCCCGACCCGTCGTGGCTCGTGAACAGCGCGCTGGCCATGCCGATGATCGCGCTCTACGTCACCTGGAAGCAGCTCGGCTTCTACATCCTGCTGTACCTGGCGGCGCTGCAGAACGTGCCGAAGGAGCTGTACGAGTCGGCGGAGACCGACGGCGCCGGCGCCCTCGCGCGGTTCTGGAACGTGACCGTCCCCGGCGTGCGCAGTGCGACCACGCTCGTGCTGATCCTCTCGATCATCACCGGGGCGAACCTCTTCACCGAGCCGTACCTGCTCACCAACGGCGGCGGGCCGGACGGCGCGTCCACCACGCCGGTGCTGCTCATCTACCAGCTGGGCATCCAGCAGCAGAACCCCGACACCGCGGCCGCGATCGGCATGATCCTGGTGGTGCTCGTGGGGATGCTGTCGCTGGCCGCCAACCGCGCGACGAGGGAGCGATGATGCGCCGGAAGAACACCCTGCCCCGCGTGCTGAGCGTGATCGCGCTCACGATCGCGGCGATCGGCTTCGCCTTCCCGTTCTACTTCATGCTGGTCGGCGCGTTCCAGGAGAACCCGACGAACTCGCCCAGCCAGCTCATCCCCACGGGCGGGTGGACGGTCGACAACTTCGTCGCGATCGACTCGCGCATCGACCTGGTCGGCTCGCTCGTCAACTCGATGATCTTCACGCTCGGCGTGCTGCTGGGCACGGTCGTGTTCGGGCTGCTCGCCGGCTATGCGATCGCCCGGCTCGACTTCCGCGGCCGCGGCGTGATCTGGGTGCTGATGCTGCTCGTGCAGATGGTGCCGTTCCAGCTGCTGATGATCCCGCTGTACGTGCAGATCACGCGCAACTACGGTCTGGGCGACTCGTACCTGGGCATGATCCTGCCGTTCCTCATCAACACGACCGCGGTGTTCATCTTCGTGCAGTTCTTCCGGGCGCTGCCCACGGAGATCTTCGAGGCCGCGCGCATCGACGGCGCGGGCGAGATCCGCCTGCTCACCTCGGTCGCGATCCCGCTGATCCGCCCCGTGCTGGTGACCGTGGTGCTGGTCACCTTCATCGGCCCGTGGAACGAGTTCCTGTGGCCGTTCCTCATCACGAAGGACGCGTCGCTGCAGCCGCTCGCCGTGTCGCTCGCGAACTACATCTCCAACGTCGCGCAGTCCACCGCCAACCCGAACGGGGCGATCCTCGCGGGCGCCACGGCACTCGCATTCCCCGTCGTCATCCTGTTCATCGTCTTCCAGCGCTTCTTCAAGGCCACCGACCTCGGCGCGGCCGTCAAGGGCTAGCCAGAAAGGGCATCCATGTTCACCGGAGCATCCTTCCCCCTCGGTCCGTTCGCCCCCTACGAGGGGAACCCGATCCTGCGTCCGCGCGGCGACAGCTGGGAGTCGGCGAACCTCTACAACCCGGCGGCCCTGGTCGACGGCGACGAGGTGCTGCTGCTGTACCGCGCGCACGCCGACGACATCGTGTCGCACATCGGGCTCGCCCGCTCCCGCGACGGGGTCACGTTCACGCGCGAGGACGCGCCGATCCTCTCCCCCGTCGAGGACTACGAGCGCTACGGCTGCGAGGATCCGCGCATCGCACTGATCGACGGCACCTACTACCTCACCTACACCGGCTGGGACCGTCACAGCGCGCAGCTGTGCCTGGCGACCTCGACCGATCTGCGCACCTGGACCAGGCACGGCCCGCTGTTCGACGACTTCGACACCTTCAAGACCATGGACCCGCGCGGGTTCAACTGGTCGAAGGCCGGGGTGATCGTCCCGCAGAAGATGCACGGCAAGTGGTGGATGTACTTCGGCGAGGGCGGCATCTACTGGGCGACCAGCGACGACCTCATCCACTGGACACCCGGCACCCCCGACACCGAGCCGATGTACACGCCCACGCCCGGCACCTGGGACGAGGCGCTGGTGGAGATCGGCACCTCGCCCGTGGTCACCGACAACGGGCTGCTGGTGATGCTCACCAACGGCGCCACACGCACGGTGCACGACGACGGCACGGTCGACGTCGACTACCGCTGCGGGCAGATCGCCATCGACCCGGACGAGCCGACGAAGGTCATCGCCCGGATGCAGGAGCCGTGGCTGCGCCCGCAGAGCTTCGAGGATCTGCACGGCCTGGTGTCGAACGTGACCTTCGTGGAGGGACTGGTGAAGTTCCACGGGAAGTGGTTCGCGTACTACGGCCAGTCCGACACGACCCTGGCCGTCGCGATCCACGACCCCGCGGAGCCGTGGGGCCGCGCGCTGCGCGAGGCCGAGGGCGAGGAGTGAGGCCATGGAGACCACGCGCCGCACCTTCCTGACGCTCGCCGCGACCACGTCCGCCCTGGCGCTGCTGCCCGTCGACGCCGCGGTGGCCCAGGGCACCGCGGCCGGATCGGCCCTCCGCCCGGCCAGCGCCCGCGGTCGCCGCCTCACGAACCTCGCGCACCTGCGGTTCCTGCTGGCCGACGTGCCGGTGGTCGCGAGCGACACGCACACCACCGAGGGCATCGCGGAGCGCCCCGTCGTGCGGGCGCCGTGGACCTACGCCGACACCGACGGCGCGGGCGGCTACCGTCCCGTCGGCGGCGGCACGCGCGACGCCGCCACCGGCTACTGGTCGCAGGGCGCGTACAACGCCGACGACATCGCCCGCGCCGCGGTGGTGTTCCTGCGGGACTGGCGCGCCACGGGCGACCCGCAGAGCCGCGACGACGCCCGCGACGTGCTCCGCTCCCTCGCGTTCCTCCAGACCGTGTCGGGGCCGAACGCCGGACGCGTGGTGCTGTGGCAGCAGGAGGACGGCACACTCACGCCGAGCGCGATCCCGGTGGAGCTGCCCGACCCCTCGGACTCGGCGGAGTCGTACTGGCTGGCCCGCACCGTGTGGGCCTTCGGAGAGGGATACGCCGCGTACCGCACGGAGGATCCCGCCTTCGCGGAGTTCCTGCGAGCGCGGCTGCACCTGTGCCTGGACGCGCTGGCGCGCGAGTCGCTCGGCCGTGCAGGGCAGTGGGTCCGCAGCGACGGACGCGACCTGCCGGCGTGGCTCATCGCGGGCGGCGCCGACGCCACCGCGGAGGCGATGCTCGGGCTCGCCGCCGCCGCGGAGGCCGGAGACGACCGCAGTCGCACGGCCCTGCAGACGTACGCCGAGGGCGTGGCGGCCATGGCGACCGACCCCGATCAGGGCTGGCCGTTCGGGGCCGTGCTGCCGTGGACGGGCTCGCTGGGGTTCTGGCACGCGTGGGGCGCGGCGGCTCCCGAGGCGCTGGCCAGGGCGGGCGGCGTGCTGCGACGCCCCGACCTCTCCGCCGCCGCCGTGGCAGACGCGGCCCGCTTCACGCCGCAGGTGCTGACCTCGGGCGGACCGCACAACGCGTGGGCGCCGCTGCCCGCCGAGGCGCAGATCGCCTACGGCGCACACGGCCGCGTGGCCGGGGCGCTGCAGGCGGCGAGCGCGGGCGGCGAGGGACTGCGGGTGATCGCGGGGCTCGCGGCGGGATGGTTCTTCGGCGCCAACACCGCGGGCGTGCCGGTGTACGACCCCGCGACCGGCGTGACCTTCGACGGCGTCGAGACCGACGGCCGCGTGAACCGCAACTCGGGCGCGGAGTCGACGATCCACGGCCTGCTCACGATGCAGCTGCTCGACGCGAACCCCGACGTGGCGCGGCTGGCGACCTCGATCACGGGGCTGTCGTCGTTCGCGGGACTGCGGGCGCTCGACGCCGAGGCCGCACGGCTCTCGCCCGGGTGCACGGTCGAGCGTCCCGCGGACGGCGCGTGGACCGGTGAGGGCAACCTGGCGGGCGGCGCGTTCGTGCGGGTGCCCGAGGGCGAGTGGGTCGAGTTCGACCTCACCGAGCCCGGCGGGGTGCTGCACGGGCTCGTGTGGCGGCAGGCCGCGGACGCCGGGACCGCGGTGTGGGAGGCGCGGCGCGGCGGACGGCGGCTGTGGAGCACCGAGACAGAGGCCGGAGGCACGGGCGACCGCGGACTCACGGAGGCGGACGGCATGCTCGTGCCGCAGCTTCTCGGCGGCGGACTCCCGGACGGCCCCGTGACCGTGCGCTGCACCAGCCGCGGCGACCTGCGCCTGGACGCGCTGGTGGTGCAACCCCGCGTGACCACGGCGGTGTACGCGACCACGGGCGGCGCGGCGGTGCTGTACGCCAACGCGACCGCGGAGCAGCAGCGCGTGGCACCCCTGGCACCCGGAGCGGGCACGGCCTACGACGAGAGCGGAGCACCGCGCGGGAACGGCACCCCGGGCGGCCGCGTGCGCGTCCGGGGGCGGGGCTTCACGGTGACGCGGCGCTGAGGCCCGCGGCCGCCGGGGCGACTCGCCATGCCGGCATGCTCTTTTTGAGTCACTCAAAAGAACGTGTAGAGTCGAGGACATGGAGACAGACCTCGACTCGGCGCTGCGAGGCGCCGGGCTGCGTGCGACCGCGGGCCGCGTCGCCGTTCTCGAGGCTCTCGGCTCCATGGCCCACACGGATGCGGAGCGCGTCTACCGCGCGGTCTCCGAGTCGCTGCCGACCACGTCGATCCAGTCGGTGCACAACATCCTCGCGGACCTGACGACGGCGGGGCTCATCCGCCGGATCGAACCGGCAGGATCCGCGGCGCTCTACGAACGGCGCATCGGCGACAACCACCACCACGTCGTGTGCACCTCCTGCGGTGCGATCGGCGATGTGGACTGCGTCGTCGGCGAGGCGCCGTGCCTCACCCCCTCCTCCACGGGGGGATTCACCGTCCAGACAGCCGAAGTCACCTTCTGGGGCCTGTGCCCCAGCTGCCAGAACGCCGCGTAGGCCCGCCTCCGACCGCCCGTCCCCCGACGGCGCTGTTCGGCGTGCCCGCGCGCAGAAGGAGAACACCATGTCGAACCCCACCGGGTCGAACCGTCCGGCCACCACGACGCAGACGGGTACGCCCATCGCGAGCGACACCCACTCCCTCACGGTCGGTGCCGACGGCCCCACCGTGCTGCACGACCAGCACCTGGTCGAGAAGATCGCCTCGTTCAACCGCGAGCGGGTGCCGGAGCGCAACCCGCACGCCAAGGGCGGTGGCGCGTTCGGCGAGTTCGTCGTCACGGAGGACGTGTCGCAGTACACCAGGGCCGCGGTGTTCCAGCCCGGTGCCACGTCCGAGACGCTGATCCGCTTCTCCTCCGTCGCGGGCGAGCAGGGCTCCCCCGACACCTGGCGCGACGTGCGCGGCTTCTCGCTGCGGTTCTACACGACCGAGGGCAACCTCGACATCGTGGGCAACAACACCCCCACGTTCTTCCTGCGCGACGCCATCAAGTTCCCCGACTTCATCCACTCGCAGAAGCGCCTGGGCGACTCCGGGCTGCGCGACGCCGACATGCAGTGGGACTTCTGGACGCTCTCGCCCGAGTCCGCCCACCAGGTCACGTACCTCATGGGCGACCGCGGCCTCCCCCGCAGCTGGCGCCACATGAACGGCTACGGCTCGCACACCTACTCGTGGGTGAACGCCGCGGGCGAGCTGTTCTGGGTGAAGTACCACTTCCTGGCGCACCAGGGTGTCGAGGCGATGAGCCCGGAGGAGGCCGAGAAGCTCGCCGGCACCGACGCCGACCACTACCGCCGCGACCTGTTCCAGTCGATCGCCCAGGGCGACTTCCCGAAGTGGGACCTGTACGTGCAGATCATGCCGTACGACGAGGCGAAGGACTACCGCTTCAACCCGTTCGACCTGACCAAGACGATCTCGAAGAAGGACTACCCGCGCATCAAGGTCGGCACGCTGACCCTGAATCGCAACCCGGAGAACTTCTTCGCGCAGATCGAGCAGGCGGGCTTCGCGCCCGGCAACCAGGTGCCCGGCACGGGCATCTCCCCCGACAAGATGCTGATGGGCCGCATCTTCGCGTACCCCGACGCGCAGCGTCACCGCATCGGCGCGAACTACAACCAGCTGCCGGTCAACCAGCCGCACGCGGCCGAGGTGCGCAACTACCAGCACGAGGGCTCGATGCGGTACCAGTACAACGACGCCGCGCACCGCACCTACCAGCCGAACTCGTTTGGCCCCGCCGGCGGCCCCGAGGCCGACCCGGCGAAGGGTGTCGAGGCGAACTGGGCGGCCGACGGCGAGCTGACGCGCTCCGCCGCGACCCTGCACGCCGAGGACGACGACTTCGGCCAGGCCGGCACGCTCTACCGCGAGGTGTTCGACGGGGAGCAGCGCGCCCGCTTCCTGGAGACGCTGACCGGCCAGGGCCGCTCGATCACGATCGACGCGATCCGCGAGCGCTTCTTCCAGTACTGGACGAACGTGGACGCCGAGCTCGGCGCCGCGCTCCGCGACCGGGTCTGACCCGGGTCGGCGCCCCTCCCTCCGTCATCCGGGGAGGGGCGCCGCCGGCGGGGACCCCGACGAACGCCCCCTTCTGCACCGTGCCCGCAGGAGGGGGTTCGTCGTCGGTGCGGCCGTTGCCGCGCGAGAGGGAGCAGGATGGAGGGGTGGCCGTTCCCCTCTCCGACCTGACCGCGATGCCCGCTCCCCAGCACGTGTACGCCCCCGACGGCACCCGGCTGGCGACCTACACGTGGGGTGAGCTCGATGCCCCGGTCGTGGTGGCGGTGCACGGCTTCGCGTCGAGCGCGCGCGACAACTGGGTGCTCACGGGCTGGGTGCGCGAGCTCACCGCGGCCGGCTACCGCGTGCTGGCTCTGGACCAGCGGGGGCACGGCCAGAGCGACAAGCCGCACGAGGCCGACGCCTACGCGATCCGCGCCCTGGCGACCGACGTGGAGACGGTGATGGACACCTACCTCGTCGACGACGCCTTCTACCTGGGCTACTCGCTGGGTGCGCGCGTCGGCTGGGAGGTCGTGCGGGAGCTCCCGCACCGGATCGGCCGGGCGGTGCTCGGAGGGGTTCCCGACGGCATCCCCCTGGCCCGGCTCGACCTGGACGAGGTGCGGGCGTATCTCGCCGACGGCACGCCGGTGACCGACCGCACCACCCAGAACTACATCGCCCTGACCGAGCGCGTGCCCGGCAACGACCTGCGGGCCCTGGTCGCGCTGGCGAAGGGGCTGCGCGGCTCCGGCACGATCGACCCCGACCCGGCCGACGCCCCGACCCGGCCGATCCTGTTCGCGACCGGGTCGAAAGACGCGATCATCGAGGGCTCGCGGGCACTGGCGGCCGCGGCCCCCGACGGCCGGTTCGTGGAGATCCCGAACCGGCATCACTTCAACGCGCCGGGCTCGCGCGACTTCAAGGAAGCCGCGCTCGCCTTCTTCGCCGAAGGCTGACCGCGGTCAGCTCGCGGTGGCGTCCTCACGCTTCGGCAGCACCCAGCCCGCGCGCGGGAAGTGGCACGTGTAGCCGTTCGGGTACTTGATCAGGTAGTCCTGGTGCTCCTCCTCGGCCTGCCAGAACGGCCCGGCGGGCTCGATGGTGGTGACGGCCTTCGCCGGCCACAGCCCGGAGGCGTCGACGTCGGCGATCGTGTCGCGCGCGACCTGCTCCTGCTCGGGGGTGAGCGGGAAGATCGCGGAGCGGTAGCTCGACCCGATGTCGTTGCCCTGACGGTTCAGCGTCGACGGGTCGTGGATCTGGAAGAAGAACGCGAGGATGTCGCGGTAGGTCGTCTGGGTCGGGTCGAACACGATCTCGACCGCCTCCGCGTGACCGGGGTGGTTGCGGTAGGTGGCGTGGTCGTTCTCGCCACCGGTGTAGCCCACGCGGGTGTCGAGCACCCCGGGCTGGCGGCGGATCAGGTCTTCCATGCCCCAGAAGCAGCCGCCCGCCAGCACGGCGGTCTCGGTCCCGGGGGTGCGGGTGATGGTTCCGGTGTCGGTCATGACTGCTCCTCAGCGGTGTCGGGGGTGTCGGGTGTCGTGGTGGGGTCCGCGGCGAAGAGGCGGCTGTAGCGACCGTACCCCTCCTCCTCCAGCCTGTCAGCCGGGATGAAGCGCAGGGCCGCGGAGTTCATGCAGTAGCGCAGGCCGCCCTCGGCCGCCGGTCCGTCGTCGAACACGTGACCCAGGTGGCTGTCGGCTCCGGTCGAGCGGGCCTCGGTGCGGGTCATCCACAGCGTGCGGTCGGTCTTGGTGGTCACGGCCTCGGCGTCGATCGGGCGCGTGAAGCTCGGCCAGCCGGTGCCGCTGTCGTACTTGTCGCGGGACGAGAACAGCGGCTGTCCGGAGACCACGTCGACGTAGATGCCGTCGTCGTGGGTGTTCCAGTAGGCGTTGCGGAAGGGCGGCTCGGTGGCGTCCTGCTGCGTCACCTCGTACTGCAGGTTCGTCAGGGCGCTGACCGCCTCGGGGGTCTTGCCGTAGTCGTTCGACATGAGTGGCTCCTTGTCCGGCGCCGCTGGCTGCGGCGTCATAGAGGAGAACCCGTACCGTCCCCGTTTTGGTCCCGCGGGGCTGGGAGCGGGCTGTGAGTTTTCGACGGCTCAGGCGGAGGCGCGCACGAGGTCCAGGTTCGCGGTGGCGGTGCGGAGGATGTCGGCGACCGTGCGGTCGTCGGGGCGGCGCGCGACCTTCAGGCCGAGCCACGCGACGTCGCCGGCGGCGGTGAGGGCCGCCGCGACGTGGGCGCGGTCGAGCAGAGAGCGCGACGCGGGGTGGGTGTCCGCGATCGGGAGGTGCGCGTCGATCCACGGGTACCCGTAGGGGCTCTCCACGGGGGCGGCGCCGGAGAGGGCGAGCCCGGTCAGCAGGCCGGACGCCGCGGCGTCGGCGATCTGCGCGGTGACCGCGTCGGCATCGCGGAGCTCGATCGCGGAGCGCCCCCAGTTCAGCCACAGCCCCACCGGGACGTCGGCCAGGCGGATCGCGGCGATCTCGTCCGCGAGGGGCAGGAACCCCTTCTCGGGCGTCCGGTCCGGCACGTGCGCGTCGCAGTGCTCGATCGCCAGGACGGCGCCGGACCAGTCGAGCGCGGTCACCTCGTCGAGCGACCGGGCGAGGGCGGCGGCGTCTCCGGTCGCGCGCGGCGCGGTGTGCAGCGTGACCACCGCCACGTGGGCGGCGCTCTCGTCGCGGAGCCGGACGACGTCGGCGGCCACCCGGCGCAGATCGGCGACCGCGGCCGCACGGCCCTCGGCGTCGGGCGACGCGAGACCGTAGCGGGGGTCCTCCCCCACGCGGCGCATCACGAACGGCACGGGCGTGACCGCGAGCGGCACCCCGGGCACGTGCGCGAGGAACCAGTCGTCGTCGTGCGGGTGGAGGCCGCCCATCCACGGCACCTCGAGCCCCGCGACCCCGGGGAGGGCGCAGAGCGCCGGCAGCAGCTCGGCCTCCAACGCCGGATCCCACTGGGCGTGAGCGGGCGAGAGCGGGTAGGCGCTGACGAGCAGCGGTGCGGTCACGCCCTGGCCTCCGCGATGCCGTCGACGAACCACGACGTGAGGGTGGACGGGTGCGTGATCGCGGTGCCCACGCACACGGAGGCGGCACCGGCGCGGAGGGCCGCGGCGGCGTGCTCCGGGCGGTGCACGCGGCCCTCCGCCACGATCGGACGGGTGCAGCGCGCGGCGATCAGCTCGATCAGCTCCAGGTCGGGCCCGTCGGTCTTCGGCCGCTCGCCCGTGTACCCGGAGAGCGTGGTGCCGAGCAGGTCCGCCCCCGCCTCCTCCGCGGCGACCGCGTCGTCGAGCGAGCCGCAGTCGGCCATGATCAGCGCGTCGGTGTGGGCGCGGAGCCCGGCGATCGTCTGCGCGAGCGTGAGGCCGTCCGGCCGCGGTCGACGGGTGCCGTCGATCGCGACGATGTCGGCCCCGGCATCCGCCACGGCCCGCGCGTGTGCCAGGGTCGGGGTGATGAAGACGTCGGACTCGCCGTCCTTCCACAGGCCGACGACCGGCACCGGGAGGTCGGCGACCGCGCGGATGTCGTCGATGCCCTGCACCCGGATGCCCGCAGCACCGCCGGCGAGGGCGGCCGCGGCGACCTGCGCCATGGTGCGCGGGTCGCGCATGGCCTCGCCGGGGTAGGCCTGACACGAGACGATCAGGCGGCCGCGCAGCCGGTCGATGGTGTCGGTGAATCTCATGAGTTCCTCCAGGCCGATGCGGCGGCTCCCCGCAGCGGTGCGTCATCGCCGAGCGCACCCGGCAGGATCGGGGTGGACTGCAGCGCGTCGATGGCCTCGGCGCGGTACGCGGCGCGCATCGGACCCCACCACGCCTCGCCGATGTTCGGCACGCCCCCGGTGACGACGAAGCGCTCCGGGTCGAGGATCGTGGCGGCACCCGCGAGCGCACGGCCCACGGCGGCCGCGGACTCCTCGAGCGCGCGCCGGGCCACGGGGTCTCCGGCGGCGGCCGCGGTCGCGACACCGCGGGCGTCGCGGATCGTGGGGTCGCCACCGAGCGACAGGAAGTGCCGGTGCATGCCGATGCCGGAGCCGATCGCCTCCAGGTGACCGCGGCGACCGCAGGGGCAGCGCAGATGCTCGGCCCCGGCTGTCGGGAGGTGCGCGATCTCTCCCGCCACGTGATGGGCGCCGCGCGCCGCGCGGCCGTCGAGTATCAGCCCGGCGCCGACGCCCGTGCCGACCGCGACGATCAGGGCGCTCGCGGCCCCGGACGCCGCGCCGTGGCGGTGCTCCCCGGCGGCATGGGCGTCGACGTCGTTCTGCACGGCGACCACGGCGTCGGGCTGCAGCCGCGGACCGAGGGCCGCGCGCACGAGGGCGGCGAGCGGGGTGCCCGTCCAGTCGGCGAATGTGTCGGTGGCCGACACGATGGTGCCCGTCGACGCGTCGACGACCCCGGCCGTGCCGATGCCGACACCCGCGAGCGTCGTGCCATCGGGGAGCAGCCGCTCGGCCAGCGCGGCCACGGTCGCGACGACCGCGGCCGGCCCCTCGGCGGCGGGCGTGGGGGCCACCTCGGTGCGCAGCAGCACGTCCGAACGGTCGGCGACCGCCGCGGCCGTCTTGGTGCCGCCAATGTCGACGGCGAGGACGACCTCGCCCATCACACCGCGACCGGGAGCAGCCCGAGCTCGTCGAGGATGGCGCGGATGCCGGCGACCGCGTCGGCGTCGAGCGCCTGCACCGTGTCGGCCATGGTCGCGTGGTCGATGATGCCGCGGGCGTGCATGGCCGCCTTGAACGCGCCGACCCCGGTCGCGTCGCCGGAGAGGCCCCGCGGCTGGAACACGATGTCGAACAGGCGGTTGATGCGCTCCTGCTCGGCGCGGGCGGCCGTCCAGTCGCCCTGCTGCGCGGCGTTCCACAGGCGCACGTAGCCCGCAGCCTCGACGTTCGCGAGGCCCGGGACCACGCCGGCCGCGCCGACCAGGGCCATCGCGTCGACCACGACCTCGTGCCCGGTGAGCAGCTGCAGCGGGCGGGCGGCCGCCTCGTTCGCGGCGACCAGGCGGCGGAACGACACATCGTCGCCCGAGGAGTCCTTCACGCCCTGGATCACGCCCTCGGTGCCCAGCTGCACGAGCAGGTCGACCCCGAGCTTCGTGTGCACCCGGACGGGCACGTCATAGGCCCACAGCGGGGCGTCGATCGCGGCGGCGATGGTGCGGAAGTGGTCGGCGACCTCGGCGGCCGAGTTGAGCGTGTACAGCGGGGCGGTGGTGACGATGGCCTGCGCACCCGCCTCGACCAGGCGGCGGGCGGTCTCGATGATGCGCGGGGCGGTCAGCTCGATGGCGCCCGCGATCACCGGCACCCGGCCGGCGTTCGCGGCGACGATCGTGCGCAGCAGCTCGACGCGCTGGTCGTCGGTGAAGTACGCGGTCTCCCCGGTCGAGCCGAGCGCGAAGAGGCCGGAGACGCCCTCGTCGATCAGCCGTTCGACGAGCCGGGTGAGGGAGGCGTGGTCGATCGTGCCGTCCGGGAGGAGCGGGGTGGCGACGGGAGGGACGACGCCGGAGAACGAAGGGGCGGGGGAAGCAGAGGACATGTGTGTGTTCCGGTCGTTTCAGTGGTGGGGTTCGAGCAGCGAGGGCGCGGCGCCCAGCAGCGTTCTGGTGTAGGGATCGGCGGGATCGTCGAACACGCGGGCCGCGTCGCCGAACTCGACGACCTTCCCCCTGTTCATCACGGCGATCTCGTCGGAGAGGTAGCGCACGGTCTGGATGTCGTGGGAGATGAAGACCATGCCGAGGCCGAGCTGCTCCTTCAGGTCGGTGAGCAGGTTCAGGATCTGCGCGCGCACCGACACGTCGAGCGCGGAGGTGGGCTCGTCCGCGACGATCACCTGCGGGTCGAGCACCAGCGCGCGGGCGATCGCGACGCGCTGCCGCTGCCCGCCCGAGAGCTGACTGGGCAGGGCGTCGAGCGCGGAGGCGGGGAGCCCGACGAGCCCGACCAGGTCGCGCACCTTCCGCGACCGGGTCGCGGCGGTGCCGAGGCGGTGGACCTGCAGCGGGTCGAGCAGCGCGTCGCGCACCGTCATGCGGGCGTTCAGCGCGGTCGCGGGGTCTTGGAACACCACCGAGAGGATGCGTCCGAGGCGCTTGCGCACGGCGGGGGTGAACGAGCGCACGGGCTCGCCGTCGAACACGACCTGCCCGCTGGTGGGCTTCTCGAGTCCGATCAGCACCTTGGCCGAGGTCGACTTGCCCGATCCGGACTCGCCCACGATGCCGAGGGTCTGGCCGCGGCGCACCGTGAGGGAGACGCCGTCGAGCGCGTCGACGTAGCGGGGCCGGAACAGCGACGACGCCCGGGTCTTGTAACGGACGTGCACGTCCTGCAGCTGGATGACGGGGTCGCTCATCGTCCTGCTCCGATCGCCTCGACGGGCGCATCGTCGGGATGCGCGGAGTAGTAGTGCTCTGTGCCCTCGATGTGCCGCCGCACGGGCTCCACACCCGCGTACCGGGCGGGGTCGGACGAGCGCGGCGCGAAGCGGTCGCCCGCGGGGAAGTCGCGCGGCGACGGCACGACGCCCGACACCTGGTGCAGCCGGTCGGATCCGGCCTCGATCGACAGCACGGCCCCCAGGAGGCCCTGCGTGTACTCGTGCACCGGCTGCGTGAGCACCTCGCGCGTGGTGCCCTGCTCGACCACCTGCCCCGCGTACATGACGGTGATGCGGTGCGACAGCTCCGCGACCAGGGCGAGGTCGTGCGACACGAACACGAGGGCGAAGCCGAGCTCGCGCTGCAGCCGCATCAGCAGTTCCACGACCTGCGCCTGCACGGTCACGTCGAGGGCCGTGGTGGGCTCGTCGGCGATCACCAGGCGCGGGTCGCGCGTGAGGGCCATGGCGATCAGCACGCGCTGCCGCTGACCGCCCGACAGCTCGTGCGGGTACGAGGCGAGGGTGCGCTGCGGGTCGAGCCCGACCAGCTCCAGCAGCTCCTCGGCGGTGCGGGTGCCGCCGCGCGAGGTCAGCTGCTTCATCTGCGAGCGGATCAGCATCGCCGGGTTCAGCGAGCTCAGTGCGTCCTGGTAGACCATCGCGATGTCGTGTCCGCGGAGGGCGTTGCGCTCCCTCGGGGACATCTGCAGCAGGTCCTTGCCGTCGAACAGGATGCGTCCGCGGATGTCGGCCTTCGGGTCGAGCAGGCCCATGATCGCGAGCGAGGTGATGGACTTGCCGCAGCCCGACTCGCCCACGAGCGACATGGTCTCGCCGGGGCGCACGGTGAAGCTGACGTGGTCGACCACGTTCACGTCGCCGTGGCGCGGGAAGGAGATGCACAGGTCCTGCACCTCGAGCAGCGGGGCCCGGTCGCCCGCGTAGACGAGGCGGTCGGTGCGGTCGAGCTCGCGGGCGCGCAGCTCGGCCAGGCGCGCGGCGAGCGGCACGGCCTCGGCGGTGGGCACGAGCACGTCGGGCACGCCGCTGGGTACGGACAGGTTCACGGACGTGTCGACGGTGGGGATCACGTGCGTGTCGTCGGGGGCGGTCGCGGCCTCCAGCTCCTGCGTCGACTCCTCGGTGTTCGCGGCGTCCGCGGTGACCTTGCGGGCGCGCGGCGACACCATCGCGTCGGTCATGCCCTCGGACAGGATGTTGAGGCACAGGACCGTGATCATGATGAGGATGCCGGGGAAGAAGGTCGCCCACCACGCACCGCTCATGAGGAGGTTGCGGCCGGCGGCGATCACGTTGCCCCAGGACGGCTCGGGGTCGGGCACCCCGGCCTGGAGGAACGACAGCGATGCCTCGAACACGATCGCGTCGGCGACGAGCACCGTGGCGAACACGAGCACGGGGGCCATCGCGTTGCGGGCGACGTGCCGCACGATGATGCGCGGGGTGCCCGCTCCCATCACCCGCACGGCGGAGACGTAGTCCTCGCCGTACTGGTCGAGGATGTTGGCGCGAACGATGCGGGTCAGCTGGGGCACGTAGAGGAACGCGATGGTGAGGACCAGCACAGGGAGGGACTTGCCGAACACGGCCACGAACACGGCGGCGAGCGCGATGCCGGGGAACGACATGATGACGTCCATGACGCGCATCAGCGTCTCGGAGATCCACTTGGGCGCGGTCGCGGCGATCGTGCCGAGCACACAGGCGACGGCGAGGGCCACGAGGGTCGCGCCCAGGCCGATCACGAGCGAGTAGCGGGCGCCGTAGACCAGGCGCGAGAAGATGTCGCGGCCCTGACGGTCGGTGCCGAACCAGTGCTCGGGGCTCGGCGGCTGCACGGGGGTGCCCGAGGCCAGCGGGTCGTAGGGCGAGATCAGCGGGGCCAGGACGGCGGCCAGCGCGATGAGCGCGAGCACCGTCAGGCAGATGATCGAGCCGAGGGAGAGGCGGCCCCAGCGGAGGCCGGGGACGGAGAGTCGTTCCGTGAGTCTGCGTCGCATGTCACACCGCCCGGATTCGAGGATTGATGAGCACGTACAGGAGGTCGACGATGATGTTGATCACGACGAACGCGAGGGCGACCGCGAGCGTCACTCCCTGCACGAGGTTGGGTTCGTTGTTGGTGACGCCGTTGAGGATCAGCGTTCCCATGCCGGGGATCGCGAAGATGATCTCGATCACCACGGCCCCGCCGAGCAGGTAGCCGATGCGCAGGCCGAGCACGGTGACGGGGGTGATGAGGGCGTTGCGCAGCACGTTGCGGCCGACCACGATCACGCGGGGGATCCCGGCGCCGAGCGCGGTGCGCACGTAGTCGCGGTCGAGCTCCTCGACCATCGAGGTGCGTACGACGCGCGAGAGCTGGCCGATCACGGGGACGGCGAGGGCGACGGCGGGGAGCGTCATGCGGGCGAGCCAGCCCGACGGATCGGTCCAGAAGTCGGGCAGGGGGCCGGACGCCGGCAGCAGTCCGAGCCCGAGCGTGAAGAGCTGGATGAGCAGGATCGCGAGCCAGAACGAGGGCGTGGAGAGGGCGGCGACGCCGAACACGCGGATGACCTGGTCGGGCCAGCGGTCGCGGTAGACGGCGGCGAGCACACCGATCGCGAACGCCACGATCACGGCGATGAGCAGGCCGAGGAAGGTCAGCGCCAGGGTCACGGGGAACGCGCGGGCCACCTCGTCGATCACGGGCAGGCTGCGGGCGGAGTAGGTGCCGAGGTCGCCCTGCACGAGGCCGAACAGGAAGTTCACGTAGCGCACGAACAGCGGAAGGTTCAGTCCGTGCTCTTCGCGGTAGGCCTCGAGGGCTTCGGGGGACGCGGTCTCACCGAGCGCGGTGCGCGCCGGGTCGACGGGCGAGAACGACATCACGAAGAAGACCAGGAACGTGATGCCGAGGATCATCAGCGGCAGCTGCAGCAGTCGCCGGCCGATGAGGCGGAGCGTGTTGGACACGTGCCGCTCCTTCCGGGTGGGGGTGGTGGCGGGGACGCGCTCTTCGGGCGAGCGCGCCCCCGCGGGGTGGGGCCGGGGCTACTTCGCCGCCACGCCGACGTCGAGGAACGACAGGCCGGTGGTGGGGACGGGCTGGAAGCCGACGAGCTCCTGGCTGCTCCAGGCGGTGGGCAGCTTGCGGTGGAACAGCGGGTACAGCACGGCCTGGTCGGAGATCAGGTCGAACGCCTGGTCCCAGGTCTTCTGCTGCTCGTCGCCCTCCTGGGTCACGGCGGTGTCGAGGAGCGTGCGCAGCTCGGCGTACTCGGGCGAGTCGGCCCAGGCGGTGCGCGTCTGGGTCCAGACGTTCTCGCCGTACCACCAGTTCATGAGCAGGTCGGGGTCGACGCCGAACACCGACGGGTCACCGGGGGCGATGGCGACGGTGTAGTCGCCGGAGTCGATCTTCTCGTACATCGACGCGGACTGGCTGATGTCGAGCGTGGTGTCGATGCCGATCGCGTCGAGCGACTCCTTGATGAGCGGGGCGACCTCCTTGACCCAGCCGGTGTCGGTCATGCGGAGCGTGATGGCGAGGTCGGAGACCCCGGCCTCGTCGAGCAGCTCCTTCGCCTTGTCGGGGTCGTAGGTGTAGACGGTGGACGCCTCGTGGTAGTTCGGGTAGTCCTCGGGCAGGAACGAGGTGGCGGGGGTGGCGTTGCCGAGCATGCCGGTCTCGATGATCTTGTCCATGTCGAGCGCGTAGTGCAGCGCCTGGCGCACGCGCACGTCGTCGAAGGGCGCGGCCTTCGTGTTGAACATCATGAACAGCAGGCCGAACGACTGCACGCTCTCCACGTCGGCGGAGGCGGCGAGCGCGTCGGCGTCGATGTAGGGCACGTCCTCGATGGCCTGCACGGTGCCGGTCGACATCGCGGTGACGCGGGCGGAGGCGTCGGCGAGCAGGTTCCAGTTCATGCCGGCGGCGAGGGCGGGGCGCGGGCCGTTGTAGTCGTCGTAGCGCTCGAAGACGAGCTTGTCCTCGGGCACCGCGGAGACCAGGGAGTACGGGCCGGATCCGACGGGGTTCGCACCGAAGTCCTCGGGGTCGGCCTCGACCACGGCCTTCGGCACGATCTTGACGACGCCGAGGCGGTCGTCGATCAGCGAGAACGGGTAGTCGGTGGTGATGCGGACCGTGTCCTCGTCGACGGCGGTGACGGTGTCGATGAAGTCGACGAACGAGCGGAACAGCGAGTTGTTGGCCGGGTCGAGCACGCGCTCGTAGCTGAAGACCACGTCGTCGGCGGTGACCGGGTCGCCGTTCTGGAACGTGGCGCCCTCGCGGAGGTCGATCTCGTAGGTGGTGTCGTCGACCTTGGTCGGGAAGTCGGCGGCGAGCGCGGGGGCGGCCTCCTGCGTGACCGGGTCGAGGTCGACGAGGCCCTCGAAGATGTGCCAGTTGGCGGAGACCGTGACGGCGCCGGAGGCGACCATCGGGTCGAAGCTGCCGTTGAGCGTGTAGGAGATGCCGGCCTCGATGATGCCGTCGGGGTCGACCTCGCTCGCGGCGGGGCTCTCGTCCGGCGTGCTGGCGGCGCCGCCGCCGCAGCCGGCGAGGGCGAGGGACGCGGCGACCGTGCCGGCGACCGCCATCGCGAATCGACCCGCGCGGCGGCGGGTGATGTGTCGGTTCATGTGTGCTCCAGGGTGAAGGGGGGGACATCTTAAGGACATCTGATGTCTGATGTCTGATGTACTCTAAACACACGTTCGATCAGATCACAAGAGTGAGATGATCGGAGCGTTTTCTGTCAGGCACGAGAGGGGCCCCATGAAGTCCACCACGGGGAGGGCATCGCGCATGCGCCGTGCCACGACGGCCGACCAGATCAAGCAGCTCATCCTCACGCGCGGGCTCACCCCCGGCGACCCGCTGCCCACCGAGGCCGAGCTGTGCGAGGAGCTCGACGTGTCGCGCTCCTCCGTCCGCGAGGCCATCCGCACGCTCTCCACCCTCGACATCGTCGACGTCCGCCACGGCCACGGCACCTACGTCGGCCCGATGTCGCTCGACCCGATGGTGGAGGCGCTCGTGTTCCGCGGCGTGCTCTCGCCCGAGGGGTCGCTGCAGGCGCTGCGCGAGGTGGTGGAGGTGCGCCTCGCCCTCGACCTGTCGATGGCCGAGCGCGTGGTCGAGGCCGCCCAGGCACAGGAGGATCCGGAGCTGGACGAGCTCGTGGCCGACATGGTCGACAAGGCCGGGCGCGGCGAGTACTTCCTCGAAGAGGACAGGGCCTTCCACACGCGGCTGTTCGGCGCGATCGACAACCGCCTGGTCGGACAGCTCGTCGGCGCATTCTGGGACGTGCACACCGCGGTGCTCCCGCAGCTCGGCATCGCCCAGCCCGACGACATCACTCAGACCGCCCAGGCGCACGGCGACATGCTCGACGCGGCACGCGCCGGCGACGTGGAGCGGTACCGCCGGGCCGTGATCGAGCACTACCAGCCGCTGCAGCGCGTGCTCGCCACCGCGGAGGACGCACGGGCCTGACCCCGGGAGTCGGTAGTCTGACCTTCCCCCCACCGGAAAGAGGACTGCCATGTCCGTTGGACTGCTCGCCGTCGTCGACGACATCCTGAGCGCGGCCATGAAGGCCTCCGCCAAGGCCGCCGGCGTCGTGATCGACGACGCCGCCGTCACCCCGCAGTACGTGCAGGGCATCACGCCGGCGCGTGAGCTCCCGGTGGTGGGGAAGATCGCGCTCGGGTCGCTGGTGAACAAGTTCGTCATCATCATCCCGATCGCGCTGCTGCTCACGGCATTCGCCCCGTGGGTGCTCCCGTACCTGCTGATCCTGGGCGGCTCGTACCTGTGCTTCGAGGGCGCCGAGAAGGTGCTCGAGTGGTTCGGGGTGCAGCACGGTCATGCCGACGAGGGCGCGCGCGACGAGCGCAAGCTCGTGTTCGGCGCCATCCGCACCGACCTCATCCTGTCGACCGAGATCATGCTCATCTCGCTGGCCAGCCTCGACAAGGGCCTCGACGTCTGGTCGACACTGGCGATCCTCGCCGTGATCGCGCTGCTGATGACGGTGGCGGTGTACGGCGTGGTCGCGCTGCTGGTGAAGATCGACGACATCGGGCTGAAGATGGCGAAGAACCCGGTGCAGCGGGTGCGCCACACCGGCACCCGGATCGTGCGGTCGATGCCGGCCGTGTTCCGCTTCATCAGCGTGCTGGGCACGGTCGCGATGCTCTGGGTCGGCGGTCACCTGGTGCTGATCAACCTCGGTGAGGTCGGCCTGCACGCCCCGGCCGACGTGCTGCACGCGGTCGAGCACGCGCTCGAACCCCTCGGCGGCGTCGTGGTGTGGATCGTCGACACCCTCATCTCCGCGATCGCCGGCCTCGTGTGGGGCCTCGTGATCGTCGGGATCGTGCTGGGCATCGCGCGCCTCTTCGGCAAGAAGCCGAGCTTCCACGAGGGCGAGACCTCCCCCGCCGACGTCCACGCCTGAGCGCGTCGCACCCGGGGAGACCGGTCGCACCAGGGGATGTTCGGGGTGAAATGTTAGATTTCACCGATGCGCCCACGTCCGCCGTCGCCGATCACCGTCACCTCCTTCGCTGCAGACCGGTGGTTCCGGGCGCAGGGGCTCCCGACCTTCGTGCCCTGGCGTCGCTGGTTCCATGACATCGTGCCGCGGTCGGCGCCGCTCATCGCCGCCACGTCCGTCTACTGGACCCTCGCGGGCGACGGGATCGACGACTTCTCGTTCGCCCTGCACCTGCTCGTGGAGACCAAGGACGGCACGGGCCTCGCGTTCGCGATCCTCGCCGCGCTGCTGACCAGTCTCGTCCTCGCCTGGGCCGGGTTCGCCGTGGTGCGCGTCACGCTCCGCCACCTGCGCGGGGTTCGACGCACGGCGGCCGCGATGGTGGTCATCGCTCTCTGCGCTGCCGGCGTGATGCTCGAAGGAGGCGTCACCGAGGGCGCGCCCGCAGCGCCGGTCGCGGAATCCCTCTCGATCGTCGCGGGGAGCGTGCTGCTGGTCGCGTTCGGCGGCGGCGCGCTGCTGTCGTGGGCCACGAGGCTCGCAGCCCGCAACCTCGCCGCGATCGGGCACATGGCGACCATCGCACTTCCCGTCATCCTCATGCTCGTGCTGTTCGCGTTCTTCTCGGTCGAGGTCTGGCAGATGGCATCCGTGCTGTCGTGGTCCGCGCTCGGGCTCCTGGCACTGGTGGTGGCCGCGCTCGCCGGCGCGGTCGTGCTGCAGGTGAGCGCGACCGAGGTCGACCCGGCGACGCTCGCGCTCACCGTCGACGAGGAGCGCGACCTGCTGCGGGGCACACCGGCCGAGGGTCGCCCGGCGTCGACGGATCCAGCGTCGACCGTCGGCCGTCCCCAGCGGATCAACATGCTGCTCGCGATGACCCTCGCGCACCTCGTCCAGGCGGCCGTCTTTGCTCTGCTGCTCGCCGTGCTGCTCGTTCTCATCGGGGCGATCGCCGTTCCTCCGGATCTCGCGCAGACCTGGCTGGGTGATCCCATGTCGGTGCACGCGCTCGTGGTGCAGCCGCTCGTGGTGCAGGGCGTGGCACTTCCGCTCACGGTCAACCTCCTCAAGGCGGCGACGCTGGTCGCCATCGTCTCGGCGCTGCCGTTCGTGTTCTCGGCCGTGAGCGAGAGCCGCTACCGCGCCCGCTTCTCGGAACCGATCGTGGCCGACATGCGGCGCGCGATCCTCGTCCGCGCTGCGCTGTCCGACTCCGAGCGCATCGGCTGACCGCCGGGGCCACGGCGGGTCGCCCGACCAGCCCGGGCGCTGCGCTTCACCCCCGGCGGGCCGCGCCGAATCGGTCGGCCTCGACCCCGCGGGCCTGTTCCCCACCCTGTCCATGACGCGACGCGCTGGTCACCCCCGATAGAGTGCGGAACGTGACTGCATCCCCGTCTCGACCCTGCTGGTGAGCGCCCCATGACCGCCGTGCAGCTCAGGCCAGCCCACGATGCCGACCTCGACACGATCACCGAGATCCACAACCACGCCGTCGTGCACACCACGGCGATCTGGAACGAGGAGGCGGTGGACCGCGCCGACCGCGCCGCGTGGCTCGCCGACCGGACCGCCCGCGGGTACCCGGTGATCGTCGCCGCCGACGACACCGGCGTGCTCGGCTACGCGTCGTACGCGCAGTGGCGGCCGCACAGCGGCTACCGGCTCACGGTCGAGCACTCCGTCTACGTGCGGGGTGATCAGCGCGGCCGCGGCATCGGCCGAGCGCTCATGGAGGAGCTCATCGCTCACGCGCGCACCGCCGGGATGCACGTGATGATTGGCGGGGTGGAGAGCGGGAACGCGGCGTCGATCGCGCTGCACGAGCGCCTCGGCTTCCGCGAGGTCGGACGCATGCCGCAGGTGGGCACGAAGTTCGGCCGCTGGCTCGACCTCAGCATGCTGCAGCTCGTGCTCGACGACCGCCCCTCGCCCGACGCGCGCCCCGGCACCGAGGACTGACGCCGGTGGACCTGCTGCAGTGGCTCGTCGACGCCTTCGATTCGCAGTGGCTGCTGCCGGGCGGGCAGACCCTGCTGGTGCGCGAAGTGGTGGGCAACGCGTTCGGACTGGCGAGCGCGCTCGGCGGCATGCGGCGCAAGGTGTGGGCGTGGCCGGTCGGCATCGTCGGCAACCTGCTGCTGCTGACCGTGTTCCTCGGTTCGGCGCTCAGCCCCGACCCCTCGCTCCCCCACCTGCTCGGCCAGGCCGGCCGGCAGGTCATGTTCATCGCCGTCGCGGTGTACGGCTGGATCCGCTGGCGCAACGCCGAGGGCGGCCGCGTGGTGCCGCGGTGGGCGCCGACGAGGGCCCGCGTCGGAATCGTGCTGGTGATGATCGTCGGCACGGTCGCGCTCACCCCCGTGTTCCGCGCGCTCGGGTCGTGGGAGCCGGTGTGGGCCGACGCCTGGACGTTCGTCGGCTCGCTCCTGGCCACGTACGGCATGGCGAAGGGGTGGACGGAGTTCTGGCTCATCTGGATCGCCGTGGACGTGGTCGGCGTGCCGCTGCTGTTCAGCTCCGGCTACTACGCGACCGGCCTCATGTACGTGTTCTACGGCGTGTTCACCGCGGTCGGGTTCGTGATCTGGTGGCGGGCGCAGCGCCGTGCCGACCACGGGATCGAGATCCTGCCTCCCGACCCCAGCCCCCGACGCCTCGACGAGGACGCCCTCTGACCTCGTTGCGGATGTACATTTCAGCCCCCGAAACGTACAATGGCCTTATGTCCACGATCAGCGTCGCCGATGCGCGCAGCAACCTCTCCACGGTCATCACCGACTCCCAGAAGGAGGCGGTGTTCATCGAACGTCGCGGGCAGCTCGCCGCCGTCGTGATCAGTCCCGAGCAGTACGAACGCATGATGGAGGCGCTCGAGGACGCGGAGGACGTGGCCGCCTTCGACGAGGCCATGGCCGAGGAGGGCCCGAGCATCCCGTGGTCCCAGGTGAAGGCCGACCTGGGCTGGTCGTGAGCTACCGCATCGAACTGCGCCCCGCTGCCGTCCGCGCCCTGAAGAAGATCGATCACCAGCACCGCGATCGGATCCGCGGTGCGATCGCCCTCCTCGGTGAGAATCCGCGGCCGCCGGGCGCGAAGGCGCTGCAGGGCCGCGACGGCCTCCGCGTCCGCGTCGGCGACTACCGCATCATTTACACCGTGCATGACGAGGTGCTGATCGTCGCGGTCGTGACCCTCGGGCACCGCCGCGACGTCTACGACCGCTGACCCTGACCGCCGCCCTCGCGATTGTTTCGGTGCGTGTCGGCGGTGCTCGACCGCGGCCCCGTGTGTCCCGTTTCATGGGTCGCATGACCCGACAGATCCGCTTCAACGCCTTCGACATGAACTGCGTCGCCCACCAGTCGTCCGGGCTGTGGCGGCACCCCGACGACCGGTCGCGGCAGTACAACACGATCTCGTACTGGACCGAGCTGGCGACACTGCTGGAGAGCGCGACCTTCGACGGCATCTTCATCGCCGACGTGCTCGGCACCTACGACGTGTACGGCGGCACCAACGAGGCCGCCATCCGTAATGGCGCCCAGGTGCCGGTGAACGACCCGATCCTGCTCGTGAGCGCGATGGCCGCCGTGACCGAGCACCTCGGCTTCGGCATCACGGCCGGCACGGCGTTCGAGCACCCCTACCCGTTCGCACGGCGGCTCAGCACGCTCGACCACCTCACGCAGGGCCGCATCGGCTGGAACGTCGTCACCGGC
Organism: Microbacterium sp. NPDC055599; assembly: GCF_053618975.1. NCBI lineage: Bacteria > Bacillati > Actinomycetota > Actinomycetes > Micrococcales > Microbacteriaceae > Microbacterium > Microbacterium sp. NPDC055599. Next base: position 2,636 of record NZ_JBSHIM010000022.1, on the reverse strand, counting down.
TACCTGCCCAGCGCCGCCCGCAACATGGGCCAGGAGGATCAGCTCGGTCACGACGACCGCTACGACCACGCCGACGAGTACGTCGAGGTGCTGTACAAGCTGTGGGAGGGGTCGTGGGAGGACGACGCCGTGGTCGAGGACCGCGAGCGCGGCATCTTCACCGACCCCGCCAAGGTGCACCCGATCCGGCACGAGGGCACCCACTTCCGTGTGCCGGGCATTCACATCTCCGAGCCGTCGCCGCAGCGCACCCCCGTCATCTACCAGGCCGGTGCGAGCCCCCGCGGCGTGCGGTTCGCGGCCGAGAACGCCGAGGCGATCTTCGTCGCCGCCCCGTCGAAGGAGGTGCTGGCCGGCATCGTGAAGCGCATCCGCGACGCCCTCGAGGCGGCGGGACGCGACCGCTACGACGCCCGCATCTACACGCTGCTGACCGTGATCACGGCGGCAACGAGCGAGGAGGCGACCGCGAAGCACGCGGAGTACCTGTCGTATGCGAGTCCCGAGGGGGCCCTCACGTTCATGTCGGGCTGGATGGGCGTCGACCTGTCGCAGTACGGCGAAGACGAACCCGTGGGGAACGTGGAGTCCAACGCGATCCAGTCGGTGCTCCAGCACCTGAAGGAGGAGGCGGATCTCGGCCGGGAGTGGACGGTCGGCGACTTCGGGCGGCACAACGCCATCGGCGGACTCGGACCCACGGTCGTCGGCTCGGGCGAGGAGATCGCCGACGAGCTGCAGTCGTGGGTGGAGCAGACCGACATCGACGGCTTCAACCTCGCCTACGCGGTCACGCCCGGCACGTGGCAGGACGTGATCGAGCACGTGATCCCGGTGCTGCGCGAGCGCGGCGCGTACCCCGAGGAGTACACGCCCGGCACGCTGCGCCACAAGCTCCACGGGCGCGGCGACCGCGTGCAGGACACGCACCGCGCCGCGCAGTACCGCGTGGGGGCGGCGGCGCGGGCCTGAGCGGCGTCAGTCGGCGTCGCGGGCGAACAGGTTCCGCAGCACGAGGAACACCACGACGGCCACGACCGCGACGATCGCGAGCTTCGCGATGAACCACAGCACCGAGAACAGGGCGCTGACGATCCACCACGCGATCACGACAGCGAGGATCACGCCGAGCACGGTCCAGATGTTCTTGGTCATACGTCCAGCCTAGGGGCGCGGGCCGCGGGATCCTCCCCTCCCGGACCGCCGGCTCCGGCGGGCGTCGCGGTGTCCGTGCCGCCCGCGCGCTCGGTGTCGGCGAGCAGTGCATGCAGGCTGCCCGCCGCCGCCAGCAGCGCGACGCTGCGGCGGGTGAGGGCGTCGAGTCGGGCGGCGAGGATGCTCTGCAGCCCTCCGCTCTCGCCGTGCGCCCGTAGCTCCTCCAGGATCCGGGTGATGGCCGGGATCCCGTAGCCGCCCGACCGGAGTGCGGCGACCACGCGGGCCTCGGTGATCGCGCCCGAGCCGTAGCGGCGGGCGCTCCTGCCGTCGCGCATCGGGCGGATGAGCCCCTCGCGCTCCCAGTGGCGCAGCGCCGAGGTCCGCACGCCGAGAGCCTGGGCGAGCTCACCGACGGTCATCTCGTCGGCGTCGTCGAACACGTCGTCGGCGTCGGACACCGCGACCTCCAGACCGCGCAGCGCCTCCCGCAGCCGGCTGCGCTCGTCGGCGAGGTCGGCGTGGAGGGCATCGATGCGCTCGGCGGCCCGTTCGACCGACGACCGGATGAGCATCGGCATGAGCGCGCGGGCCGCCACCGGACCGATAGCCGCGGCGAGCTGCCGGTACGCCCGCGCCGCGGTCTCGTGCCGTGCACCGTAGCGCCGGTAGCCGTTCGCCGCGCGGACCGCCGGGGGAATGATGCCGAGCCGCTCCAGGTCGCGGACCTGCTGCACCGAATAGCCGACGCTCCGGCCGATCTCCGCCGTGCTCCTGACCCGCTCTGGAGGGTTGCTCACCCATAACCCCCTGTTCTCCGCAGCTAAGTCTCCATAAGCACTGCAACCGGACTATTGAAGCATGGACAGACAGCAGATCATCGAGGCCGTGCGATCGTTCGACGGCGCGCTCGCCATGACACCGCAGCCGGGGAGCGAGTTCCCTGAGCTGTCGTGGGGCGACGCCTACTTCTTCTTCGCCCCCGACGGACGGATGCCCGAGCGCACGCAGCCCTTCGGCACCATCATCACGAAGGACTACCCGGACGACGCGTCGTCGGACCTCACCGCGACCGGACGGTTCCGCGTCAACATCCACGTCGGCCGGGAGCGCGCCGCGGCCCTGGTGCCGTCCGACCCCGAGCCGACAGCGTCCGACGTGTTCCGCCGCCATCCGCTGTACGGCGACGCGGGGTGGGTCTGCGTGATCGAACCGGGCGAGCGGACCGCCGACACCGTGCTCGACCTGCTCCGCGAAGCACACGACACCGCCCGCCGCCGGGCCGAGCGCCGAGGGCGGTGACGGTGGGTACCGCTCAGGGCATGACCGAGGGGCAGCGCCGGACCGTCGCCGTGTGGGCCGCGGACTGCGCCGACCGCGTGCTGCCGCTGTTCGAGGCGGAGGCCCCCGGCGATGACCGCCCGCGCGACGCCATCGCCAGGACCAGGGCCTTCGCACGGGGGGAGCTCTCCGCCGCGGGT
>NZ_JBSHIM010000021.1:4120-55053 GCF_053618975.1 Microbacterium sp. NPDC055599 | reverse complement strand
GATCGACACCGTGCTCGGGCCGCGCGACGCGGGGTGACGCCCGGACCCGGGGCCGGCGCTGCGGTGCCGCGTCGGCCCCGGGGCTCCACCGGGCGGCGCGTGCGGGCGGGGCGTGCGGCGGCGCGACGGCGAACCCGGGGCTCCACCGGGGAGGGCACGCGGCGACGAAGCCGGGCGCCGCGTGCGCGGTCAGGCCGCGAGGGCGAACGCGCCGCGCGAGGCCGAGACCGCCGCCGATGCCGGGGCCGCAGTCGCGCGCAGGTCGTCGGCCACGGCGCTGGTCAGCTCGACCAGGCTCGTGTCGAGGGCTCCGGCGATCGCGGCGATCATCTCGCTCGACGGCTCCTTGAGCCCGCGCTCGACCTCGGAGAGGTATTGCGGCGACACCCCGGCCTTCTCGGCGGTGGCGGTGAGGGTCTCCTCGCGGTCGTGCCGCCGACGGCGGAGCTGGTCGCCCAGCAGCTGCCGCCACAGCGGCTCGGGGTCGCTCGGCTGGGGACGGGCGGGACGGGGAGCGCGGGGGAACGGGACGATGTCGGCCATGCCTCACGATAATCCGGGCGCTCGGCGGGGTTCGAGGCGTTCTGCTCAGAGCAGAACGCCTCAGAGCGCCGCGGTCACACCCGGGAGCAGCTTCGTGAGGATCGACTGGAGCTGTTCGCGTTCCGCGGGGGTGAGCGGGTCGAGTACCAGCTCGCGCACCTGCTCCACGTGCACGGGGGCGGCGGTGCGCAGCATCTCCCTGCCCGCGGAGGTGAGCGCGGCCGACAGCGTGCGCTTGTCAGTACTGCACGACGTGCGCTCGACCCAGCCCCGCTCCTCGAGCGAGTCGAGCGCGTGACTCAGCCGCGAACGGCTCAGACCGGCGATGCGTGCGAGTTCCGTCATGGTCACCGCGCCGTCGTCGCGCCCCGCGAGCGTGACCATGATCGCGTAGCGCGCGTGATTCAGGCCCACCTCGTCCTTGAGCGTGCGGTCGAGCACCTGGGGCAGCAGCTGCACGAAGCGGATGACGGGCAGCCACGTCGCCATCTCCGTGTCGTCGAGCCGCCGCTCCGAGCGCTGGGCCGTCATGGTGTCCTCCCCGCCGGTCACGCCGCCGACAGGTCGATCGTGTGCGCGGTGTGGTCGCGCTTGGCCTGCAGGTAGCGCGAGTTCGACTCCGACAGGTGCACGCCGGTGGGCACGCGCTCGGTCACGCGGATGCCCAGCGCCTCGAGCTGCACGGCCTTGTCGGGGTTGTTGCTCAGCAGACGGATGCCGTCGACCCCGACGGCGCGGAGCATCTGGGCGGCGACCGTGTAGTCGCGCTCGTCCTCGCCGTGACCCAGGGCGACGTTCGCCTCGTACGTGTCGAGACCGGCGTCCTGCAGCGCGTAGGCGTCGAGCTTGGCGTAGAGGCCGATGCCGCGACCCTCCTGGCGCAGATACAGCAGGAACCCGCCCTGCTCGGCGATCCGTTCGACCGCTTCGCGCAGCTGGGGGCCGCAGTCGCATCGCTCGGAGCCGAACACGTCGCCGGTGAGGCACTCGCTGTGCGGGCGGACGAGCGGGGCATCGCCGCCCTCGGCCGCGCGGTCGAGCGCCGCGCGCCAGTCGCCGAGGCCGAGCAGCAGGTGCTCCCGTCCGTCGACCAGTCCGTCGAAGGTCACGACGTCGGCCGTGGTGGTGTACCCGTCGCCGAAGCGCAGCGGCACCCGCACGCGGGTCCGTTCGGTGGCAGCCGGCGCGACGGTTGAACTTTCAATCATGCGGGGTGCAACGCCCGCCGCCCGCTTCTATTCCCGACGGGAGGAGGTCGTGTCGTCGGATGACGCGACGAACCGAAGACGCACGGGGAGTCGGTAGCCTCGCAGCATGAGCGACCTCGTCTCCGCGACCGAACTGCACGACCTCCTCGCCGGTGAGGCGCCCGTCCGCGTGATCGATGTGCGCTGGCGTCTCGATCGACCGGAGGCCGGGCACGCCGACTACCTCACCGGTCACATCCCCGGCGCGGTGTTCGCGGCTCTGGACACGGAGCTGTCCACGCACGGCGAGCCGGACGCGGGGCGCCACCCGCTGCCGTCGACCGCCACGCTCCAGGCGGCCGCGCGCCGGTGGGGCGTGCGCGAGGGCGACACGGTCGTGGCGTACGACGACACGAAGGGGCTCGCGGCGGCTCGCGCGTGGTGGCTGCTCCGGCAGGCCGGTGTTCGTGTGCGCGTGCTCGACGGCGGGCTCCGCGCCTGGACGGCCGCCGGGTACGACACCGCGACCGACGACGTGATCCCGGAGCCGGGCGATGTGGTGCTCGACGAGATCGGCGACGACGCCCTCACGATCGACGAGGCCGCTGCGTTCCCGGAGTCGGGCGTGCTCCTCGACGTGCGCGCGCCCGAGCGCTACCGTGGCGAGACCGAGCCGCTCGACCCGGTGGCCGGACACATCCCCGGTGCCATCAACCTCCCGACCGGTTTGCATCTCGATGCGGACGGCCGGGTGCTCGACCGCGACACCGTGCTCGCCACGCTCGAAGGGGTCGGCGTCACCCGCGGCACCCCTGTTGCGGCGTACTGCGGCTCCGGCGTCACCGCGGCGCACACGGCGCTCGTGCTGCACGAGGTCGGCATCGACGCCCGGGTGTTCCCCGGCTCGTGGAGCCAGTGGTCGAACACCCCCGGTCGTCCGGTCGCGACGGGCGATCAGCCCGGCTGAACCTCCGCGTTCGCGGGCTCGTACCCCCAGCGCAGCTGGAGGGCGCCCGGGCCGAACGCGCGCCGCACCTGGTGCACGGAGGTGCCGCGGGTGAGCGGGACGGGCGAGACCGAGCGACCGTCCGGGGTCTCCACGACCTCTTCGCACCAGTCGGGCACCGCGTCGGGGTGGAATCGCGTCCACACCAGCAGCTCCCGGCACTGGCGGCCCACCGCGTGCCCGGTGTCGCGCGACGGCGGCGACCCCGGCGGGTACTCCACCGACCACTCGACCATCGCCGTGTCGGGCGCCTCGAGCGGCACGTCCAGCTCGAACAGCGCGCCGTGCACCTCGCCGCCCGGGTGCGAGTAGTGGCGGGTGAAACGCCCGCCCGACACCGCCCGAAGGATGGGGGCGGGGGAGGGCAGCCCCGGCATGATCTCCAGGAACGGGATCGCGTGGATGGTGCCGGTCGTGGACTGCACGATGCTCCTGGTGGAGCAGAAGGACACGTTGCCTCGCTCGTCGACGTCGGTGACCGAGTGCGTGGTCAGCTCGCGTGACGTGTCGGGGTACGGGCTGCCCATCGCCGTGTAGGCGTCGATCACGGCCTGCTCGATCTCGCGGTGGTCGATGGGGAAGCCGCTCACCCCGAGCGGTCCGGTGCGGTTGGGGCGGAGCAGACGGCTGAGTGCGGCGTCCTCCAGGCCGAGCAGGTCCTCGATGTCGGCCAGGGCCGCGAGCGACTGCGCGCCCTCCGGCCGGCGAGACCCGGAGCGCCAGTAGCTCAGCGTGGCCATCGACACCCGGTTGCCGCGTGCCTTGAGCTGGCGTTGCAGCCAGGAGAGCGTCACGGGTCTCGCGTTGATCGCGTCGCGCAGTGCCCTGGCGAAGGCGCTGCGCCCGGGTGGGCGCGGCACGCCACCGTTCGTGTACTCCATCACAACCCCCCGTCCGGTATGTGAAGAACACTTCCCTAGAGTGAGCATAAGACCGCGCGAGCACGCTTCAGGGGACCGAGCGAGCACGTGGGTCACTGGGCTCTGACGTGTGGGGGAGGTGCCCGACCCCGCGACCGTCCGGCCCGACGCAGTGACGCCCCCCGTGCTGCGTATGTCGTGAAGCCCGGCAATCGATCTGGGGAGATCCGCCGGGCTTCACGCGCATCCGCCCGGCGCTGGCGTCTCCCGCCCCCGCGTAGACTGGGGGGAAACCCCGGAGGACTCTGCATGTCTGCCCCTGCTCGCGCGTTCACCATGCGCCACGTGCAACTGCTGCGCGCACTGTTCGCGGCCGTCGCCGCCCTCATGATCACCTTCTCGTCGGATCACTCCGCCCCGGTGGGGCTGTCGGTGTTCAGCGGGTTCGTGCTGGTGACGGCGCTCGTGCACGTGCTGGCCGCCTGGCTGGTGCTGCCCGCGGGTTCGCGCTGGTCCTCCATCCTGCTCGCCGTGGTGAGCGCCCTCGCCGGCATGGCGAGCGGCGTCCCCGCCTGGCGCACGGACGACGTGTTCTTCGTGGTGGTGATCTCGTGGGCGGTGCTCAGCGGCGGGATCGAGCTGCTCGCGGGCATCCGGGCGCGTCGCGTCGGCGGGATGCTCGCCCGCGACGCGATCACGGTCGGCGCGCTGACGCTCCTGCTGGCGGTGGTGATGCTGCTGATCCCGGCCGGGTTCGTGCAGGAGTACACGATCGACGCGGCGGGCACGTTCGTGCTCTCCGGCATCATCCTGGGCGTGGGCATGTTCGGCGGTTATGCGGCGATCGTCGCCGTCTTCCTCGGCATTGCGGGACTGACCCCGAAGCGCGCCGACGCGCCGGAGGTCCCCCACGACGACCAGAGCGAGCCGGTCCAGCACGGAGGAGAGCGATGAGCGACGAGAAGCCCACCCGGCGGGACATCCTGCGTCCGCTCCACCTGCTCGGCATCGCGCTGGGCTGCGGCGTGTTCGCGATGGTGGTCACGCTGGTGTCGACCGGTGCCTTCACCCTGCGCGTGAACACGGCCATCGCGAACGGCACGTACGAAGGGCTCACGCCGCTGGCCCTGAGCCTGGTCGTGGGTGGCTCCGCGTTCATCGTGACCCTGCTGATCCTCGCGATGCTGATCCTCGCGGTCGACCCGGCCGATGTGACCAAGACCATCGACCGCCCGGTGCTGTACGACGCGGAGCCGGGCGAGAAGCCCGACAGCGACGACCAGGCCCCCGGGCGCTCCGGCACCGCGAAGTGACGACCCTCAGCCGCCCGTCCGTCGGAATACTCCGGCGGGCGGGCGGCTTGTGCCTGACGTGAGCACCCCCATCGATCGCGCCTCCGTCGGGCTCCGCTCGGAACGCGGACCGGTGCTCGCGGCGCTGATGCTCTCGACGGGTCTCATCGCGATCGACGCCACGATCCTGGCCACCGCCGTGCCCAGCATCGTGCGCGACCTCGGCAGTTACCAGCAGTTCCCGTGGCTCTTCTCGGTGTACCTGCTCGCCCAGGCCGTGAGCGTGCCCATCTACTCGCGCTTCGCGGACACGGTCGGACGCAAGCCCATCATCCTGCTCGGCATCGCCCTGTTCCTGCTCGGCTCGATCCTCTGCGGTCTCGCGTGGAGCATGCCGGCGCTCATCGCGTTCCGGGTGGTCCAGGGGCTCGGCGCCGGAGCCGTCGCCCCCATGTCGATGACGATCGTCGGCGACATCTACACGGTCGCCGAGCGCGCGAAGGTGCAGGGCTACATCGCCAGCGTGTGGGCGGTGTCGTCGGTGGTCGGACCGGCCCTCGGCGGCGTGTTCGCCCAGCTCGACGCGTGGCGCTGGATCTTCCTGATCAACATCCCCCTGTGCCTGCTCGCCGCGTGGGTGCTGCTGCGGCGGTACACGGAGCAGAAGCAGACGCAACGGCACCGCATCGACTACCTCGGGGCCGTGCTGCTGACGGTCGGCCTGACCGGGGTGATCCTCGGACTCCTCGAGGGCGGCAACGCCTGGGAGTGGCTGTCGGCGCCGAGCGCGCTGTGCTTCGGGGCGGGGATCGCGGCCCTGGTGCTGTTCGCGCTGGTGGAGCGGCGGGCACCGGAGCCGATCGTCGACCTGCGGCTCGTCTCGCGCCGGCTCATCCTCACCACGACCCTGGTCTCGCTCGGCGTGGGGGCGCTCATGATCGGCGTGACCAGCTTCGCGCCCACCTACCTGGAGGGCTCGCTCGGCATCGTGCCGCTGCTGTCGGGCCTCGCCGTGGCCGCGCTCACGCTCGGGTGGCCCATCGCCGCGGCCAACGTGGGGCGGTTGTACCTGCGCATCGGCTTCCGCCGCACCACGCTGATCGGCATGAGCATCGCCTCGGTCGCGGCGATCGTCCTGGCCTCGGTCGCGTCGTGGCCGAACCCGTACGTGCTCGCCGTGATCGCGTTCGTGCTGGGCTTCGGCCTGGGGTGGAGCGCGGCGCCGACCCTGATCGCCGCGCAGTCGTCGGTGGAGTGGGGTGAGCGCGGCGCCGTGACCGGCATGAACGCGTTCGCCCGCTCGGCAGGCAGCGCGGTCGGGGTGGCCGTGTTCGGGGCGATCTCGAACGCGATCATCTCCCAGGGGGCAGGGCCGGACGACCCCGGCACGATCGTGCACGCGTCGGTCGGGGTGTTCATCGCGGTCGCCCTGACCGCGCTGCTCACCCTGCTCGCGGCGTCGTTCATGCCGCGCGACCGCGTGGAGTCGTACTCCGGCTGACCGCGCGCGGGCTCAGCGGGCGAGGCGCTCGGCGATACCCGTGTAGGTCGCGGGGGTCAGGGCGAGCAGGCGCTGCTTGGCGGCGTCGCCGATCTCCAGACCCTCGACGAATGCCGCGAGCTCGGCCGCGCCGACGCGGTGCCCGCGCGTGAGCTCCTTGAGCAGCGCGTACGGGTCGGTGATGGTGGAGCGCCCGGCGACCACCTCGGCCCGGATGACCGTCTGGATCGCCTCGGCCAGCACCTCCCAGTTGCCGTCGAGGTCGGCGAGCAGCACGTCGCGCGAGAGCGAGATCGCGTTGAGTCCCCGGCGCAGGTTGTCGAGCGCGAGCAGCGAGTGCCCGAACGCGACACCGATGTTGCGCTGCGTGGTGGAGTCGGTGAGGTCGCGCTGCAGGCGGCTCGTGACGAGGGTCTGCCCGAGCGACGCGAACAGGGCGCCGGAGATCTCCAGGTTCGCCTCGGCGTTCTCGAAGCGGATCGGGTTGATCTTGTGTGGCATGGTCGACGAGCCCGTGGCACCGGCGACCGGGATCTGCGCGAAGTAGCCGAGCGAGATGTACGTCCAGATGTCGGTGGCGAGGTTGTGCAGGATGCCACCGGCGTGCCGCACGCGGTCGTAGAGCTCGACCTGCCAGTCGTGCGACTCGATCTGCGTCGTCAGGAGGTTGAAGCCGAGCCCCAGGCCCTCGATGTACTCGCGGGCGATGGTGGGCCAGTCGGCGTCGGGGTCGGCGGACAGGTGTGCCGACCAGGTGCCGGTCGCGCCGGAGAACTTCGCGAGGTAGTCGGTGCCGGCGATCTGCGCACGGACGCGCTCCAGCCGCCACGCGAACACCGCGAGCTCCTTGCCCATGGTCGAGGGCGTGGCGGGCTGGCCGTGCGTGCGGGACAGCATCGCGGCGTCGGCGTGCTCGACCGCCAGCTCGCGCAGCTTCGCGATCACGGTGTCGAGGGCCGGGAGCCAGACCTCCTCGACCGCGCGCTTGACGGTGAGGGCGTAGGAGGCGGAGTTGATGTCCTCGCTCGTGCAGGCGAAGTGCGTGAGCTCGGCGATCGCGTCGAGTCCGAGCGTCGAGAGACGGTCGCGCACCAGGTACTCCACGGCCTTCACGTCGTGCTGCGTGACGGCCTCCTTCTCGGCGAGCCAGTCGATCTCGGCCTGGCCGAAGTCGCGGTACAGCGCGCGCAGGCGCTCCTTGTCGGCGTCCGACAGCGGGCTCGTCTCGAAGAGCGAGCGGTCGGTGAGCGCGATCAGCCATTCCACCTCGACCTCGACGCGCGCGCGGTTGAGCCCGGCTTCGGAGAGGAAGTCGGCGAGTCCGGTGACGGCACCGCGGTAGCGACCGTCGAGGGGGCTCAGGGGCTGCGGCGGGAGCGAGGGCTGGAAAGTCAGGGGAGTCCTCCTGATCGGGCCCCTCAGAGTCGGGGCGTGCGGGGCGGGCGCAGAGCGGGTTCGAGCTGGCGGAACAGCCCCCGCGTGGCGGTCTCAATCATACCGAGCACCGAATCGAACATCTCGGCGCCCGCGTAGTAGGGGTCCGGCACGTCGGGGCTCGGCGCGTTCGGGTCGAACGAGAGCAGGAGCGTGACCTTGCCCTCCTCGTCTTCGTCGCGCGCCCACTCCCGCAGGATGCGCTCGTGCGTGCGGTCGAGCGCGACCACGAGGTCGTTCTCCGCGAACGACGCGAACGTGAACTGCTTGGCGCGGTGCTGCGAGCCGTCGTAGCCGCGGCGCGCGAGCGAGTCGATCGTGCGGTGGTCGGCGCGCTCGCCCAGGTGCCAGTCGCCCGTGCCCGCGCTGCGCGAGACGATCCGCGCGCCGAGGCCCTGGCGTTCCGCGAGGTCGCGGAACACGACCTCGGCCATGGGGGAGCGGCAGATGTTGCCCGTGCAGACGAAGATCACGCGGAAGGGATCCTGGGCTGTCACGGTGACCATTCTGCCGGTCGGGGCGCCTCCTGCACAGCGGCGGCCTCCCGGGACCCGCCCTTCCTGCACGTCTGTGCATCCGCGCGATCTCTTCACGGGCGCTGCGAACCGGGTCGGGAGCCATGTCGGCACCGGCGCAGGGTGGAGCCATGACCGCGTTCACCGCCACCACCTTCGACACTCCACCGCACGTCTGGGCCCGCATCCGCGCCTCGAGCCATCTGGGCGATGCGCTGCACGCGCTGAACGATGCCGTCGGCACGCTGCGCGCGGTGGTCGACGACACGGCGTGGGAGTCCGCAGCGCTCCGGGCGCTGCACGAGGGGATCGAGCGGCAGCACCACGCCGCGTCTGCCGAGGTCGAACGGCTCCGCGGTGTGCGCGACCACTGCCTGGGAGGCGACCGGTGGGCGGGCTGAGCATCGACCACGGCGGAGTGATCGCGGTCGACACCGAGGAGCTGCGGGCCGTGGCTGCGCGGATCGCCGCGGCCGCGGGGGCGTGCGGACGAGCGGCGACGGCGGTCGAGCAGGCCCGAGTCGCGGTGTCGTCCGATCCCGAGGCCTTCGAGGGGGTGCCGCTCCCCGCGCTGCGCGCCGCGGCCCAGGTGCTGCACGAGGTCGCCGCCGAGCTCGCACACGCGGCGGACGGAGCGCGACGCACGGCCGACGTGTTCGAGATCGTGGAGCTGCGGGCGAAGGTCGAGGCGCTCGCTCACACGGATGCGGGCGCGGCCACGGCGGCGCAGGCTCGGCTCGACCGTCTGCTCGCCGCCGACCCGGCTCTCGGCCTCGTCGCGACCGCGCTCGTGCTGCAGTGGACGACCCGTCCGCTCCTCGGCCCCGGGCTGCTCCTCGGCGGGCTCGGGCCGTCGGTGGCTCCGGCGGCGGCGGTGACCCAGTTGCTCGGCTCGACCACCGGTTTCGCGAAGGTGCAGCCGGGGGAGCGCCTCCGGGGTCACGCCGATCCGGTGCGCGTGACGGCGGTCGCCCGGTCCGCGCCGCGGGCTCCTGCCGACCTCACCGCGGCGCTGCGCCGTCTTCCGGAGAGCGGCGGCGCCCAGGTGGCCGTCGAGCGCTACACGATGAAGGACGGTGCGACCCGCTACGTGGCGTATCTCTCCGGCACGCGGTCGGTGTCGCTCGCGCCGACCGGGACGGAGCCGTGGGACATGCGCTCGAACGTGCAGCTGTACGCCGGTACGCGGTCGGCGTCGTACCAGGCGACCCTCGATGCGCTCGCAGCGTCGGGGGCGCAGCCCGGGGATCGTGTGGACGTCGTGGCGTACTCGCAGTCGGGCATGATCGCCGCGCACGTCGCGATGGAGAGCGACTTCGACGTGGAGCTGCAGATCACGGCGGGCAGTCCGTCGGAGCCGACGCTGGACGACGATCAGACGCTCGTGCAGCTGCGCCATGCCGACGATGTGGTCTCCCGGCTCGCGACGGGCGGCTCCGCTGAGGGCACGGGTTCGGCCGACAGCTTCACGGCCAGCAGGCTCGTCGAACCGCTGCCCGGCCCGGACGATCTGGGACTGGGGTCGCACGGGATCGAGGAGTACGAGGAGACCGCCCGCCTGGTGGACGCGTCGTCTGACCCGCGCGCCGAGGCCCTCGGCCGGTACTGGACCGAACTGGGCGAGGCCACCGAGGTGGAGCGTACGGAGTACCGTGCCGAACGCGTCGGATGAACTGCTGCGGTCCGCCACGGTGCGGCTAGGCGAACGCGAACGACTCCACGAGCGCGTACCCCTGGTCGTTCGACACCCGCACGGTGAAGTCCGTCTGCGGGGCGGGGTAGGGCAGGGCGCGCTCCTCGCCGGGCGCCAGCACCACGGTGTCCGTGGACTCGGGGCTGCCGTCGCTGCCCAGGTCGAACGCGACGGTCACGGTCATGGGCGCCGTCGAGTCGTTGCGCACGTGCACGGTCAGCACGCCGGAGCCGTCGTCCGGGTCGATCCGCGCGGTCAGTCCGAGCGGAGCGCAGTCGAGCTCCACGCGCTGCTGGAACCGGAGCCCCTCGTCGGTGCTCGCGCGGATCGTGTATCCGCCGTTGGGCACGAGCCCGAAGCCGAACGGGCGGGTCTCCCCCGGGGAGAGCAGGGGGCCGGGGCCCGCGTCCGGCTGAGCGCCGTCGGCGGTGAGCCCGAGGTACGTCTGGAGGGGATCCGCGGTGTCGTTGCGCAGCATGAGGGTGATGCGGTCGGCGGACTCGCACGCGGTCACGGTCCAGGCCGTCAGCTCCGGGGTCGCGCTCGCCGCGGCGACCGGGGCCGCGGCGACGGCCGCGACCACGGGAAGACTCCAGGCCGCGGCGACCACGGCGCGCCGCGTCACGCCCGCCGCCGCACCTCGTCCCTGCCGCTCGCCGAGGGGCTGCGGCTCGAACGGCCCCACGTCAGTCGCGGCGCGAGCGCTTGCTCTGCGGACGCAGGATGGCGCCGAAGATCCCGTTGATGATCGAGATGATCAGGGCGGCCAGCACGCCCCACCAGAACGAGCCGACCGACAGCCCCCAGCCGAAGCTGCTCGTGATCCAGGCCGTCAGCCACAGCAGGAAGCCGTTGATCACGAAGCCGATGAGCCCGAGCGTGAGGATGTACAGCGGGAAGGCCACGACCTTCACGACCGTGCCGATGATGGTGTTCACCAGGGCGAAGATCGCGCCGACCGCGAGCAGCGTGAGCACGAGCTGCAGGGTCTCTCCCGGGGGGAAGGCGGTCACGGTCACCTGAAGGACCGGGATGAGGGTGACGACCCAGATGGCGAAGGCGTTGACGACGACGCGGATGATGAAGCGCATAGTCCGTTCAGTGTCCCACGGCGACCGTGAGCTGTCAGCCTAGACTCGACGCGTGACCGAGCCCATCCTGCCCCGCATCCGTCCCGCCATCGCCGCCCTCGCGCCGTATCGGCAGGGGAAGCAGGCGGGGCCCGAGGCCTTCAAGCTGTCCAGCAACGAGAACCCGTTCGAGCCGCTGCCCTCGGTCGTCGACGCGCTGCAGCGCACCACCCCGATCAACCGCTACCCGGACGCCACGGCCGGGCGGCTGCGGGAGCGTCTCGGTGCGCGCTACGGCGTGCGGCCCGACGAGGTGCACGTCGCCTCGGGGAGCGTGTCGATCCTGCACCAGCTGATCCTCGCGACCGCGTCGGCCGGCGACGAGGTGGTCTACGCGTGGCGGTCGTTCGAGGCGTACCCGAGCCTGCCGCTCGTGGCCGGGGCGACCGGCGTGCAGGTGCCGCTCACGGCCGATGCGCGGCACGACCTCGACGCGATGGCCGCCGCGGTGACCGACCGCACGCGCGCCATCATCCTGTGCACGCCCAACAACCCGACCGGCCCGATCATCACGGCGTCGGAGTTCGACCGCTTCATCGACCGCGTTCCGGCCGACGTGCTCGTGATCCTCGACGAGGCGTACGCCGAGTTCGTGACCGCACCCGACGCCGTCGACGGTCTCGCCGCCCGCGTGTTCGAGCGGCACCCGAACGTGGTCGTGCTGCGCACCTTCTCCAAGGCGTACGGTCTGGCCGGTCTCCGCGTGGGCTACGCGATCGGGCACGAGAAGGTGCTCGACGCGGCACGCACCACGGGTATCCCGCTGTCGGTCACGTCCGCCGCCGAGAGCGCCGCGATCGCCAGCCTCGACGCCGAGGACGAACTGCTCGAGCGCGTCGCGGTCATCGTGGAGCGCCGTGAGCGCCTGGTGGCCGGGCTCCGCGCGCTCGGCTGGGACGTGCCCGACTCGCAGGCCAACTTCGTGTGGCTGCCCACCGGGGAGCGCACCGACGAGGTGGCCGCCGCTTTCGTGGCCGCCGACCTCATCGTGCGGCCTTTCTCGGGCGACGGGATCCGCATCTCGGTCGGCGAGGAGGAGTCGCTCGACCGCGTGCTGGAGGTCGCCGCAGCCCAGCGCTGACCCCCCGGGATCCGCGGAATCTCGGGCTTCCGCGAAGATACGAGGGGGCCCTAGGTATGCGTGACCCGGAATGCCGGCACGGGTAGCGTGGGGCCCGTGAGCACCCCAGAGACCCCCCTCGTACGCGTGCTGGACGAGACCGGAAAGGTCGCGCCCACGGCGGAGGCCGAACAGTATCTGCCGCTCGTCGAGGCGATCCCCGACGCCGAGCTCGAGCAGTTCTACCGCGACATGGTGAGCATCCGGGCCATCGACACCCAGGCGACGAACCTGCAGCGCCAGGGGCAGCTCGCCCTCTGGCCCCCGAGCCGCGGCCAGGAGGCGGCGCAGGTCGGCTCCGGTCGCGCCGCCCGCGCGCAGGACACGATCTTCCCGTCGTACCGTGAGCACGCGGTCACGCGCATCCGCGGCGTCGACCCGCTCGACATCATCAAGCTGATGCGCGGTGTCTCGCACGGCGGGTGGGACCCCACCGACCCGAAGAACGGCAACACGCGGCTGTACACCCTGGTGCTGGGCTCGCAGGTGCTGCACGCAGCGGGCTACGCGATGGGGGTCGCGTTCGACGGACGCTCGGGCACCGGCGACCCCGAGCGGGACGAGGCCGTCATCGTCTACTACGGCGACGGAGCCTCCAGCCAGGGCGACGTGCACGAGGCCATGGTCTTCGCTGCGAGCTACCAGGCTCCGACCGTGTTCTTCCTGCAGAACAACCACTGGGCGATCTCGGTGCCCGTGACCACCCAGTCGCGCGTGCCGCTCGTGCAGCGCAGCGCCGGGTACGGCATTCCCAGCGTGCGCGTCGACGGCAACGACGTGCTCGCCAGCTACGCGGTGTCCCGCGTGGCGCTCGACGAGGCCCGCGCGGGCGGCGGTCCGCGCGCGATCGAGGCCGTGACCTACCGGCTGGGTGCGCACACCACGAGCGACGACCCCACCAAGTACCGCGGCAACGACGAAGAGCTGGTGTGGGAGGGGCGCGACCCGATCGTGCGCATGCGCGCGTTCCTGGAGAACCGCGGCGCCTCAGCGCGGTTCTTCGACGAGGTCGACGCGGAGGCGGCCGACGCCGCGGAGGATCTGCGCGCGCGCACGGTGACCCTCGGCATGCCCGACCCCGACGAGATGTTCGACCACGTGTACAGCGACCCGCACCCGCTGATCGATCAGCAGAAGGCGTGGCGTGCGCAGTACGAGGCCTCGTTCGAAGGAGACGCCCGGTGACCCTGGAGACGATGCCGCTCGGCAAGGCGCTGAACGCGGGGCTGCGCAAGGCGATGGAGGACGACCCGAAGGTCCTCCTGATGGGTGAGGACATCGGGAAGCTCGGGGGTGTGTTCCGCATCACCGAGCACCTGCAGCGCGACTTCGGCGACCGGCGGGTGCTGGACACGCCGCTGGCGGAGTCGGGCATCGTCGGCACCGCGATCGGCCTGGCGATGGCCGGGTTCCGTCCGGTGGTCGAGATCCAGTTCGACGGGTTCGTGTTCCCGGCGTTCGACCAGATCACGACGCAGCTCGCGAAGCTCACCAACCGCCACGCGGGTTCGCTCAGCCTGCCGATCGTGATCCGCATCCCCTACGGCGGCCACATCGGCGCGGTCGAGCACCACCAGGAGAGCCCGGAGGCGTACTTCACGCATACCCCCGGTCTGCGCGTGGTGTCGCCGTCGACCGCGAACGACGCGTACTGGATGATCCAGGAGGCCATCGCGTCGAACGACCCGGTGATCTTCCTCGAACCCAAGAGCCGGTACTGGCCCAAGGGGGAGGTCGAGCTCGACGCGTCGGCCGTGCCGCTGCACTCGTCCCGGGTGGTGCGCACCGGCAGCGACGTGACCCTCGTGGGCCACGGCGCGATGGTCACCACGCTGCTGCAGGCCGCGGCGCTCGCGGAGGCCGAGGGCACGAGCTGCGAGGTCGTCGACGTGCGGTCGCTGTCGCCGGTCGACTACGACCCCATCCTGGGCTCGGTGCGCAAGACCGGCCGCATGGTCTACGCGCAGGAGGCTCCCGGTCACACGAGCCTCGGCAGCGAGATCGCGGCGACCGTGATGGAGCGCGCGTTCTATGCGCTCGAGGCGCCCGTGCTGCGGGTGTCGGGTTACGACACGCCGTTCCCTGCCGCCAAGCTGGAGGGCGCGTACCTGCCGGATGCCGACCGCATCCTCGAGGCCGTCGACCGCTCCCTCGCCTACTGAATCCGGTCCACGAGAGGATCACGCATGAGCACGCAGAACTTCCCCCTTCCCGATGTCGGTGAGGGTCTGACCGAGGCGGAGATCGTCGCGTGGAAGGTGGCACCGGGCGACCGGGTCGCCATCAACGATGTGATCTGCGAGATCGAGACCGCGAAGTCGCTGGTCGAGCTGCCCTCTCCGCACGCGGGCGTCGTGGGTGAGCTGCTCGTCGATGAGGGAGCGACGGTCGAGGTCGGGACCCCCATCATCACGTTCGTGACGGATGCCCGCGACGACGCCGGTCCCGGCGCCGTCGTCACGGCCGAAGCACCCGCTCCCGAGGAGGGTGGCGGCTCGGTGCTGGTCGGCTACGGTTCGGGCGGCGGGGCGACGTCGCGCCGCAAGCGTCCGGCCGAGCGCCCCGTGCGGTCGTCGGTGGGCGTGATCGCGAAGCCGCCCATCCGCAAGCTCGCCCGCGACCTCGGCGTCGACCTCACCACGGTCACCCCGACGGGTGCGGACGGCGAGGTCACCCGGGACGACGTGGTGAAGCACGCCTCGCAGGCCAGCGTGTTCCGCAACATCGAGACGCCCGAGTGGGGGAGTGTGCGCGAGGAGACGGTGCCCGCTCCGTCGGCGGCGCCGTCCGGGCTGGCGCGGGGCCTCACGGCCACCCGGCCCTCGGCGGCGGGCGACGACCGCACCGAATCGATCCCGGTGAAGGGCGTGCGCAAGGCCACGTCGTCGGCGATGGTGCAGAGTGCGTACTCGGCCCCGCACGTGACGGTGTGGAAGGAGGTCGACGCGACCCGCACGATGGAGCTCGTGAAGCGCCTCAAGGCGTCGCCGGACTATGCCGACATCAAGGTCTCGCCGCTGCTGCTCATGGCACGCGCGGTGATCTGGGCGGTGCGACGCACCCCGATGGTCAACGCCGCGTGGATCGATACGGAGGCCGGGGCCGAGATCGCCGTCCGTCACTACGTGAATCTGGGCATCGCGGCCGCCACGCCGCGCGGCCTGCTCGTGCCGAACATCAAGGACGCCCAGGACCTCAGCATGAAGGAGCTCGCCCGAGCCCTGAACCGGCTGACGCTGACCGCGCGGGAGGGCAAGACGCCTCCGGCCGACCAGCAGGGCGGGACCATCACCATCACGAACATCGGTGTGTTCGGGATGGATGCGGGAACGCCGATCATCAACCCGGGCGAGGCGGGCATCGTGGCGATGGGCACGATCAGTCAGAAGCCGTGGGTCGTCGACGGTGAGGTGCGTCCGCGCTGGGTGACCACGGTCGCCGGCTCGTTCGACCACCGCGTGATCGACGGCGACGGCATGAGCCGCTTCGTCGCCGACGTCGCCTCGGTCCTGGAGGAGCCCGCGCTCCTCGTGGACTGAGGTGTGGTCGGGTGGGTCGCGGTGCTCACGCCATGATGGGACCGTGACCCCACCCCGCACGAAGCGCGCCTCGCCGTTCTCCTCATCGGAGCGCTGGCGCTCCTGTCTCTGTCCGGTTGCGCACCGGAACCGGCTCCCGCGGACGACGCCGCCGCCGTCGAGACCGCGACCCCGACGCCCGAGATCCGGGCCGGGGATCTGCTCACCACCGCGCAGGCGGCCGAGATCAACGCGGCGGACGACCTCATCCGCGCGTATCCGGTCGCGTCGGAGTTCTACGCCGTGAAGTGGGGCGAGCCGATCCCGGAGGCCGTTCTGGCCGAGGTCGACGCGCAGGTGAAGGCAGGGGCCGGGGAGTCCTACGGGACGATGTCGGACCGGATCACCGAGGACTGGGTGCGTCTGAGCGACACCATGAAGCAGGAATCCGAGAAGCTCGGCGGGATCAGTATCGCCGCGGTCCAGTGCGCCCTGAGCTTCTCGACCGTCTCCAACGCCTTCGAGCCGACCTGGGTCATCTCCGAGCCGGGACCGGTGGGGCAGTACGAGTCACAGGAGGCTGCGCTCGCGCGGGCCGAGGGGTGGGCGCAGGACGGCAAGAAGATGTACGTCGTCATCGACAACCTCGGCTGCTGACGCGAGGCGCCGGGGCGTTCGCCCGTTCCCGCCGAGAAGGTTCCCGCCTATCGTCACGAGCGCGACAAATGGGGCCTCGGGAACTTCAGCCCGGTCCCGTCGGACCCCGTGGTCCCGCCACGGATCGCAGAGTGCCCGGTGCAGATCGAAGCGCGCGTCGCGCAGGTCGTTCCGATCGACGATGGCAACGCTCTGGCGGTCGAGGCGGAGGTTCTGCGGGTCCACGTGCACGAAGAGATCCTGAAGACGCACGGGCCGGATCGAATCGACACGGAGAAGTGGAACCCGCTCTCCTACGCCTTCCGCCACTACTTCGCCCAGGGGCCGCACGTCGGCTCCAACTTCCGCGCGCCGCTCCTCGACGAGCCCGTCGTCGTGTCCTGATCGTCGGCCCGCGCGCCGGGTCCTGGCCGACTGCCGCGCTCAGCGATCCGACACCGGGGCCGGCCGTCCTCGCTCTAGGCGGTCGTGCGCAGGCGCCGGGCCGCGAGCAGCGGCACGGCGTGCTCCCGGGCGGCGCGGCGGGCGGTCGCGACGGCGCCCACCGACACGACCTCTGCACCGAGCGACGACGCGAGGATCTCGGGCGCCGGCAGGTGCAGTTCCGCGGGGAGGATGCGGCGGGCGGCGGCGAGCACCGGCTCCACGCTCTCGGCCACCGCGCCGCACACGATCACGCGGGCGGGGTCGTACATGCTGCCGAGCACGCCGACCACACGGGCGACCGTGGCGCCCACCCGCTCGGCGACCCGCAGCGCGTCGGGGTCGCCGGAGGCGGCGAGGGTGAGCACGAGCCGTGGCTCCACGGGGCCGTCCGCCACGAGCCGTCCGAGGGAGCCGTCGGTCGCGGCCTCTCCCGACTCGACGGCGGCGCGTGCCTGGTCCTGCAGGGCATAGCGGAGCCCGAACGCCGAGCCGACGCCGACGATGTGGTCGAACACCACGCCCTCGCCCACGCCGCCGTGGGCCCCGTGCAGCACGTGCCCGTCGACGACGACTCCGCCGCCGAAGCGTTCGCTGGCGAGAAGGGCCACGTAGTCGCGGCAGTCCTGCGCGGCGCCGAGCGTGCCCTCGGCGATCGCGGCGAGCTGGGCGTCGTTCTTCACCTCGACCACGGGTGCCCAGTCGTGCAGGGCCGCGGCGAGGCCGGGGTTGGTGCGCTCCCAGAAACCCTGGGGGTGCGGCGGGGAGATGCCGTCGCGGTCGACCGGGGCGGCGACGCCGACGCACACCGCGAGCACGTGGTCCGCGTCGACCCCGGCCTCGCTGCGGGCGGCCTTCATCCGCTCGACGATCGTGGCCCGGCGGGCCTCGGCGCTCTGGGTCGGGTCGAGCTCGGTGCGGTGATGCACGAGCGTGCGGTCGAGCGGGTCGGCGACCGTGACCGCGAGGTGGGTGTCGCCCGCGTCGACGCCGATCACCACGCCGAGGTCGGGGGAGAGGGCGAACCGTCGGGCGGGGCGTCCGGCGCGGTAGTCGCCCGTGGCCCTGGCGTTGGGCAGCTCGCGCAGCACCTCGGCGCCCACGAGGGTGTCGATCGCGTCGATCGCGGTCGAGCGGGTGAGGGAGGTGCCGGCCATGGCCTCGGTGGCGGTGAACTCGCTGGCGGTCCAGGCGAAGTCGAGGACGGCGCCGACGCTCGCGCGCCCGGTGCCCAATCCCGCCGAGACCTCCGCCACTCCCCTTGACCTTTCTGTCGCCCAGATGAGACAGTACCTCCTGACGGACTAGATTCGCTCACTAGATTTAGTCCCCAGATCTACCGACGGAAGGACAACGGTGTCTGCACGACGAACACGCCCGCTGCGCGGGATCGCCGGAGCGCTCGGCCTGGTTCTCGCCGGCGTCGCGCTCACGAGCTGCGCGGCAGGGGACGGGCCGGAGACCATCCGGTTCACCTTCAGCAAGCGCGAGGCCATCCCGTTCATGACCGACCTGGTCGCGGACTACAACGCCTCCCAGAACGACGTCCGCGTCGAGATCGACACCTCGGGCGTCGACGTCGTCTCTGCCAGCTTCGTCCGCGGCAACCCGCCGGACATCATGCTCGCGAACTACAACTACGAGGTCGCCCGGTTCGTGCAGCGCTGCGCGCTCACCGACCTCTCCGACACCGAGGCCGCGGCGGGCATCCGCGACGACCTGCAGCCGCTGATGGACCAGTACGGCTCGTGCGAGGGCCGAACGAGTGCCCTGCCGTACTCGGTCATGGCCGCCTCCGTCATCTACAACACGCAGATCTTCGAGGAGCAGGGGCTCGAGGTGCCGCAGACCTGGGACGAGCTGATCGCCGTGTGCGACCAGCTGCGCGAGGCGGGCATCGACCCCTTCTACGGCACCTTCAAGGACGACTGGACCGTGGCGCAGGGCTGGTACGACTACGCGGTCGGCGGTTCCCTCGACGTGCTCGAGTTCTTCGACGCCCTCGCCGCCGAGGGTACCGACGTGGGTCCCGACTCCGAGGTCTCGTTCCAGAAGGACTTCGCCGAGCCGATGGACAAGATGATGCAGCTCGCGAACGACTACACCAATGAAGACGCCCCGAGTCGCGGCTACGGCGACGGCAACCTCGCCTTCGCGAAGGGCGAGGCGGCGATGTACCTGCAGGGGCCGTGGGCGTTCAGCGAGATCGCGAAGACCGCTCCCGATCTGCCCCTGGGCACCTTCCCGCTGCCCATGACCGACGATCCCGACGACCTCGCGGTGCGGGTGAACATGGACCTCGCGGCGATGATCCCCGTGGAGTCCCGGCACCAGGAGGCCGCCCGCGACTTCCTCGAGTACCTCTACCTCCCCGAGAACATCGAGGAGTACAACGCCTCGCAGCTCGGGTTCACCCCGACGACCGACGCGGCAGCGCCGGACGACCCGCGCATCGAGGGCATGATCCCGTACTACGACGACGGCAAGATCTACCAGGGCCCGTCCGTGCTCGTTCCGAAGACCCTGCCGATCTTCAACTATGCGCAGGCGATGGTGCTCGGCGCCGCGCCGTCGTCGATCCTCCGCACGATGGACGCCGACTGGGCCCGTATCGCCTTCCGCGCTCCCATCCCGACCTCGCAGGATTCCGCATCGGCCGAGACAGAGGAGTCCGCGCCATGACCACCACCACCGCCACCGACACCGGTGCCAGCACCACCGCGATCGTGACGGGCGGCGAGCGGAAGCTCCGCCGGCACACCCGCCGCGTCGAGCCGATCTACTACCTCTTCCTGCTGCCGACCCTGGTGATCTTCACGCTTGCGATCACCGTCCCCGGCGTGATCGGCATCTTCTTCAGCTTCACCGACTCGATCGGCATCGGTGAATGGAGCTTCAACGGCCTCACCAACTACATCGCCCTGTTCAGCGATCCCGCGATCCTGCAGAGCTACCTGTTCACGTTCGGCTTCTCCATCGCGACCGTGATCGTGGTGAACGTGATCGCGTTCCTCCTCGCGGTCGGGCTCACCTCCCGCATCCGCTTCAAGACCGGACTGCGGACGATCTTCGTGATCCCGATGGTGATCTCGGGCATCATCATCGCCTACGTCTTCAACTTCCTGTTCTCCAACTCGCTGCCCGCGGCGGGGGCCGCGACGGGGATCGAGTGGCTGCAGACCAGCCTGCTCGCCAACCCCGACCTCGCGTGGGTCGCGATCGTCATCGTCACCGCGTGGCAGGCCGTGCCCGGCACGCTGCTCATCTACATCGCCGGTCTGCTGTCGGTGCCGGGCGAGGTGTACGAGGCGGCCAGCATCGACGGGGCCAGCCGCACGCAGCAGCTCACTCGCATCACCATCCCGCTCGTCGCCGGGTATGTCGTGATCAACGTGATCCTCGGGTTCAAGGGCTTCCTCAACGCCTACGACATCATCGTCGGCCTCACGAACGGCGGACCGGGCACCGCCACCCGCAGCGTGGCCATGACGATCATCGCGGGCTTCAACGGCGGCGACTACGCCTACCAGATGGCCAACGCCACGATCTTCTTCATCGTGGCCGTGCTCATCTCGGTCTTCCAGCTCTCGCTGACCCGCGGAAGGAACACGTTCTGATGACCACGCAGACCCTCACCACGGCCCCGGCCGGCGGCCGGAAGAAGCGCGAGAAGATGGAGCGCGTCAACTGGTCGGGCACCATCATCCTGATCCTCTGCACCGCGACAGTCCTCATCCCGCTGTACGTCACGATCTCGATGGCATTCAAGACCACCGGTCAGGCCGTCGACGGCAACGCGTTCTCGTTCCCCGCGCCGTTCAGCTTCGACGGATTCGTGCAGGCCTGGAACCTCACGAAGTTCCCCGTCGGCGCCGGCATCTCCCTGCTCGTCACGGCGGGAACGGTCGTCGCCACGATCGTGCTCGCGGCCTTCGCCTCGTACGCGATCGTGCGCAACTGGGACCGCCGGCTGTTCCGGTACTCCTTCTTCTACCTGCTCGCGGCGATGTTCATCCCCTTCCCGGTCGTGGCGCTGCCGCAGATCCAGCTCACCGGACGCGTCGGACTCGACAACCCGTTCGGCGTGATCATCCTCGCCACGATGTTCCAGCTGAGCTTCAGCGTGCTGCTGTTCACGGCGTTCCTGCGGTCGATCCCGATCGAGCTGGAGGAGAGCGCCCGCATCGACGGGGCGACCACGTGGCAGACCTTCTGGCGGCTGATCTTCCCGCTGCTCGCCCCCATGAGCGCGACCGTCGGCATCTTCGCGTTCCTCTACGCCTGGAACGACTTCATGATGCCGTCGCTCATCATCTCCGACCCGGCACTGCAGACGCTGCCGGTGCGGCAGAACCTCTTCCAGAACCAGTTCAGCAACAACTACAACGTCGCCTTCGCCTCGTACCTCATGGCGATGGCTCCCGCGATCGTCGCCTACCTCTTCACTCAGCGCTGGGTGATGGAGGGCGTCACGCAGGGTGCCGTCAAGGGCTGACACCGACCACCGCAAGAAAGCAAGGAGTTCCACCCCTCATGACCGATTCGCTGCTCACCGAGACCCGCGAAGACGACAAGACCGCGACCTGGTGGCGCCAGGCCGCCGTCTACCAGATCTACCCCCGCAGCTTCGCCGACGCCGACGGCGACGGACTGGGCGACCTCCCCGGCATCGTCTCCCGTGCCGACTACCTCGCCGAGCTCGGCATCGACGCGGTGTGGCTGAGTCCCTTCTACCCGTCCGAACTCGCCGACGGCGGCTACGACGTGGCCGACTACCGCAACGTCGACCCGCGCCTGGGCACGCTGGCCGACTTCGACGCGATGGTGGAGGCGCTGCACGCGCGCGGCATCCGCGTCGTGGTCGACATCGTCCCCAACCACACCTCCGACCAGCATGCGTGGTTCCAGGAGGCGCTCGCCGCGGGGCGTGGGTCGGCCGCGCGGGAGCGCTACATCTTCCGGGAGGGCACGGGGCCCGACGGTGCGGAGCCGCCCACCGACTGGATCTCGATCTTCGGTGGCAGCGCCTGGGAGCGCGTGGCCGACGGTCAGTGGTACCTGCACAACTTCGCGGTCGAGCAGCCCGACCTCAACTGGGACCACCCCGAGGTGCGCGAGGACTTCCTGACGACACTGCGCTTCTGGTCGGACCGCGGCGTCGACGGGTTCCGCATCGACGTCGCCCACATGCTCACGAAGGACCTCACCGAGCCGCTGCCGTCGCGCGCCCAGCTCGACGCGATGGACCGCACCTCGGGCACCCACCCGATGATCGACCGCGACGACGTGCACGAGATCTACGCCGAGTGGCGTCGAGTGTTCAACGAGTACGACCCGCCGCGCACCGCCGTCGCCGAGGCGTGGGTGGAGACGCCGGAGCGCCGGGCGAAGTACGCCTCCGCGGAGGGGCTGGGCCAGGCGTTCAACTTCGATCTGCTCGTGGCCGACTTCGATGCGGGCGACTTCCAGCGAATCATCGCCGACAACCTCGCCCAGGCGCACGCCGCAGGGTCGTCGACCACCTGGGTGCTGTCCAACCACGACGTGACCCGCCACGCCACGCGGTACGGCCTTCCGCCGCTGCGCGGTCGCGCGGTGAAGCAGGGCACGGAGTGGGTGCGTGCCGGCGGCCCGGAGGACGGGCTCGACCGCGAGGGCGGACTGCGCCGGGCGCACGCCGCGACCCTGCTGCTGCTCGGCCTCCCCGGCAGCGCGTACCTGTATCAGGGCGAGGAGCTCGGGCTGCACGAGGTGGCCGACATCGCGCCGGAGCAGCGGCAGGACCCCGGGTTCTTCCGCGGGGCCGACTTCGATGGTCTCGGCCGCGACGGGTGCCGTGTGCCCCTGCCGTGGACGGCGTCGGGCAGCTCGTACGGGTTCGGCGAGGGCGGCGCGCATCTGCCTCAGCCGGCGTGGTTCGCCGCGGCTGCGGTCGAGGTGGAGGATGCCGACCCCGGTTCCACGCTCAACCTCTACCGCGAGGCTCTGCGGCTGCGGCGGTTGCTGCAGACCGGCGAGAGCCTGGAGTGGAGGGAGACGGGTCGTGCGGACGTGCTGCGGTTCCGTCGTCCGAACGGCTGGGAGGTCGTGACGAACTTCGGCACGGAGCCTTTCGAGCTCGGAGCGGCCGCGGAGGACGCGGTGCTGTCGACCGTGGCGCTGGACGGCTCCGCGCTGCCCGCGGAGGCGACCGCATGGATCGCGCCGCGGGGGCTCGTGGGGTGAGTCGGGGGTGACGAAAGGCGGAGGGCGTGGTCGCACGCTCTCCGCCTTTCCCGTCCGCGGAGCGTTCGATTTGATAATGGTTCTCATTAGCGTTTACGCTGGCATCATGAAGAAGCCCGCGCTCGCTCTCGCCCTCGCCTCCGTCGCCGCCCTCTCGCTGGCCGGATGCTCCAGCCCCGCCGCGTCGGGGCAGGGCGACGACGGAACGATCACCGTCGTGGCGAGCACCAACGTCTACGGCGACATCGCCGCGCAGATCGGCGGCGACCGCGTCGACGTCGAGTCGATCATCACCTCCGCCTCCCAGGACCCGCACTCCTACGAGGCCAGCGCCCGCGACCGGCTCACGCTCCAGAAAGCCGACCTCGTCGTCGAGAACGGCGGCGGCTACGACGCCTTCATCGACAGCCTGCTGCAGGACGCCCAGGACCCGCACGTCGTCACCGCCGTCGAGTACTCCCACGACTTCCCCGGCAACGAGGGCCATGAGGAGGACGCCCACGACCACGCCGACGACGCCGCCGCCGACGAGTCGCACGACCACGAGCATGCCGAGGGCGAGGAGGCTCACGACCACGAGGGCCACGACCACATCGAGGGCTTCAACGAGCACGTGTGGTTCGACCCGCACACGATGATCCACGTGGTCGAGGCCATCGCCGACGAGCTGACGGCGCTCGACCCCGACGGCGCGGACACGTTCGCGACCAACGCCGACGAGCTGGTCGCCGAGCTCGAGGGCTTCGAGTCCGACCTCGAGACGCTCAAGGCCTCCGCCGAGGGCAAGACGGTGTTCCTGACCGAGCCGCTGCCCGGCTACCTCGCCGCGGCCGCCGGTCTCACCGACGTGACGCCCGAGGGCTTCGCCGAGTCGGTCGAGGAGGGCAGCGACGTCGCGCCGGCGGTACTGCTCGAGTCGCTCGATGTGATCGCGTCCGGACAGGTGACCGCCCTGCTGACCAACGCCCAGACGGGCGGTGCCGAGACCGAGCGGGTCGAGAAGGCCGCGGACGACGCCGGAGTGCCGGTGGTCGCCTTCACGGAGCTGCTGGAGGACGGATCGTCGTACTCTGAGTGGATGCGTGACGCGATCCAGAGCCTCGCCGCCGCCGTCCAGTCGTGAGCGGCGCGGTCGACCGCGCGGCGCCCGTGCTCGAGATCGCCGACGGGGCACTGCACCGCGGAGACCGCGAGCTCTGGTCGGGCCTCGATCTCACGGTGCAGCCGGAGGAGTTCATCGCCGTGCTCGGACCCTCCGGGTCGGGCAAGACGACACTCCTGCGCAGCATCCTCGGCCTCCAGCCCCTCTCGCGCGGCACGATCCGCGTGGCAGGTGAGCCGGTGCATCGCGGCAACGCCCGCATCGGCTACATCCCGCAGCAGCGCGCGATCGCCCCCGACACCAGCATGCGTGCCAGGGATCTCGTGGCGCTCGGCGTGCAGGGCAGCCGCTTCGGCCTCCCGTTCCCGCACCGCGGCGACCGCGCGAAGGTCGATGCGCTGCTCGACGCGGTCGGCGCCGCGCACTACGCCGACCGTCGGGTGGGGTTGCTGTCGGGCGGAGAGCAGCAGCGGCTCCGCGTGGGACAGGCGCTCGCCGATGAACCGGCCCTGCTGCTGTGCGACGAGCCGCTGTCGAACCTCGACCTCGCGAACCAGGTGGGCGTGACCGACATCATCGACCGCCAGCGGCGCGAGCGCGGGGCGGCGGTGCTGTTCGTGACGCACGACATCAACCCGATCCTCGGCCGGGTCGACCGCATCCTCTACATCGCCGGCGGGCGCTTCCTGCTCGGCACCCCGGACGAGGTGCTGCAGACGCGCGTGCTCAGCGACCTGTACGGCACACCCGTGTTCGTGCTCCGAGCGGGCGACCGGCTCGTGGTCGTGGGTGTCCCCGACGCCGAGCCCCACCACCTGCACGACGACCACGACCACGGAGGGACCGCATGACCGCCGCCGCCCTCCTCGTCCCTGCCGTCGGGTGGGACGACATCTTCTCCTTCCAGGACTACGGCGAGCTCGTCGCCCTGCTCGCGAACTCGATCATCGCCGGGGCGGTGCTCGGCATCGTCGGTGGCCTGATCGGCGTGTTCGTGATGCAGCGCGACCTCGCCTTCGCGGTCCACGGGGTCAGCGAGCTCTCCTTCGCCGGTGCCGCGGCCGCGTTGCTCTTCGGCGGCAGCGTGGTGTTCGGCTCACTCGGCGGGGCCCTGGTCGCGGCGATCCTCATCGGCGTGCTCGGTGCGAAGGCGCGTGACCGCAACTCGATCGTCGGTGTGCTCATGCCGTTCGGCCTCGGCCTCGGCATCCTCTTCCTGTCGCTGTACGACGGACGCAGCGCCAACCGCTTCAGCCTCCTCACCGGTCAGATCGTGTCGGTGTCGAGCCCCGACCTGGGGTGGCTCATCGGCATCAGCCTCGTCGTGCTGCTCGGGCTGCTGGTGATGTGGAACCCGCTGCGGTTCGATTCGCTCGACCCGGAGTCGGCGGCGGCCCGCGGGGTGCCGACCCGTGCGGTGAGCCTGCTGTTCATGGTGCTGCTGGGCCTGATCGTCGCGGTGAGCGTGCACATCATCGGAGCTCTGCTGGTGATGGCGCTTCTGGTGACACCGGCCGCCGCGGCCATGCGGGTCACGGCGGGTCCGGTCGCGGTTCCGCTGCTGGCCGCGCTGTTCGGCTTCGTCTCGGCGGTCGGCGGCATCCTGCTCGCCCTC
Organism: Microbacterium sp. NPDC055599; assembly: GCF_053618975.1. Lineage (NCBI taxonomy): Bacteria > Bacillati > Actinomycetota > Actinomycetes > Micrococcales > Microbacteriaceae > Microbacterium > Microbacterium sp. NPDC055599. Next base: position 29,232 of record NZ_JBSHIM010000021.1, on the reverse strand, counting down.
GCCGGCACCCTCCCGGTGAGTCCGTACATCACGACGCTGTCGTTCACGATCTACGTCGTGTGCTGGATCGTGCAGAAGACCCGGTCGCGCGTCCGTCGCGTCTCCGCCTGACCTTGCCGGCGAATGGTGCCGGGCCGCCGCCCTGACGGACGACGGCCCGGGGCTGGAGTCACTCGTCGGACGGGGGCCGGTTGCGGCGCACGAGCCACCGTGTGACGTCGAACACGAGGCCACCGGCGAGGAAAGATCCCGCGATCAGCATCATCATGCGCAGTCCTTCGTCGGCGGTGGTGACCGCCCCACTGAACGCCATCCAGGTGCCGATGGCGACGAACGCCCACCCAGCGATCATGCGTCCCGAGGGGCGCGAGGCGGAGGGTGTCGAGTGAGCGCTCCTCTTCTCCATCGTCGGCTCCTCCGTCTTGGACTACCCTTCTAGCGTACGCGTATGACGGCTATCCGCTGTCATGCGTAGGCAATCATCCCAATATGCGCGCGCGGCATGTGTCGCGATCCGATCCGGAGAGTGACTCCGGTCCCGCCCCCGTCCGCTCCCAGCCCTCGCCAACCCCCTCCGGCCTAGAATCGAAGGCATGGCTCAGCGGAACACCTGGCAGCGCGAACGCGTGCGCGAAGCACTCGCCGACGCCCGCGGTTTCGTCAGCGCACAGAGCCTGCACGCCTCCCTCCGCGACGACAACACCGGCATCGGCCTCGCCACGGTCTACCGCGCACTGGCAGGGCTCGCCGCCTCGGGTGATGCCGACTCGCTGCAGAGCCCCGAGGGCGAGGCGCTGTACCGTGCCTGCTCCACGCAGGGGCACCACCACCACCTGATCTGCCGGTCGTGCGGGCTCACGGTCGAGATCGAGGCGAAGGACGTCGAGCAGTGGGCGCACCGCACCGCCGCTCTGCACGGGTTCACCGACGCCGCGCACGTCGTCGACATCTTCGGGCTGTGCACCCCGTGCGCCAACAAGCGCGAGGCCGGCAGGACAGCGACAGCGTGAGTTCCCCGGCACGAACGGCCTCCCGTCCGGGCCACACGCACCGACACGCGACACCGCCGCGGTCGCCCTGGATCGGCCTCGGTCTCGGCGCCGCGATCGTGGCGGCGCTGTTCCTGATCGACCTGCTGCTCCCGTCGCTGTACCCGGCATCGCTGCCGACCAGGGCGCAGGACGGCCTCACCCTGGCGCTCAGCGTGCTGATCGAAGCACTGCCGTTCGTGATCCTCGGCGTGCTGCTGTCGATCGTCGTGCAGGTGTGGCTGCCCGCCGACGTCATCCACCGCTGGCTGCCACGCCGCGCGTGGGCCCGGCGCGCGGTGCTGTCCCTCCTCGGGATGCTCATCCCGGTGTGCGAGTGCGGCAACGTCCCCTTCGCGCGCGGTCTGATGATGCGCGGCCTCGCCCCGGCGGAGGCCCTCACCTTCCTGATCGCCGCGCCCATCGTCAACCCGATCGTCATCCTCACCACGCACGCGGCCTTCGGTTGGGACGGCGGCATCCTCGTCGCGCGCCTGGTCGGCGGCTACCTGATCGCGAACCTGATCGGCTGGATCTACAGCCTGCACCCGTCGCCGGACTCGCTGCTCACCCAGCGCTTCGTCGACACGTGCGAGCGCGTGACGCACGAGCCGGGCACCCCGATCCGCCGCAGCCTCACGCAGTTCCTGGTCGAGCTGCGGGCGGTGATGCCGGCGCTCGTGATCGGCTCAGCGCTCGCGGGAGCCGTGCAGGTGCTGATCCCGCGCGACGTGCTGCTGGCGATCGGGTCGAACCCGGTGCTGTCGATCGTGGCGATGATGCTGCTCGCGATCGTGGTTGCCATCTGCTCCAACGTCGACGCGTTCTTCGCGCTGTCGTTCGCGTCCACCTTCTCCAGCGGGGCGATCGTGGCGTTCCTGCTGGTCGGGCCGCTCGTCGACATCAAGATGCTGGCGCTCATGCGCACGACCTTCACCGCGCGCACGCTCGTCGGGATCACCGCGGTCGTGCTCGCCGCGGCCTTCGCGATCGGGATCGGGGTGAACGTCTTTGTCTGAGCAGCAGACACCGCGCGCTCGAGCCCTCGCGACCCGATGGCTGGGCGTCGGACTGGCCTCCGCGGTCGCGGTCGTGACGCTCGGGCTCGCGGTCACCGGACGCCTGACGCTCTACATCAGCCCCGAGTCGGTCTGGTTCGCGAGTGCGGCCGCCGTGGTCACGCTCGCCGGGGCGGTGTGGTCGTGCACCCTGCCGCTCGGGGCCGAGGACGACCACGGCCACGACCACGGCGACGCCACCGCGGAGCCCGAGCACGCGGACGACGAGGCGTCGCGCACGACCGTGACTCCCCGGCGGACCCTGGCCGGAGTCGGCGCGGTCGCGGGCGGCGTGGTCGCCACCGGGGTCGTGGCCGCAGCGCTCGTGCTGCCGCCCGCCTCGCTGTCGGTCGAGCTCGCAATGTCGCGTGCGGGGGAGCAGTCCACGCTGTTCGCCGGGGCGGACACCGTGGCCCTCGGCGTCGCGGACACCTCGACGTTCGGCATCGGCGACTGGGCCAGTGTCTTCGCGGGGGCCACGAACACCGCGGCGTACGACGGGGCCCCGGTCACGCTCACCGGCTTCGTCACCCCGGCGGGGAAGGGCGACGGCGTGAACCTCACCCGGCTCGTCATCACGCACTGCGTGATCGACGCGCAGACCGCGGCCCTGCCGACCGACGTCGACCCCGGCGAGTACGAGACGGGGCAGTGGGTCGAGGTGACGGGCACGGTGCGCGCCGACGCCGACGGCACGCTGCGCATCAAGCCGAAGGACGTCGTCGCGACCGAAGAGCCAAAGGAACCCCATGAGTACTGACGACGAGCGCCGCGAGACGCCCGCCGTCCCGCGCACGCGCGCCGAACTGCGCGCCGCGCGGGAGGCGGCGGAGCGCGCGGCCGCCGAGTCGGTCTCCCTGGTCGAGGGGGAGGGCCCCGCCCCCGCCCCCGAGGCCCCTTCCGCCGAGCCGGATGCGCCCCCGTCGCCCGCGTCGACGGAGCCGTCTTCGGTGGTGCCCGCGACTTTCCCCGCCGTGCCTGAGGCGCCCGCCGCTCCTTCCGCCGAGCCGGATGCGCCCGCCTTCGCGGTCCCGTCGACGGGATCCTCCGCGTCCGCCTCCGCGATCCCGTCCGCCGGATCGTCTGTGCCCGCGGTGCCGCTTGCCCCCGAACCCGTATCCGCCGCCGCCGCGCCGCCCGCGACCCCGACGCCGCCCGCGGCCGAGACGTCAGAGGCTGCCGCGCCGGGCTGGCGTCCCGCCGATGGCCCGCCCACGGCGAGTGACCGCGCCGGTGCGGCGGCCGGGCCGCGGATGTCACGCCGGTTCCTGCTGACGATCGGTGCCGTGCTGGGTGTGCTGGTGCTGGTCGGCACCGGCTTCGGCGTCGTGAGCCTGCTGCAGGGTCCGCGCATCTCGGAGGTGCAGGTCGACGCGGCCCAGGCGATCGAATCGTCCGGCAGCCGCCTGATCCTCACCGCGAACCAGCCCCTCGCCGCGATCGAGGCGGACCAGGTGTCGGTCGAGCCGGCTGTGCCGTTCACGGTCGACGCGGCCGGCCGCGGGATCGGTGTGCGCTTCACGGTGCCGCTCGACGACGACACGACGTACACCGTGACGGTGTCCGATGCCGTCGGTGCGAGCGGTGGTCCGTCCGCCGAGCTCACGACGAGCTTCACCACGCCCGCTTCGATGATGTTCCTGCTGCGGCGCGACGTCGACGGCGACGACACGATCTTCCGCACCGACCTCAGCGGCGAGAAGGCGGTGCCGGTGTTCTCGCATCCGCGGATCAACGACTTCCGCGCCACCTCCACGCGCCTCGTGGCCTCGGTCGAGGAAGACGACGGCTCGCACCTGCTGGTGATGGACCGCGACGGTGAGGACCAGCGCGAGCTGACGCTGCCCGGCGACGGCTATGTCCGAGAGATCCAGGTCTCCGAGCGCGGCAACCTCGTCGGCTACAGCTACTCCGACCGCGAGCTCGGCGACAGCGAGGGCCGCGCGAGCGTGCTCGTGACCCAGTCGCTGAGCGGCGACGACGAGCCGCAGATCATCGAGGTCGCAGGGGAGGAGGCGAGCGTCTTCGTGTGGCAGTTCGTGCCGGACAGCGCCGCCGTGCTCTTCATCGACTTCGACGGCGCGCTCGCCCTCGTCGACCGTTCCAGCGACGCGGGAGTGCAGTCGCTCGGGCTCGCCACCACCATTCAGGGCATCTCGCGCGGCACCTACACCGCGATCGTGGAGCGACTCGACGGCACCGTGGTCGAGCTGAACCTCACCGACGGCTCGGAGCAGCCGCTCGCGGCCTCGACGCCCGACTACGGCACGGCCACGACGATCACGCCGTTCCCCGGCGGCACGCTGCGGCACGTGGTGTCGCGCGACGACTCGGGACTGCCGATCGGGCAGGCGGTGGTCCGCGTGGACGACGACGGGGTCGCAGAACCCCTGGTCGAGGTGGGGTCGAGCGACGCCATCCTCCAGGCGTGCGCGTCGCCGAGCGGGCAGTACGCGGCCGTCGTGGTCGCCCCCGATATGGCGAACAACCCCTACGACGGCATGCTGCTGCCGCTTCCGGGGCGGCTGGAGACCCACCTGATCGACCTGGACTCCGGGAAGGAGCTCGTGGCCCTCACCGGCTTCGACGCCTCCTGGTGCCAGACGGCGCCGCGGTTCTGACGTGTCGGCCGTTCCGCTGCGACGCGTGACCCGCGACGACGTGATGCGCTCCGCCGTCGAGGTGGCGCCCACCCTGCTCGGCGCGGAACTGCGCACCGTGGTGATCGAGGGCGGTGTGCCGGTGGAGGTCCGCGTGCGCGTGACCGAGGTCGAGGCGTATCACGGGCAGGGCACGGGTGACCGCGTCGACCCCGGCTCGCACGCGCGCATGGGTCGCACCGCCCGCAACGCCACGATGTGGGGCGAGCCGGGCCACCTGTACGTCTACCTGAGCCACGGGATCCACTCGTGCGTGAACGTGGCGTGCGGTCCGGAGGGGCAGGGCGACGGGGTGCTGCTGCGCGCCGGAGAGGTGGTGGCCGGTGAGGACGCTGCGGCCGTCCGCCGCGGTGCCCCGCTCCCGCTGGGGCGAACGGCCCGACGCGACCTCGCCAGGGGGCCGGGGCGACTGGGCCAGGCGGTCGGCCTGCGCCACGCGCTGCACGACGGGATCGACGCGGTCACGGGCGCGGAGCACAACGGCGCCCGCGCGGAGCTGTGGCTCGGGGCGCCGGTCGCGGATGTGTCGCAGGGGCCGAGGGTCGGGGTCGCGGGGGTCGCGGGGACGGACGCCTTCCCGTGGCGGTTCTGGATCCCGGACGACCCGACCGTGTCGGCGTTCCGGTGGGGGCGCGGTGCCGCCGAGGCCGCGGCACTGGGGGCGACCCTGCCCGTGCTAGACTGACTCTTTGTCTGCGCACGCTCCTGTGCGTAGTTCGCATGCTTCCCCTTCCGCGGCCGAGAGATCGGCGGGTCGAGGTTGCGTGCAGACAAGGGATCTTGGGTGGGGCCGTCCGGCCTCACGGTAATGAAGGAGTCATCATCATGGCAGCAGTGTGCCAGGTGACCGGAGCTGTTCCCGGCTTCGGTCACAACGTCTCGCACTCGCACCGCCGGACGAAGCGCCGCTTCGACCCGAACGTGCAGAAGAAGACCTATTTCGTGCCCTCGCTCGGTCGTAAGATCACGCTCAACGTGTCCGCCAAGGGCATCAAGGTGATCGACGCGCGCGGCATCGAGAACGTCGTCAAGGACCTCCAGGCGAAGGGTGTGAAGCTCTAATGGCCAAGAAGGCTCAGGACGTCCGTCCGATCATCAAGCTGCGTTCCACGGCGGGTACGGGCTACACGTACGTGACCAAGAAGAACCGCCGCAACACCCCCGACCGCCTCGTGCTGAAGAAGTACGACCCGGTCATCCGTCAGCACGTCGAATTCCGAGAGGAGCGTTGATCCATGGCTAAGAAGAGCAAGATCGCGCGCAACGAGCAGCGCAAGGTCATCGTCGAGCGCTACGCCGAGCGTCGTGCCGAGCTGAAGAAGACCCTGGTCGACCCGAACGCCACCGACGAGGCCCGCGAGGCCGCTCGCGTCGGCCTGCAGAAGCTGCCGCGCAACGCGTCGCCGGCTCGCGTGCGTTCGCGCGACGTCATCGACGGCCGCCCCCGCGGTGTCCTCACGAAGTTCGGCATCTCGCGTGTCCGCTTCCGTGACATGGCACACCGTGGCGAGCTGCCCGGCGTGACCAAGTCGAGCTGGTAAGTCACCGCCGTCGACAGGGGCGAGGATCTTCGGATCCTCGCCCCTTTCGCGTACCCCCGCGTCTCCGTCGTTTCGCGGCCCGGGTGAGCGCCGACGCGCTCCGGCGATCGCGAGAGTGCCGCGAGATCGGGGCGGACCGGCAGGGGTGGGTGGCGCTCGCGGACGCCGATCCCGTGATCGTCGGCGCCGTCCCGCGCGAGGGCATGAGCCTCCCGAATTCTGTGACACGTGTGACCAAAGTGGCGCGACACGCCGGGTAATTGGTCAAAACCCGCGAAATGACGCGGAAATCCGGGTGGTGGTTGGTACATTCAAGGCGGTCACTCGACCAACGGGAGGCACCCGCCTCTCGCACCCACAACGATGCGACGGTCCTTCGTCGCTGGAGGATGACATGGCTGACAAGTCCATCACCAAGACCGAGCTCGTCGCGAGCATCGCTTCCGCCACCGGCCAGAGCCAGGCCACCGTCTCCGGTGTCCTCGACTCGCTGTTCGCCACGGTCTCCGACGCTGTCGCCAAGGGCAGCAAGGTCTCGATCCCGGGCTGGATCTCCTTCGAGCAGGTCGACACCGCTGCTCGCACGGGCCGCAACCCGCAGACCGGCGCCGAGATCAAGATCCCCGCTGGCAAGCGCGTCAAGGTGACCGCCGGCTCCAAGCTCAAGGCTGCCGTCAAGTAAGACCGCACCCGTTCGAAGGCCGCTCCCGATCCGGGAGCGGCCTTCGTGCTTTCCCCCCGTCCAGCGCGCCTAGGCTGGAGGGGTGAGTTCCCGCACCGAGACGCCGAGCACGACGTCGGCGTATCGCGTCGCCGGCGTCGTCATCCTGCTGGCGGCGGGTCTCGTCGCCCTCGTGTGGGCGCTGCTCATCGGCGGCGGTGCCAAGCCGCCCCTGCTGCAGGACCCGGGGCCCGTGGTGCTGTGGGGCACACCGATCGCCAAGCTCGTGATGAACCTCTCGGGCGCGCTCATGCTCGGGTCGCTCGTGCTCGCTCTGTTCGCACTCCGCGCGGGCGAGCGGTCGTTCGACAGGGCCCTGAACATCGCGTCGATCGGTGCCGCGGTGTTCACGGTCTCGGCCGGTCTCGCCGGCTTCCTCGCGTTCATGGCGGCGTTCAACCCGAAGCTCAGCATCGAGCGGGAGTTCGGTGCACAGCTCGGACGGTTCCTGCTGGAGCTGCCGCTCGGACAGTCGTGGCTCATCACCACGATCCTCGGCGCCGTGATCACGGTGCTCGCGTTCGCCTGGCGGTCCTGGACGCCCACCCTGATCACGGCCCTGCTCGCCGCGGTGTCGTTCCTGCCGCTGGCGACCCAGGGCCATGCGGGCGACCTCGACGGCCACAACATGGCGGTCAACTCGATCCTGCTGCACACCATCGGGGCCGCGGTGTGGCTGGGCGGCCTGCTGCTGCTGGTGCTGCTGCGCGGAGAGCCGGGCATCGACCGCGCCCGCCTGGTGTCGCGCTACTCCTCGCTCGCCATCGCCGCCTTCGCGGTCGTGGCGCTCTCCGGCTTCACACGGTCGATCGTCGCGGTGGGGTCCTGGGAGGCGGTGTGGTCGACGCCCTACGGCACGATCGTCATCGCGAAGGCCGTGCTGCTGGTCGGGATGGGCCTGCTCGGCGCCTGGTACCGCGCCCGCCTCATCCCGAAGCTCGACGGTGACCGCGCCAACCGCTGGTTCTGGCTGCTGGTGCTGGGCGAGGTCGCGCTGATGGGGCTCGCCTCGGGCGCCGCGGCGGCCCTCGCGCGCACGCCTCCGCCCACGGGCGAGACCGCCGCGTTCGCGCAGACCCCGGCGCAGATCCTCACCGGCTCCCTGCTTCCCCCCGAGCTCACGCTGGCGCGGTGGTTCACGGCGTGGGACATCGACGTGCTGTGGCTGGTGGCTGCCGGGTTCGGGCTCTTCCTCTACCTCGCGGGCGTGCGGCGGCTGCGCCTGCGCGGCGACCGCTGGCCGATCCACCGCACCGTCTTCTGGGTGCTCGGCATGCTGATGCTGGTGTGGGTGACGGGCGGGCCCATCAACGCGTATCAGGAGTACCTGTTCAGCGTGCACATGCTCGGGCACATGATGCTCTCGATGGCGATCCCGCTGCTGCTCGTCTCGGGTGCACCCATCACCCTGGCGTTGCGCGCGATCCACAAGCGCGACGACGGCACCCGCGGCGGCCGCGAGTGGATCATGTGGGCCGTGCACTCGCCGTTCGCGCGCGTGGTGACCCACCCGTTCGTCGCGGCCGCGATCTTCATCGTGTCGCTGTGGGCGTTCTACTTCACCGACCTGGTGCGCTGGTCGATGTACGAGCACCTCGGGCACGAGTGGATGGTCATCCACTTCCTGATCTCGGGCTACCTGTTCGTGATGAGCCTGATCGGTGCCGACCCCGTGCCGTACCGGCTGCCGTACCCCGGCCGGCTCATCACCCTCATCGCCGTGATGGCCATGCACGCGTTCTTCGGCATGGCGATCATGATGCAGGAGGGGCTGATGGTCGCCGACTGGTTCGGCGCGATGGGCCGCGACTGGGGCGCCGATCCCATGACCGATCAGTACGTGGGCGGCGGCATCGCCTGGTCGATCGGAGAGATCCCGACGCTGATCCTCGCCATCACGGTCGCGATCCAGTGGAGCCGCAGCGACACCAAGCTGCAGAAGCGTCGCGACCGGCACGCCGACCGCACGGGCGACGCTGAGCTGGAGGAGTACAACGCGCGCCTCGCCGAGCTCGCTGCGCGGGACCAGCGCGCGGCGGAGCGCCAGGCCCAGCGCGACCGGCGCTGATCCCCGGCGTCAGTCCTCGGCGGGCTCGTCGGGAGAGCCGACCCTGATCGACGCGGAGCCGTCGGGGAGGATCGCGATGGTGCCGTTCACGCGGAACGGCACGTCTTCCGACACCGGCTCGACCGAGCCGTCGAACAGCGACTGGATCTCGACCTCGACGTGGGCCACCGCATCGGCCGGCGGGATCTGCCACTGACCGTCCTCGGCGGGGACGACCGCGATCTGGGGCTGACTCGTGATCGACCAGGTGGGCGGTGCGGAGATGCGGTTCGTCACGCGCAGGCCGAACGGGCACGCGGTGGGCTGCAGCACCTCCTGGGTCGTGCACTGCGTGAGGAACTCCTCGACGCGCTGCTGCACCACCGACACGAACTCGGGAGTCGGCTCGGTCTGCACGTCGAGCGGCGTGACGGCGAGCGGCTTGTCGGCGAGCACTCCGTGGCCGGACGACGTCGAGATCGCGGTGTCGACCGTGACGGAGTAGACGCCGGGGGTGAACACGAGCAGCGGCAGGGGGTCGAGCGGCTGGGCCTCGGCCCCCGCGACGGACACCTGCCGACGATCGACCTCGAACCCGTTCACGGCGAAGCGGTCGGAGCCGCGCACGGTGAGCTGGACCACCGCGAGAGGGCTCGTGGTGAACCGCCAGTCGGGGGTGACGCCGGCCCAGCCGTCCTGCTGCACCTGGAAGGTCGTGGTGCCGTGATGGCCACCGGCCGTGTAGCCGACGGTGACGGCAGTGCCGTCGCCGGAGGGCCGTTCGGACTTCACCTCGATGTCGGTGAGGGGGCCGAGCGCGGAGCGCCGCAGCATCGCCTCCGAGGCGCGGGGGTCGATGCCGGCCTTCTCGAGCGTCTCGCGGTCGATGGCGACACCGGGCACCCGGAGCGCATCGGCCGCGCGGCCGGATGCGAGCAGGTCGAGGTAGCGGACCACGAACGCCGAGGGGCCGTAGAACTGCTGGTAGAGGGTCGCGCCGCCCGCCCCGATCGCGGCGAACAGCATCACGCCGACGACGGCGAGCATGGTCAGATCCACGCCCAGGCGCGCACGCCGGGGCGTGCTCCTCCCGGCCCGCTCCATGGCGTCAGTCTAGGAGGGAGTCCTGGGGGGACGCCGAGCGTCGGCGCCCCGCGACTCCCGGCGCGACGTAGCATGGGTGGGCGCCCCCGTCCGCCCCTGCAGCCCTGAGAGAACCGTGTCCCTTCCCGCCCTGTCCGAGGAGCAGCAGGAGCTGTTCCGCCTCATCGAGGACACCGGGGAGCACGTGTTCATCACCGGCCGCGCGGGCACCGGCAAGTCGACGCTCCTGCAGCACTTCGCCTGGAACACGAAGAAGCAGATCGCGATCTGCGCGCCCACCGGCGTCGCCGCGCTGAACGTCGAGGGGCAGACGATCCACTCGCTGTTCCGGCTCCCGATCGGGCTGATCGGCGACGCGGACATCGACCAGAACGATGCCACCCGGCGCATCCTGAATGCGATCGAGACCCTCGTGATCGATGAGATCTCGATGGTCAACGCCGATCTCATGGACGCGATCGACCGCTCGCTGCGGCAGGCCCGCGGACGCAGGGGCGAACCGTTCGGCGGTGTGCAGGTGGTGATGTTCGGCGACCCGTACCAGCTCGCGCCCGTCCCGCCGCGCGGCGACGAGGCCCGCTACGTGAAGGACCACTACCGCTCCTTCTGGTTCTTCGACGCGAAGGTGTGGTCGGGCGGCTCCGGGCTCTCCGACCAGGAGGGCCTGTTCCAGGTCGACACCAGGGCCGAGCTGCACGTGCGGGAGCTGGTGCAGATCCACCGGCAGTCCGACGACGGGTTCAAGGCGATGCTCAACGCCGTGCGCTACGGCCGGGTGACCGCGGAGATCGCCGGGGTGCTGAACGCGCAGGGTGCCCGCACGCCGCCCGACCCCGAGCCGGGCGAGGTGCCGATGATCACCCTCGCGACGCGCAACGACATCGTGAACGGCATCAACGGCCGTCACCTCGCCGCCCTCCCCGGCAAGGAGCAGACCGCGCGCGCCGAGATCAACGGCGACTTCGGACGCGGCGAGGCCGCCCTGCCTGCCGAGTCGGAGCTCAAGCTCAAGGTCGGCGCGCAGGTGATGTTCCTCCGCAACGACACCGCCATGTCGGGCGAGCCGCCGCGCTGGGTCAACGGCACCATCGGCACCGTCACCCGCATTCTCGGCGGGGCCGTGCGGGTGGAGATCGACGGCGAGGAGGTGGAGGTCGAGCCGGCCGTGTGGGAACGGTTCCGCTACGCCTACGACCCGAACACGAAGAAGCTGTCCCGCGACGTGGTGGCGGAGTTCACGCAGTTCCCGCTGCGGCTCGCGTGGGCCGTGACCATCCACAAGTCGCAGGGCAAGACCTATGACCGCGCGATCATCGACCTCGGCTCCGGGGCGTTCGCGCCGGGGCAGACCTATGTGGCGCTGAGCCGTCTGACCTCGCTCGACGGGCTGTACCTGTCGCGACCGTTGCGGCCGAGCGACATCCGGGTCGACGAGGACGTGCGGCGCTTCATGCGCGACGCGTGGCTGGCGGCGTCGACGCCGGAGCTTCCCACGGGCTGAACCGCGGTGGACGCCCTTCGTCTCGCGGGCGCTCGCTCAGGGCCCGGTGAGGGCGCTCAGGCGGCGGCGCGGGCGCGGTCGAGGTCTTCGAACAGCTCCGTGTTGAACCGGTAGGCGAGCAGCACCTCGTCGATCACGCGCTCGCGCTCCGCCTCGTCCCACGGGGCGGCGTCGAGCTGTTCGCGGTACACGTCCTTGAAGGCGGACGGGTCGGCGATGTCGTCGAACAGGTAGAAGCCGACGCCGTTGGTCTCGAAGCCGAAGCGGCGGGACATGACGCGGCCGATGAAGATGCCGCCGGAGAGGTCGCCGAGGTAGCGCGTGTAGTGGTGGGCGACGAAGCCCCCGGCCCAGGTCGCGCCCACCTGGCGGATGCGCTCCACGTAGCGCTGCGTGGTGGGCAGCGGCGTGATCCGGTCGCGCCAGTCCGCGCCGAGCAGGAACTCGAGGTCGGCCTCGAGCGCGGGGAGGCGGGTGAGCTTGTCGCTGAGGAACACGGAGGCGACGGGGTCGGTGCGCATGCGGTCGCTCGCGCTCTCGAGGGCCTCGTAGATGAAGTAGTGCTGCGCGACGAGCGCGATGTAGTCCTCGCGGGAGCCCTCGCCCTTGAGCAGGTCGGACATGAAGCCGGCCGTCTCGCTGCGCGAGTGCGACCCGGAGGAGCGCTCGCGGAGGGCGGCGGAGAAGGAGAGGATCTCGGGCATGGCCCCAGTGTAAGGGCAGCCTAACCTTGGACGGAAGTCCGAGTCGGTGCGGAGTCAGTCGTGCGGCCGCGGCTCGACGCCCAGGCGCGCACACGCCGCGTCGTACAGCGCCACGACCTCGCGTCGCACCTCGGGGCGCTCCGTGATCGGACCGCCGGGCCACGGCACGCGCAGCGTCGAGGTGGAGCCGCCGCGGGTGACCTCCCACACGCCGGCCTCGCCGTCGAAGCCGGTCATGACGGACGCCGTCGGCTCCTGGTCGGCGGGCTCGGCGAAGGCGCGGGCGATCAGCAGGTTGTCGTCGGTGTGGTCGCCGTTCATGTGGCGGAGCACGGCGGCGATCACGTCGGGAGCGAAGTCGTGGGGCACCCTCACACCCTACGGGCCGCGATCGGCGCGGTCCCGCGAGGCGGACTTCCAGCATCCTCGCTCTAGACTCGGGAGATACGTCCTCGGGGGTTCCTTCACATGCAGCTTCTCTCGTCGCGCCGGTGGCGCGCCGCAGCGGCCACGGCCGTCGTGCTCGGGCTCGTCCTCACCGGTTGTTCGTCCGAGGACTCCTTCAGCTACACGCCGCCCGACCAGGTCGACGCCTCCCTGCCCGACGACACCGTCGCGGCGATGCAGACCGCGGTCGACAACGCGCTCACCGCGTCGGGTGCGTCCGGAGCCATCGTCGGCGTCTGGGTGCCGTGGAGCGGCAGCTGGGTCGCAGCGGCCGGCACGCAGGACAAGGAGGGCGGAGCCGAGCTGACGACGGACATGTCGTTCCGCATCGCCGACGTCACGCGCCTCATGACGTGCGACGTGCTGTACGCGCTCGCCGACGAGGGCACCGTGGAGCTCGACGCGAAGGTGCCCACCTACGTCTCCGGCGTCGCGGACATGACCGACGTGACCCTGCTCGACCTCTGCAACGGCACGAGCGGCGCCGGGTCGTCCGAGGAGACCGCCAAGGCCGCCTGGATCAACACCCCCGAGCGCGTGTGGGCTCCGCTCGAGCTCGCCGGCTACGGCCTCGGCCGCGCCAGGGTGGCCCCGCACACGACCTTCCGCGACTCCGACGCGGGCTACCTGCTGCTCGGCCTCGCGCTCGAGCGCGCCACCGGCATGACCGCGCGCGAGCTCATCGCGGAGTACGTCACCGAGCCCCTCGGCCTCACGCAGACCGAGCTGCCCACGCCGCAGGCCGCCCCGCCGGTGCCCGAGCCCGCCATGAACGGCCACTACATGTCGGCTGTCGAGGGCGGCTTCAACTGCGCGGCCCCGGTCGACATCACCACCCTCTCGTCGAGCTCCGGCTTCACCGACTCCGGCGTCGTGTCGACCATCACCGACCTCGGCCGCTACGCCCAGGCGGAGGCCGCGCAGGCGCTGCGCACGAAGGAAGAGCCCGCGCGCTTCGGCTCGCCGCTGCCCGTGTCCGACACGGCCGCGTCGTGGTTCCAGGCCACCGGCGGTGCCTACCTCGTCGGCTCGATGGTCGGCCAGCACGGCTGGACCCCCGGCTATGCGACCGCCGCCTACTCCGACCCGGCCACCGGGTTCACGGTCGCCGTGGTGCTGAACGACTCCACCGCCGGGGCGCTGTTCGCCCAGCAGCTGTCGTGGGAGCTCGCGGCCATCGCGTCGAAGGCCCCCGCCGCGTCCGGGCAGACCGCCCCCGACTTCGGGCTGCCGTTCACCGCGGAGCAGTACCACCAGGCCACCACGGACGCCGCGCTCCCGTGCGTCGCCCCCGCGGAGGAGTGAGCACCGGCTGATCGGAAGGGGTCGTCGTGGCGATCGTCGACAACGCGATCTACGTGGACGGCGTCCGCACGGAGAACCCGCGGACCCTCAGCGAGACGTTCGAGCGCATGCGCGAGCGACGCGGCATGAGCTGGATCGGGCTGTACCGGCCGAGTCCGGAGGAGATCCGCGCCGTGGCCGACGAGTTCGCCCTCCACGAGCTCGTGGTGGAGGACGCGCTGTCCGGCCACCAGCGCTCCAAGCTCGAGCGCTACGGTGACGTGCTGTTCATGGTGCTGCGACCCGCCCGCTACCTCGACGACCTGGAGGAGGTCGAGTTCGGCGAGGTGCACGTGCTCGTCGGGCCGGACTTCGTGGTGACCATCCGCCACGCGGAGGCCCCGGATCTGGCGCGGGTGCGCCGCCGCCTCGAGGCCAACCCCGCGCTGCTCTCCCACGGGCCGGAGGCCGTGCTGTACGCGATCCTCGACGAGGTGGTCGACGAGTACGCCCCCGTGCTCGCCGGCCTCGAGAACGACATCGACGAGATCGAGAGCCAGCTGTTCGAGGAGGATGTGGACGCCACGCAGCGCATCTACGACCTGGGCCGCGAGGTGATCGACTTCCAGCGCGCCACCCAGCCGCTCGTCGGCATGCTCGAGGCGCTCCTGCGCGGTTCCGACAAGTACCGGGTGAGCGAGGAGCTGCAGCGGTACCTGCGCGACGTGCTCGACCACACCTTGCGCGTGAGCGACAGGGCGACCACGTTCCGCACCGTGCTCGACAACGCGCTCACGGTCGAGTCGACCATCGTCGCGCGCCGCCAGAACGAGGAGATGCGGCGCATGACCGAGCTCAGCATCCGGCAGAACGAAGAGGTGAAGAAGATCTCCGGCTGGGCGGCGATCCTGTTCGCCCCGACCCTGGTCGGCACGATCTACGGCATGAACTTCGACCACATGCCCGAGCTGCACTGGCTGCTCGGCTATCCGATGGCGCTCGCGCTCATGGTCGCGATGGGCCTCGGACTCTACGCGGCGTTCAAGAACAAGGGATGGCTCTGACGCCGTGGGATGATCGCAGGATGGAACTCGTGGCGGGAATCGACTCCTCGACCCAGTCCTGCAAGGTCGTCATCGCCGACGCCCTCTCCGGTCGGGTGATCCGCGAGGGGCGTGCACCGCACCCGCCGGGCACCGAGGTCGACCCGGAGGAGTGGTGGCGGGCGCTGCAGGCCGCGATCGCCGCGGCGGGCGGGTTCGACGACGTGCGGGCCTGGGCGATCAGCGGACAGCAGCACGGCATGGTCGCGCTCGACGGCCGGGGACGGGTCGTGCGACCGGCCCTGCTGTGGAACGACCTGCGCTCGGCAGACGCGGCGGCCGCCCTGATCGCGGAGCACGGCGCCGCCGCCCTCGCCGAGCGCACGGGCCTGGTGCCCGTGCCGTCGTTCACGCTCACCAAGGTGCGGTGGCTGCGCGAGCACGAGCCGGAGCACGCCGCGCACGTGCGAGCGGTCGCCCTGCCCCACGACTGGCTCACCTGGCGGTTGCGCGGCTTCGGACCGGACGCGCCGCGCGGAGCCGATCTCGACGAGCTGGTCACCGACCGCTCCGAGGCCTCGGGCACCGGCTACTGGACCGACGCGGGCTACGACCGCGAGCTCTTCGCCGCCGCGCTCGGCCACGACGCGATCCTGCCTCGCGTGCTCGCGCACGACGCGGCCGTGACCGATGCGGACGGGCGCCGGGTCGGTCCCGGGTCGGGCGACAACGCCGGTGCGGCGCTGGGGCTCGGCGCGGCCGTGGGCGACGTGGTGGTGTCGATCGGCACGAGCGGCACGGTGTTCGCCACGAGTGCCCACCGCACGATCGACCCGTCGGGCATGGTCGCGGGCTTCGCCGACGCGGCCGGGGGCCACCTGCCTCTCGTCGCGACCGTGAACGCGGCGCGCGTGCTCGACACGCTGGCCACGCTGCTCGCGGTGGACCACGAGGAGCTCGGGCGGCTCGCGCTCGCCGCCGACCCGGGTGCCGGGGGACTGGTGCTGGAGCCGTACTTCGAGGGGGAGCGCACGCCGAACCTGCCCGACGCCACGGGCACCCTGTTCGGCATGACCCTCGCGGTCACCACGCGCGAGAACCTCGCGCGTTCCGCGTTCGAGGGCGTGCTGGGCGGCCTGCGCTACGGCCTCGACGCGATCCGCGCGCTCGGGGTGCCGACGGCGCGGGGCATCCTGATCGGCGGCGGCGCCCGGTCGGCGGCGGTCAGGGAGATCGCGCCGCTCATCCTCGACATCCCGATGACGGCACCGCCCGCGGGTGAGTTCGTCGCCTGGGGCATGGCACGTCAGGCCGCCCGCACGCTCGGGCACGAGCTGCCGCCCGCGGCCTGACCCGCGCGGCTCAGGCCTCAGCGGCGGGCCGCAGCAGGTCGGACCACGCCGCGGTGCCGTCGAACACGAGGTCGGTGCCGACCACGGCCCAGTCGGCGCCGGCCGCGGACAAGGCCTCCGCGTGCTCACGGCGCACGCCGCCGTCCACGCCGAGGGGTCGTGCGGGCGCGGCATCGCGGAGGGCCGAGAGCTTCGCCAGCACCCGCTCGTCGAACGTGCTCCCGGCCTGCCCCGGCACGATCGACATGCACAG
Organism: Microbacterium sp. NPDC055599; assembly: GCF_053618975.1. Lineage (NCBI taxonomy): Bacteria > Bacillati > Actinomycetota > Actinomycetes > Micrococcales > Microbacteriaceae > Microbacterium > Microbacterium sp. NPDC055599. The sequence continues at coordinate 12,489 of NZ_JBSHIM010000021.1, read as the reverse complement.
CACGGGCAGGTCGAGCGGCACGGCCGTCGCGGGCGTCTGCGGGGAGACGGCGAGCCCGGCGCGCACGCCCCGGCGTTCGATCCGCGCGACCGCATCCTTCCAGTCGGCGCTCTCGACGTGCACGATCACGAGGTCGCAGAAGTCGGCCCACGCGTCGACCTCGCGCGCGGAGCGGTGCGCCATCACGTGCGCCTCGGCCGTCATGCCCGTCTGCGCGGCCAGCGCGGCGGCGTCGTCCGGAGTGAAGCCCCCGGCCGCGGCGAACCGCCCGTCGGTGGTGTCCCAGTGCAGCCGGCCCAGGCCCGCGTCGCGCAGTCGCAGTGCGGTGTCGAGGCGGTCGTCCGGGGCCACGGACCACAGCGACCCGGCGATCCGCATCACTCGTCGTCCGCCAGCACGGCCTGGGCGAGGGCGTGGTCGGTGAACAGTTCGCTGATCAGTCCCACCCGCGACACGGTGCGGATCGCGTCGGCCTTCGCGGCTCCTCCCGCGACGGCGACCACGCGCGGCACCTTCTGGAGCTGCTCGTACGAGATGTTGATGCAGCGGTCCTGGAACTCCGTGTCGACGGGGGTCCCGTCGCTGCGGATGAGGATGCCGGCGATGTCGGCGACGCACCCCTTGCTGAGCGCGTTGGCGAGGTCGTCGATGGGCAGCACGTCGCGCACCTGCGACACGGGCGGGTCCCATGCTCCGACCGACAGCAGCGCCGTGGTGACGGAGGGGAACAGGTCGATCGCCGAGCGGATGTCGGGGTGCCGGCGCAGGCTCATCGCGGTCTCGCGGTCGTCCACGATGAGCGGCGAGAAGATCGGGTACACCGCGCCTCCCGCGCGACGCGAGGTCTGTCGCACCACCTCGATCGGGGAGGAGGCGAGGTCGCCCGCCACGACACCGGTGAGCTGCACGATCGACAGGCGCGGCAGGTGCGCGAACTGGCTCGCGGTGGCGGTGAGCGTGCGGCCCCAGGTGACGCCGAGCACCTCGTCCTCCTGCAGCGTCTCGCTGAGCGCGCGGGCGGCGGCGGCGCCGATCTGGCGGCGCACGTCATCGTCGTCTCCGTGCGAGCGCACGACGAGGCAGCGCTCCAGGCCGAGCTTGTCCTGCAGGCGCTGGCTCAGCTCCACGTCGGGGAGACCCCAGTCGTGGATCTCGATCGTGACGATGCCCTCCTCCTTGGCGCGGCTGAGCAGGCGGGCGACCTTGAAGCGCGAGATGCCGAGGGCGTCGGAGATGTCGACGCGGGAGCGGTCCTCCAGGTAGTGCGCCCGGGCGACGGCCGCCATGAGGGCGCGATCCTGATCCACGCTCTTCGTCGCATCGCTCATTTGAGCGTTGAAATCACGAAACTGTGACATATGTGACGGCTGCCTTTCCTCCGGCTTGCGACGGTTCCTATGCTCAAACGTACATCCAAGCATCACAGATGAGCGCAGCATGTGCGAGGCGCGATCGAGGGAGAACGTGTTGAACGTCGATGACGACATCCTGGCGGTAGCGCGCGGGCGGCTCCAGGCCGAGGCCGAGGCCGTGCGCGCACTGATCGACACGATCGACGGCACCCTGGTCACCGCGGCCTCGATGATCCTGTCCGCCACGGGCAAGCTGTTCATCGGCGGCTCTGGGACCTCCGGCACGGTCGCCCGGCGCATGGCGCACATCCTGTCCGTCACCGGTACGCCGTCGCTGCCGTTCTCCCCGATGGACGGGCTGCACGGGGCCTCCGGCGCCATCACCGCCGACGACCTCGTGCTGCTGATCTCCAACGGCGGCGCCTCCGACGAGGTCGTGCAGCTCGCCCGCATCGCCCGCGGCCGCGGCGCCCGCGTGATCGCCCTCACCCGCAGCCACGACACCCCCCTCGCGCGGCTCGCCGACCACAGCGTCGCCGTGGCCGTGCAGCCCTCGGCCGACATCGGCGGCATCGTGGCCACCGGCATCACGATCGCGCAGTCCGCGTGGGGCGACGCGCTCGCCGAGGTGCTCATGCGCGGTCGCGGCTACACGTGGGCGGAGTTCATGACCACGCACCCCGCGGGCGCCGTCGGACGCCTCGAAGACCTCCCCGCCGACCCCTCCCGCCTCACCGTCCCCCCGTTCGAGGAGGTCGCGCGATGATCGACGTGGTCGCCGGAGTCGACAGCTCCACCCAGTCGTGCACGGTCGAGCTGCGCGACGCCGCCACCGGGGCGCTCGTCGCCACCGGGCGCGCCCCCCACCCCGTGACCCACCCGCCCGTCAGCGAGCAGGACCCCGAGGCGTGGTGGGCGGCCCTGGTCGCCGCGATGGCCGAGGCCCGCCGCGGCGCCGACGTGCGGATCGTCGCGGTCGGCGTCGGTGCGCAGTGCCACGGCCTCGTCGTGTCGGATGCCGACGGACGCGTCCTGCGCCCCGCGCGACTGTGGAACGACACCACCTCCGCCCCGCAGGCCGCGGCGCTGCTCGCGCGTCACCCCGCCGCCTGGTGGGCGCAGCAGATCGGGATCGTGCCGTCGGCGGCCATCACCGTGTCGAAGCTCGCGCTGCTGGCCGAGACCGAGCCGGAGACCCTCGCCCGCGCGCGTCACCTCTCCGTGCCGCACGACTGGCTCACGTACCGCCTCACCGGGCGCCGCGTGACCGACCGCTCCGACGCCTCGGGCACCGGCTACTACTCCGCCGCGACGGGACGCTGGCGCACCGACATCCTCGACGAGGCGGTGGGCGAGCGCGACTGGGCGCCGCTGCTGCCCGAGGTGCTCGGACCCGACGAGGCCGCCGGGCGCATCCTCCCCGCCGCGGCCGACGCGCTCGGCATCGACCGCGACGCGCAGGTCAGCGCGGGTGGCGGCGACCAGCACCTCGCCGCCCAGGGCATCGGGCTCGGCGAGGGCGACGTGGCGTACAGCCTCGGCACCTCGGGCGTCGTGTTCGCGACCACGCCCGACCCGGTCGCCGACGTGACCGGGGCCGTCGACGGTGTCGCCAACGTGACCGGCGGCTACCTGCCGCTCGTCTGCACGCTCAACGCCACCAAGGTGACCGACACGATCGCGCGGCTGCTCGGCGTCGACCACCGCGAGCTCACCGACCTCGCCCTCGCCGCCCCGCTCGACCCTGAGCGACCCGTGCTGGCCGCCTACCTCGACGGGGAGCGCTCGCCCCGGCTCCCGTCCGCCCGGGGCATGCTCGCCGGACTCACCACCGCGACCGGACGCGAGCAGCTCGCCCTCGCCGCGTTCGAGGGCGTCGCGCTCGGACTCGTCCGCGGGGAGCGGGCCCTCGCGGCGCTCGGCATCCCCACCACGGGCCTCACCATCGCGATCGGCGGCGGCGCCCGCTCGCTCGCCTACCGGCAGGTGATCGCCGACCTCACGCAGCGGCCCGTGCACACCGTGGACGCGCCGGAGGGCACCGCGCGCGGCGCCGCGATCCAGGCCGCCGCCGTGCACCGCGGCGAGACGGTCGCCGCCGTGACCGCGGCCTGGCGCCCCGCCACCACCTCGGTGACCGAGCCCGCCGCCGACCGCAGCGACGTGTGGGACCGCTACCTGCACCTCGCCGACCTGCAGGCCGAGCCGGCCGCGGCCCACCCGCTTTCCCCCGAGAGAGAGGACACTCATGTCTGAGATCCCGTCCACGATGACCGCCAGCGTGCTGCGGGGGGTGAAGGACCTGGTGCTCGAGGAGCGCCCCGTCCCCACGCCCGCCGCGGACGAGGTGCTCGTGGAGGTCGCGAGCGTCGGCGTCTGCGGATCCGACGTGCACTACTACGAGCACGGACGCATCGGACCCTACGTCGTCGAGAGCCCGCTGATCCTCGGCCACGAGGTGAGCGGCCGGATCGTCGCGGTCGGCGCCGACGTCGACCCCGCCCGCGTCGGGCAGCGCGTCGCCATCGAGCCGCAGCGCCCGTGCCGCCGGTGCGACTTCTGCCGCGCCGGCGACTACAACCTCTGCCCGCAGATGGAGTTCTACGCCACCCCGCCGATCGACGGCGCCTTCTGCGACTACGTGCTGATCCAGGACGACTTCGCCTACGAGGTGCCCGACGCCATCAGCGACAACGCCGCCGCGCTCATGGAGCCGCTGTCGGTGGGCATCGCCGCCGCGCAGAAGGGCGGCATCAAGGTGGGCGACACCGTGCTGATCGCCGGCGGCGGCCCCATCGGCATCATCGCCGCGCAGGTCGCGAAGGCGTTCGGCGCAGTCGACGTCGTGGTCGCCGACATCAACCCGGCCCGCCGCGAGCTCGCCGCCTCCTACGGCGCCCGCGTGGTCGACCCCGCCGCGGAGTCCACCGTCGAACTGGCGGCGAACGTCTTCATCGACGCCTCGGGCGCCACCCCCGCGATCGTCAACGGCATCCGATCCACCCGCGCGGGCGGCACCGTGGTGCTGGTGGGCAGCGCCGACGAGTTCCCGCTCTCGGTGCCCGAGGTCGCGATGCGCGAGCTCAACGTCACCGGCATCTTCCGCTACACCGGCACCTGGCCCATCGCCCGCGCCCTGCTCGAGTCCGGCCAGGTCGAGCTCGACTCGCTCGTCACCCACGTGTACGGCATCGAGCAGGTCGAGGAGGCGCTGTCGGGCGAGGGGTCGATCGACTCGCTCAAGCGCATCGTCCTGCCCCGCACCCGGCGCGTGGACGAGCCGTCGGTCAAGGCGGCGTCATGAGCGAGACGCTGCTGTCGGTCGAGGGGGTGTCGAAGTCGTTCCCCGGGGTGAAGGCCCTCGACGACGTCTCCTTCGACGTGCGCCCCGGCACCGTGCACGCCCTGTGCGGCGAGAACGGCGCCGGCAAGTCGACGCTCATGAAGATCATCAACGGCATCTACCAGCCCGACGCCGGGACGATCCGGGTGCGCGGCGAGGAGGTGCGGATCAAGAACCCCATCGACGCCCGCGCCCGCGGCATCGCGATGATCTCGCAGGAGCTCAACTACGTGCCGGGCATGACGATCGCGGAGAGCTTCTTCCTCGGCCGGCTGCCGATGAAGTACGGCAAGGTCGACTGGCGGTTCATCCGCAGCGAGGCCCGCCGCATCCTCGCCGAGGAGGGCCTGGACTTCTCGATCAACCGACGCCTGGGCACCCTCACCGTGTCGGAGATCCAGACCCTGGAGATCCTGCGCGCGGTCTACCACAGCGCCGACGTGCTGATCATGGACGAGCCGACCTCGGCCATCGCGCACAAGGAGGTCGAGTCGCTGTTCGCGAAGATCCGCGACCTGCGCGCCCAGGGCAAGTCGATCATCTACATCTCGCACAAGATGGACGAGGTCTTCGAGCTCGCCGACGACATCAGCGTGCTGCGCGACGGCACCGTCGTCAGCTCGCAGCCCGCCGCGGACATCACCTCCAGTCAGGTGATCGCGCAGATGGTGGGCCGCGACCTCGACCACCAGTCCTACCCCAAGGAGCGGGTCGAGATCGGCGACACCGTGTTCCGCGCCACCGGGCTCTCCGCCGCGCACATGTTCGAGGACATCGACCTGCACATCCGCGCGGGCGAGATCGTCGGGCTCGCGGGGCTCATCGGCGCCGGACGCAGCGAGGTCATCCGTGCGGTGTTCGGGCTCGACAAGCTCGACGCGGGCGAGATCGAGGTCGACACGAAGACCGTGAAGATCAAGAACCCCACCCACGCGATCAAGGCCGGCGTCGCGATGCTCTCGGAGGACCGCCGCCTGGTCGGCATCGTCCCGCAGCTGAGCATCATGAAGAACGCCACGCTGGCGAGCCTGCGCAAGGTCATTCGCGGGGGCTTCGCGCGGCGCCGCGAGGAGGAGAAGCTCGTCACCGAGTACTTCCAGAAGATGAACGTCAAGGCGCCCAGCCTGCAGACGCGCATCGCGAACCTCAGCGGCGGCAACCAGCAGAAGGTGCTCCTCGCCCGCTGGCTGATCGCCGACCCGAAGGTGCTGCTGCTCGACGAGCCCACCCGCGGCATCGACGTCGGCGCCAAGTTCGAGATCTACAAGATCATGACCGAGCTCGCCCGCCAGGGCCGCGGCATCCTCATGATCTCCTCCGAGCTGCCCGAGCTCATCGGGATGTGCGACCGCATCTACGTGATGTCGGCCGGACGCCTCACCGCGGAGCTGACGCCCGATCAGTTCTCGCAGGAAACCATCCTCACCTACGCCATGAATGAAATCGAGGTGGCATGACAATGCTCCAGAACCTGAAGAGACTCGAGGTGAACCGCTTCTCGATCTACATCATCCTGCTGGTGGTGATCGTCGCGGCGAGCTTCCTGAGCCCGAACTTCCTGAGCTCCGACAACATCTTCAACGTGCTCCGCCAGGTCGCCGTGATCACGATCCTCGCGTTCGGCGCGATGACGCTCATCATCGGCGGCATGATCGACCTGTCGGCCGGTGCCGTCATGGCGTTCGCGGGCGTCGTGTCGGTGCTGGTCTACAAGTCGACGGGCAACCTGCTGCTCGCGATCCTCGCCGGCATCCTCATCGGCATGCTCTGCAACCTCGTCAACGCGTTCCTCGTGGCGACGCTGAAGACCCCCGCGTTCATCGTGACCCTCGGCATGATGCTGATGGCGCGCGGCGCGGTGCTCGAGCTCACGCAGGGGCAGAACGTGCTGCAGCTGGGCGACTTCATCCTCATCGGCCAGGGCAACCTCGGCTGGCTGCCCATCCCGGTGCTGGTGCTCATCGGCGTCACCATCGTGATCTGGTACCTGATGAACCAGACCCGCTACGGCCGCTCCGTCTACGCGGTCGGCGGCAACGAGGAGGCGGCTCGCGCTGCCGGCATCTCGGTCGAGCGGGTGAAGTACCAGGCGTTCCTCGTCAACGGCGCCCTGGTCGGCATCGCGGGCGTGATCTTCATGTCGCGCGTCAACGCCGGGCTCCCCAACGCGGGCGTCGGCTACGAGCTGCAGGCCATCACCGCCCCGATCATCGGCGGCACCAGCTTCTCGGGCGGCGTCGGCACGGTCATGGGCACCCTCGCGGGCGCGCTGATCGTCGGCATCCTCGGCAACATCATGAACCTCATCGGGATCGGCTCGTACATCCAGCAGATCGTGATGGGCGCCATCATCGTCGTCGCCGTCGCCTACGACGTCTTCAGCAAGCGCGGCAAGGCGAAGACCACCATCCTCAAGTCCGACGCGAAGGGCGACCCCTTCCCCGTCGGAGCCTCCTCGTCCGCATCCGATCCGGGAGGCGGCAGGACCTCGTCCTGACCCCTCCGTCCATCGCTTCACCCACCCACAGAAAACAGGAGAAGACAATGAAGAGTCTTACCCGCAGGATCATCGCGCTCGGCGCCGCTGCCGCCGCGGCGATCAGCCTCGCCGGCTGCGCCGTCACCACCGGGAACCCGGCCGGGAACGGCGGCGGAGGCGCCTCCGAGGACAAGGACGAGTACCGCGTCGCGTACATCGCCCGCGCCCAGGCCGACTCGTTCGCCGCGTGGCTCGCGAACGAGATGAAGCAGGAAGCCGGCAACTACGACGACATCACTCTCGAGGTGTTCGACGGCCAGGCCGACGACGAGATCGAGAACAAGATGATCGAGAACGCGATCGCCAACCGGTTCGACGCGATCATCATCCAGGCGAACAACGCCGACGCGCAGCTGCCGTACATCCAGCAGTCCATCGACGCGGGCATCGTGACCATCACCACGAACCCGCGCGTCGAAGGCCTGAGCGGCGGCAACTCGGTCGACGCCGACCCGTACAAGCAGGGCGCCGTGGTCGCCGAGCTCGCGGTCGAGCAGATCCCCGACGGCGCCAACGTCGTGGTGCTGAACGGCCCGGCGGGCAACTTCCACAGCACGGCCCGCCGTGACGCGTGGCAGAAGGAGTTCTTCGAGAAGCGCAGCGACGTGAACATCGTCGCGGAGGACATCGCGAACTGGAACAAGGACGAGGCCATGACCCTCATGGAGGACTGGTCGCTCGCGAACCCGCAGATCGACGCGATCATCTCGATGAACGACAACATGGCGTCGGGTGCGCTCGAGGCCGTGAAGGGCAAGAGCGGCTTCGACGGCATCCTCGCGTTCGGCGTGGACGGCACCCCCGAGGCCACGCTGCTCATCGAGGCGGGGACCATGACGGCGACCTCGCTGCAGAACGCCCGCGAGCTGGCGCAGCTGAACCTCAAGGCCGTGCACGACCTGCTCACGGGCGCCGAGGACGAGGTCAACGTCGACATCGGCAACCCGCTGATCACGAAGGACAACGTGCAGGAGTACATCGACCTGTACAAGGAAGCCGGTCTGCTGGACCAGTGACACCGCGTCGGGGGGGGGGGGGGGCGCCCGCCCCCCCCCCCCCCCCCCCCCCCCCCCCCCCCCCCCCAAAAACCCCACGCCCCCCCCCACCCCCCCCCCCCCCCCCCCCCCCCTGCTCC